>NZ_PUJV01000006.1:0-220994 GCF_011189495.1 Photorhabdus stackebrandtii
TGGTAAACCGATTAAATAATCGCCCCCGGAAAACACGGGGTGGGAAAACACCGAATGAATTATTTAAGGGAATACGAACATGTTTACTTCCAGATTAACGATGTTGCACTTATTATGTGAATCTACCTATTATTCAAATCTACTGTTTTTGTTTTAATTTCACCATGTTGATTTTATGTCTGGTGTTACAAGATGATTTGCGTTTCTGATATTAATTACATTGATGGCTTATAGGCAAGATTATATGTTAATAAATTATTGATTGATTTAATTAGGTTGTTTTTTTGCGAAAATATAAATATATGCTAAGTGACAAGATTTATATCTCTTAAATAATGTCTGGAACACTATTTTATATTTTCATTGGCGTTTTATTAGATGTGTTTTTATTTGTGAGATAATGCTGTAATATATTAATTATGCTCGCGATATAACAAAAAAGCGGCGTAATGCCGCTTCAATTTATTGATGAAACTTATCGTTGCCAATAATGTCATTAATTAAAAAATATTTAATTCACAACAACGGCCAGTGTAATATTACTATGCTGTTATTGTAGTTATTATTAGTACCATTTTCAGCACCAATAATGATTGCTCCTGGTTTCCCTTCAAGTGTGTTATAGGAATAACGGAGTTTACATGGTTTGCCATTTCCTTCAATTTCAATACAGATGTTGCCTGTACCTGATGTATAGGATTTGGTAGTTGTTCCTTTGCCGGTTAATGTATCTATCGGAAGGCCATCAATATACACTTTTATAGTTTGCTGATGAGTGCCCGTATTATTGTAAGCTGTCAGGCCAAATCGGATACTTTGAGGTAACTGGAAGCAATATTTACCGGTGTCATTGGTACCGCATTCTCCGCCACAATTGGAGGGTTTGTCAGGAGCACAAGGATCATTGACCTTTTCCATTTTCCACAGGCCTGTGTGGGGCAAACGCGGAGTCGATCCAGAAGTAAACACCTGATATTTCGAATTTGGGAAGGTGGCATAGTTACAGGTATCAAGAAAACCTCTTTTATCATATCGATTAAAAAGAGCGAAAATACCTTCGTCTGTAATTTTTCCATCCTGAGAAACGTTTTGCTGATTAATAGACCATAACATTGCCGCTTTGGAGTGGAGCTTGATATCTGATGTATTAACCCGATAGATTTCCGTTGGTGCTTCATTGCCAGCGTCACCATAGCATGTTAAGTAACTACCATTACATTGATAAAGATTGTGAAGTAAAATAACATTGTTATTAATTATTTCACTGCCGATAGGTTTTCCCGTTCCTGACTCTATTCGCCATATTCCTCCTGGATTAGAAAAAGAGGGAATTACTGTGACCACGTTATGTTTGGCACCGGGTCGATCATCATTATGATATACACTGAGATATCCACCATCCCAGTTTTGAAAGCTATTCAATATTTTTACTGTATCGCCATATCTAAGTATATTATCCATACTTTCTCCAGAAAGTTTGTCACTTATTTCTAACAGTTGATATGTTTCTCGAAATTATCCGTGCCTGTTTCATGATCCTTTTAGTTGTTTCCGGATTCGGCTATCAGAACAAACAGGATGTCTCACCTTTTCTATGGTTTTTGATGGGAATGATATTCAGAGATAAATTCCTGCCGATTGAGTATCAATACTAATGACGGCCGTATAAAGGCAGAGCATTTGTTACTTGCTTCTAACAATGAATAGGCCGCTAAAATTGTCGTTGTTTGATTATTCTGTTTTGTAATCTTCGGCTTTGTTTCAGAAGTTTGGTCACATTAAGGACTCACTGCAATGATACACGGCGCTTTTTTTTAATTTGTACGTGAGGTAAGCTGCTCATTACATAGATGAAATTTACACCAACTGGAATTCATAATGTCAAAGTTAATTGGAAATAATCAGATAGTTATTATTGCGATAGTTGTCGCATTAGTTCAGTTTATTAATGCGTTGGAGTACATGATGGTGACTCCGCTTTTTGTGTATATGTGTGATGATTTTCACATGCCTGTGACTATGGCGGGAGTGATTGCCGGTACTTATGTTCTCGCCTCAGTCTTTTCTGGTTTGGCATCCTTTTTCTTTCTCGATCGCTTTAATAAAAGAAAGGTTCTCATTTTAAACACGTTACTTCTCGGTCTGATTACTTTCCTGACAATTTTTTCCTCAGAGCCATACCAACTTATTCTGCTGCGTATGGTTGCTGGTCTATTTGGTGGTGTGACATTGGGGGTAGGAATTGGGATCTTACTGAATAATTCTCCGGAAAATATGCGGGGAAGGGTACTGGGGATTGCGTTTTCGTCTTTTTCATTCGTGAGTATTTTAGGTATGCCGCTGTGTTTATATTTGGCGACGAGTTTTACTTGGGAAATTCCTTTTTTATTGATTGTTATTTTATGCATCGTGAGTTTACCTCTGATCCTCTACTGTATTCCAGGCGCTGAGAAGATAAAGAATAGCCAGAATAAAATTGTGCTGACAAAAAAAATAGCATTGGCTGGGTTAGCAAGTGGTGTCAGTAACTTTAGTCCCTTCATGCTGATTCCGATACTTGTTCCGCTATTAACCGATGTATTTTATGTTCCGCAAGAGCGGGTTTCACTGGTATTCTTTATTGGTGGTCTGGCTTCCTGGTTGGGAACTTATTTAACCGGAAAGCTTTGTGATAAATATCCTCCTCAGAAAATTACCATCGCGGCGGCGGCTTTATTTATTGTTAATATTCTTCTGGGATTGATGGGGAAAATGAATGGATATATATTCTTTGCTCTTTTTATGTTCGCGACTTATGTGCAGGTTATGGCGGCCAACGTGCTCGCTTCTTATGCTTCGACGCCTGAGAATCGTGCAGGTTTTGGTGCTCTTCAGATGGCGTTATCCAATCTGGGCGCCGGTGTTGTGTTCTTTTTCTCCTCCATCTTTTTAAACGGTAAAGCGATTACTGCTGAGAGCGTACAGCCTATTTTCATATTGTCTATGGTTAGCGCTCTAATATTACCTATATATGTAAGAAAATTAGCTCAAGTGTTGAAAAGAGATGCTAAGAGTTTAATGAATAACTCTTACAGTAATAGTTAAAGGAAAACAACGATAAATATGTGATCTAGCCTTAATGGTAAAATAGCAGTTTTGAGCTATATTTAAGTTTAAGGCTAATCATTGATATAAGATCATTGACGTGATTAATAAAAATGGAATTTTGTTGAAAGTATAATGTCACTGGAGGAAATTATCATTAGAGAATAATTTGGGCCAATGCTGGGTGAGAGTGTGCGAAAGGATGAAGCTAGTAGAAATCCTATCATGATTATTATTGAACTTATTAATTAACATAGGTGAATAAAATGGAAAAGAAATTAATTGACACTAGGAACAAACCAGCTGTCAATATTATTGCGGGAGTGACAAATATTAAATCAATTTATAATAAAACGCCTTGCATATTTGTCATTGAGCATGGATATATTGCCAGAAAAAAATTTTCTGTGGATAAGATGTCTGAATGGCATGGTGATTTATGGGCTCC
This sequence comes from Photorhabdus stackebrandtii, assembly GCF_011189495.1. Classification (NCBI taxonomy): domain Bacteria; kingdom Pseudomonadati; phylum Pseudomonadota; class Gammaproteobacteria; order Enterobacterales; family Morganellaceae; genus Photorhabdus; species Photorhabdus stackebrandtii. Next base: position 3,533 of record NZ_PUJV01000006.1, read on the forward strand.
CTGGATAGGTGATAAGTATGAGCCGAATAAGGCAATTCATCTCTATACTGGAAGAGAATGTAAATCTGAAATTGATGTTTGGATATTTCAGGATTATTGGAATCCACCAAATGAAAATGCTGTTAAGTATTCTCTAAATAGAGCATTCAATTATGATGATGCATTAGAGATCCCTGGCAGTAATCGAGGTGGAGGTAATAAGGTGCTGACTTTAGAACTTAATGATAATAATATTGACCTGAAAATGATATAGCATCTAATTATAAGATATTGAATATATCGGATAAGGTATTGTGTCCATATACATTCGTTGGAACAAAAATATTTCTCCGCGTGTTGTTTAGTATCTTTAATTTTCCTGCTGATGATCCCGATCATTGATTATCAGGCAGGCTTCTGTTCGAGTAAACGGTTATATCATCAAAATACCGATACGCGTAGAAATCATTTTACTGTCTTAAATAACCTATTCCATTAAGCCGTTCCATTTATTCTTCTTTGTAATAAAGAACGAATCTGGGCAAAAAATGGGGGAAATAAATGATTCCTCGTGTGTAGCGTATACATGAATGCGTATTCATTATATATGATGTATGACAAAAATAACCTGCACAAAACATACTTATTTGTACAGATTATTATATATAAAACTCGACACATTGGATGAAAAACGTGGTCGTTATCTCACAGGTTATCAATTGAAATCTATAGTATTCGCCATTCGGTAATTGTTGATGGGTAAATCACCATTGGAACAATTGCTGCGACAACTGGCGGAATAACAAAAAGACGGCGTCATCTCCCTGGCATTACTTATGGAAATTGATTCCCGTTTTGGTCAATTACTTAATCGTTATTATTTGTTGCAGAGATAAGGATGGGAGTTTGAATTGTTGGGCATATCTGATATTTTGGCATTGTGGATGAAATAAGTAATGGAGACGATTAAGGGTGGTGGAAGAAATGACTATTTGGTAATTTGAGGTTTAGCCATACCGGGCTTGGTTATAGCGTTTATTATCTTAATCTTTGGTTTTTCTGGAGTAAAAATGAAATTATTTCTTACTTTGTCTATTTTGTTGATTTTTGGCGGATGTAATATCTCCGTTTGTGCAGAGGAATACTTAAATGCAGGATTTAAGCGGTTTGTCGTTCTTGATCCCGTGAACCATCATCCGATGGAGGTTACTTATTTTTATCCCAGTTCAACACAAGGAAAAGGAATAAGCTCTGTTGGGTCTGTCGATATTTTAGCAATTAGTTCGGCTAAAATTACGTCAGGTCGATACCCTCTTGTTGTTATTTCCCATGGTAATTTAGGAAGCTTGTGGGGACATCATGACCTTGCCAGTTATCTTGCTAAAAGAGGCTACATTGTTATGACTCTTACACATCCAGGAGATAATTATAAAGATGCATCCGGTATTGGGGCCACGAGTACCATTTATGGTCGCCCTCTACAAGTCTCTGCCGCCATCACAGCCGCTTTAGCAGAGCCATTCTTAGCACCCTATATAAACAGTGACCAAATTGGCTTTGTTGGATTCTCGGCAGGTGGGGGAACGGGGCTGTTTCTTGCAGGCGCACGAGCGGATTTTCAACGCCTTGAGGAATATTGCTCGTCTAGATTAGATGACGATGTTTGTGAAAGTGAAGGAAAGATCAGAAATGATCGTCCTGATATTTTGCCTAAGTCTGATCCCCGTATCAGTGCATTTGTTTTGATGGCACCATTAAGTGTCTTTTTTTCGACTGAATCAGTAAAAAATATCCATGCTCCAATTTTTCTTTATGTTGGAGAGAAAGATCATCAGCTTGATAATGAATATAATTCAATCGCGCTTACCCGCGAGTTGCCATCATCACCTGAATTTAGAATGATTCCTGGGGCCGGTCATTTTGTCTTTCTTGCACCATGTTCTATTAATCGGACTAAAGATGCGCCAGAATTGTGCCAAGATCCACCAGGTATTGATCGGCACGTTGTTCACCAAATAATTAATGCTGATATTGCTAAATTTTTAGACGTACAGTTAAAGGGGAAGTAGTGTTCATCTCTTATTACCCAACCAAGAATGAGCGAAATTATTAATAGTAAGCTGGAAAACTACACTATTGGTAAATTATTCAATATGCTAAGTCGGCTCGGTTGGAATTTTGAATCTAGTTATAATGAAGGAGTGGTTATTGTTTCTGTCAATTAAATAATAAAAATCACATAGATTAAGAAACTGAGTATTTGTCATCGAAATAAAAGCTGAAGTATTTTGATGGGAAATCTTGTCAGGTTAATGACTTTCATAAAAATCCCGCTGAAAAAACAGTGGGGTTTTCTATGCCTGCTGACTATATTTTATATAGTCAGCAGGCTATGTTTTTACAGAGGCACTATAATCGGTAAGCGATCAACTTTAGCGCATTGTTGGTTTTAATGCGAGCAGTGGGCCGAATCTTGTCTCTCAACTCAGAAAAGGGTTACCAACGTCTGTGGAACGAGAGAGTTATACCCGTTATCTTTCAAGTTGCCTCTTTGTTGGCTGCACTCGCTCACCCCGGTCACATAGTTAGCTATGCTCCCGGGGATTCGCTCCCTTGCCGTCGCGATGCATCTTGAAATCTATAGGGTATATACCTGATGATACTCGGACGCTGGGGTATAATTGGCTGAATTCCGGCGATTCTGTAGGTCTTATTGTACCTTCCGTTGTCGTTTCGCAAGAGAATAACCTACTTGTTAATCCGCAGCATCCTGGTTTTCGACCTTTCTTAAATAGTGTGATTATCACTAACCATTTATTTGATCCTCGATTAAATAACATTTCTAAGTAGTGCCTCCCCTAATTTTTTATCTTTTATAACCAATACTTATATGCGGGATATTGGTTTGCATCACCTGTTTTTTAGATTAAATGGTTATATTCCTATGAATATAAGTATTAATTAATAGTGAAACATAACTCTAAAAGACTATTTTTTTAAAAAACATGATGGCTTTATATAGTGATGTTATAAAATACAATGATATTATAAGTTGTTGTAAATGTAACATTAATATATTATTTATCTAAATGAGGTATTATGAATATTTTTTGTTAATGCTGACAGAAATTGTCACTAATCTATGAATAATACATGTAAGCGGTAGTCGTAGTTTCTGTAAATAAAAACAATACAAATAACGATAGGAATAATTCAGATGAAATATGCCTTTATTACTGGTGCGACAGGAGATATTGGTTTCGCAATTACAGAAAAACTCTCTGAGGATGGTTTTGAGCCAATATTATTATCACGCACGCCTGATCGTCTCGATAATGCAATTAGTAAGCTACGTAATAAATATGGTAATCAATTTGCAAAAAAAATAGTTTGTGATGTTTCTGATCATGAAGATGTCAACAAAGCTTTTGATCAACTTGAGCTTGAAAATAATAAGCTGTCCGTACTAGTGAATTGTGCAGGTATTTCCGGTGGTGGAATTACCGCTGAAATAAGTCCTCAAACTTGGCAAAATGTAATAAACGTTAATTTAAATGGCACTTACTTTGTCATACATGAAGTTCTGACAAGAAAGCTAATGCTATCGGGTGGAAGAATTATCAATATTGCATCAACCGGCGGTAAGCAAGGTGTTATTTATGGTACGCCATATTCCGCCTCTAAACATGGTGTTGTCGGTCTTACCAAATCCTTGGGGCTTGAATTAGCGCGTAATGGTTCAGGCGTCACCGTTAATGCAGTTTGCCCTGGGTTTGTTGAAAGCGACATGGCCGTGCGTGTCAGAGAACATTACGCCAAGATTTGGGGTACTGATAAAGAAGAAACGAAAAGAAGAGTAGAAGAACGTGTTCCTATCGGAAGATATGTTGAACCTAATGAAGTTGCTGAAATGGTTTCTTATCTCGCATCTCCGCTCGCTGGGGCTGTAACCGCTCAGGCGCTTAATGTGTGTGGTGGATTAGGTAATTACTAATCATGGGAAATATCTCTTTATCATCTGATTTTTTTGATCTTTGGATTGTAAAAATTGATGATATTGATTTAGCGTCTATTGAGCAGTTAGTTTATGGTTATGATATTGCTCGCTATAATCAGATCTGTTTAGCGGATAGAGGAAAAAAGTTTATATTTAGAAGGGTTGCATTGCGTTATGTTTTAAATCAATATCTATCGGATTATGAAATAATAACGAATGATAACGGAAAACCTTATATATCCACGGAGAAAGACTTCAAATACTATTTTTCACTGAGTGCCTCAGGAAACTATTGTGCTATTGGCCTTAGTTCAAGAGAGATGGGTGTTGATATTGAAGTCACTCCTTCTAAGATAAAAATCTCAGAAATTGTTGAGTATTTTATTAAGGATGAAAAACTGGAATATATGAAAGGTATCATGTTAAAACAATCATTAGGTGTCAGCCCCGGGTTTAAAAATTATTATTGTTTAATATCATTATATTATTGGGTTAGACTTGAAGCATATATTAAATTATTTGCTTCGACTTTGCATGAAGAGCTATTGGTTAATAGTGCTGTTTCTGTGAAAAATATGAGAGAACTGGAGGAAAGTACATTGCTAATTCATCATCAGGAATTTGTTTGTGCTTTGTCTCAAAAGAAGATAATTCCCACTCCGAATATTAAGAGAATAAATTACTCTGAAATTATAAGGAACAAAGATGGATAATATTATTGATTTAAGTGTTCCTATAGATAGTGATTTTTGGGAGCCTGAAAAAGTCACGAGGGAAATAGTCGATCATAAAGAAGGTGCCAATAAATTAGGTGAGAGTTATTTGTATTTCCATACCAGTTCATGGTGGAAAAGAGTCTTTATAAAACTCTTCAAACGCAAAAAGTGGATAATTGATCATCGTGATTTCCCTGATGATATGGGATTATCACTTATGTATTATCGACTGACAACTCATACCGGAACGCATATTGATGCACCTTATCACTATGGGTGGCGTAAAGGGCAAAAGCAGCCGGCAACAATTACCGATATTCCTTTAGACTGGTTTTATAGTTATGGTGTATTACTTGATTTTAGCCAAAATGATCAATTAATTGATAAACAGGCGATAGAAAACCAGTTAAAGAAAATCAATTATAAAATAAAAGAAAATGATATTGTTCTTATAAGTACTGGCGCTGATAAATTAGTAGGTTCAAAATCCTATTTTACTCACTATAGAGCTATTGAAAGCAGTGCTGTTCAATGGTTAGTAGAGCAAGGCGTAAAGATTATTGGAACAGATGCATTCAGTTTTGATCGGCCCTTTATAGCGATGATTAACGATTATAAAAAGACGGGGAATAAAGCTTGCTTATGGCCTTCTCATTTTATCGGACGGGATCATCCTTATTTGCAAATAGAACGACTCTGTAATTTAAACAGTATCCCTAAACCTTATGGATTTAAAGTGTGTTGTTTTCCAATAAAATTAGAGAAAGCGGATGCTTCATGGAGTCGAGTTGTTGCAATATTTGATAATAATGTATAACTGACTGATAAAACTGAATGCGTTGTGAGTATATTATAAAGAAGCGGAAAATAGATTATCTTTGCTGTGTTTTATTGTGATCAGCTATATCAGCTTTATTGTAATAAATTTGTCATCTCCTTTCTGGATGGTTTTTGAGGATAAATTTAGCGATTAAGAAAAAGGCTGGATTATTCTACATAAAGATCGAATGGAGTTAACTCAATTTGGTTTAATCTGGGGTATTCATGCCATTCTTGTATGTTTGGCAGATGGGAAGTCGGTGAGAGAAGCAAATTGATATGTAAGTTGGGCCTGGTGCTCATTTTCAAGAGTTTTGGTTAGGAGATAAAGAACAAATATATATATATGACAAATATTAATTTAAAGCTAATCAAAGTAGTTTGAGATAACTACTTTCAGATAGGGATTTTCTTAAATAAAAATGGGTAAATTTTATGTGAATAAAACTTACCTGAATAAGTCTGTATTCTATTTCTATCGAGATAACTATTGTGATAATAAATAACAGAAATGAATCTCAAGCGCAGAGAGTGGTGGTGACAGGGTTAGGTGTTATTTCGCCTGCGGGTATTGGCGTTAATGAATTTTGGGACAATATTCATAACGGGAAATCGGGGATCAGTGAATATGAATGGGGAAGAAATAGATTCGGATTCAAAAGCGGAGCTATAGGAAAAGTTTGCGATACCGATGCTGATGTCGATAACAATAACAAAGAGTTTGTTTTGCAAAGTGAGCATAAATATCTGCAATTTGCTTTGGATGCGTCCGAGATGGCAATGCAAGATGCAAAGTTAATGTCTTCAGAAATTGACACTAAACGTTTTGGTGTTGCAATAGCAACCGCTATTGCTGATGCTGCTGGAATGGAAGAGTGTTTGCTCAGAATTACCAATGGAGGCAAAGAAGAGATCAGCCCTGATTTAATTCAACAAGAGGATTACGATAGCTTTGATTTCAGCTCTGCGGCAACCTCTGTGGCGAAAAAATATGGTGCATCCATGTCGGTGAGTAATATATCAACGGGATGTGCGGCAGGACTTGATGCTTTAGGTATTGCTCTTGAGCATATCCGTAATGGAAGAGCGGATGTCATGCTGGCTGGCGCAAGTGAAGCTCCGCTTTGTCCGCTGTCTATTGGCTCTTTTGAGGCCTTAGGGGCGTTGTCATCAAGAGAGTTGGAAAATCAGCAATCGGCAACTTGTCCTTTTTCTCTTGAACGTGATGGATTTGTTATTGCAGAAGGGTGTGGAATATTAGTTTTAGAGTCTTATGAACATGCAAAGAAGCGTGGAGCACATATCTATGCTGAATTAGTGGGGTATGCATCAGTCAATAATGCTTATCATATGACGGATTTGCCCGCTGATGGATTGGCAATGGCACGATGCATTGATATGGCATTGAAAGATGCCAAGGTTGCCCCATCAGCAGTAAATTATATTAGTGCGCATGGAAGTTCTACGGCTCAAAATGATATTAATGAATCAAATGCAATTAAATTTATTTTGGGGGAAAAAGCATTTGATATTCCAATTAACTCATTAAAGTCAATGACAGGTCATGCTTTAGCTGCCGCTAATGCGATAGAATCTGTTGCATTATGCCTGGAAATAGAAAGGCAATATGTTCACCCAACAATTAATTATCAAACCCCGGATCCTGATTGCGATTTAGATTATATCCCTAATCAAGGTTGCGCATATCCGATTGACACCGCGTTAAAATTATCCAGTGGTTTTTCCGGTATTCACAGTGTTATTGTTATGAGGGCAGTTAACAATGCGTAGAAGAGTTGTTGTTACCGGTGTTGGTGCAATACATCCTGATGGCAAGGATGTTACATCCATCAAGTCAAATTTGATTCAGAAACTATTGGGTCAAAATTCAATAAATAATATGGACTCAAACCCTGTAATAAGGACATTGAGTGATCCCGATGAAAAAAAATATATCAATAATCGCTTAAAGCGCAAAATTGATGACTTTTCTATTTATGGCATCGTCGCCGTCGAGATGGCATTAAAAGAGAGTAAATTAGATTTAGACAAGATTGATCCTAATCGCGTCGGGATATATGTTGGAAATTGCTTTGGTGGATGGAAACATATTGAAGATGAAGTTAAAGCGCTCCATATTGAAGGAATTCAGGGAATGGGGCCTTATGTCGCTACGGCATGGTTTCCTGCTGCACTCCAGGGGCAATTATCACTTCTTTATGGTTTTAGTGCACAATCTAAAACGTTTTCTACATCGGATGTAGCGGGAATACAAGCAATAGGCTATGCGGCTGAAGCTATTTCTAATGGTGTCGCGGAAGTTATGTTATGTGGTGCGTCAGAACATCTTTCGAGCCCATTAGTTAAAAATTTACTGGAGCAGAGATCAACGCAGAGAAACTCTGAAATATTTGGCAAGAAATTACCCGAAAACTTCTCGGAAGGTGCTGCATTTATGGTTATAGAAGAAATGCAGCACGCTTTAGAACGTGGCGCTTCGATATTGTGTGAATTAACCGGCTTTATTGATTATTTTTCACCTGATAAAAATACAAGAAGTGACACCTTGGAATATACTGCTGAACTATTCAGCCATAATGAGAATTCTGCATTTATTATGGACGGAATATATGATGACGAAAAGGAAATGACGAGTAAAGTATTTTTAGATAAAGATATAAAAACATCTTTTTTAAATCTGAGACCTTATTTAAATAATCAATTTTCGGTCAGTGGTGTGATTGATTCAGTCCTGGCTTCATCATTCTTGTCAGAAAATAATGGAGAACAGCAGCCTATTACAATAAATGAACTTTCAAATACTAATCAAATAGTCATTCAGCGTCTCAGTAACAAAGGTCATGTATGTGCGTTGAGTTTTTCAGCTATTTAATCTCTAAAATATTTAAATATTCGGGTGAAATATATGAGTAACAATACAGAAATAAAAATAAAAACTATTTTATCATCTTTTGTTAATATTAATTTTGATGATTTCAATATGGATGCAGATCTTGCTCAAGCTTATGATATGGATTCCACGGAATTAGCTGATTTAGCAAAAGAAATTGGGAAAGAATTTGGTATTTCTGTGACCAAAAGTCAATTCGGTAATTGGGAAACAGGAAGAGCTGTTCTTGATTTCGTCTCAGCAAATTTAAGTGATAAAAATTAACTGTTGATCAAAGGGAAGCAGAAATGAAACTAATTTCTATGTTGTTACATTCAGAACGTGATAATTTAAATGATGATTGTATTATCACTAAGGATTCTCATTATACAAGAAAAGAGGTAATACTTTCTGTTTCCCATTTAATTGATGATTTACGAAATAGAGGAATTCATAAAGATAATAAAGTTATCGTTATATTCGAACATGATGAATTAGGCATTTTCTTCTTGGCTGCGGCCAGTGCTATGGGATTGCATTTGTTAATGCCTTATAATTTATCATCAGCGACAATTGATGAATGGATCAATTTTACCAATGAAGTCCAATACGATTTTGTCGTTTATCTTAAAAAAGATAAACATTTTGTCGAAAAATTAAAAGAAAATGGCATTAATGTTATTGATGTTTCAGATCATGAGATCAGCGCTAATGATCTAGAAGAAACCCCAGTTATTACCTATTCACCACAATCTATTGCTAACTTTATTGTGCTTTTCACGAGTGGGAGTACTGGCAAACCGAAAGCAATTAGCATTTCAGAATCCTTAGTATGCCAGCGAATTTGCACAGTAACAGAAAAATTAAAGTTTACTCAGGATGCTAAAATATTCATGTCAGGTTTATTGAATAATACTACCGGCGTGATTTTCTCTTTCGGTGCATTATTACATCAGTCAATACTTTTTATACCAGAAGACAGGAATATAGAGAAATGGCCTGCTTATATTTCCCGCAATAAAATTACGCATATTATGTTACGCCCAGAGTCGATGAAATTATTTGTTAAATCGGCAGAAGAACATGATATCGATCTAACTTGCTTACACATTGTTGCTTATGGGGCTGCGGCTATGCCGCCTAGTGTCCTTGAGAAAGGACGTAAATTAATAGGTTGTGAATGGATGCAGGGATACGGATTAAGTGAAACTTATGGTCCGTTCTGCTGGGTGGATGAGCAAGATCATCGTGATAAAAGATATCTCGACTCAGTTTATTGTGTTGGGAAGATTGATAATACATTGGAAGTTGCTATTAAACCCATAACCGGCTCATCTGATAATATTGGAGAAATTATACTAAGAGGTAAAAGTATAATGGAAGGGTATTATGATGTGATTTCTGGGAAAGTCACTTCTCCTGATGAGTGGTTTGCTACCGGTGATCTAGGTTATATCGATGACGATGATTATTTAATTTTAAAGGGACGTAAGCAAAATACATTTATGAGTGCTAACGGACATAGGATTTACCCTGAAGAAGTTGAATCTATTTTATCAAGAGTACCCGATGTGAATGTTGCTACTGTTGTTGGTTTTTCTTTCCATGAAAATGGTGTGGCTATTAACCAACCTGTTGCTTGCATGAGTGGAGATATATCGAAGAAATCATTACCTGAAATTGAAAATATTCTTTCATCATTTCTGAGTGCTAAATTAAGTCAGGAAAAATGGCCTGATTGGTTCTATATTACTGGTGAGTCTTTTCCGAAAAGCCATAATGATAAGATATTAAAATCAGCGTTAATTAAGTCAATCGATCCTAAAAAATTATTTAAATTGAGGAATCAATAATGAATTATTCAGAAGCACATTCAATCATCTGTAATACACAAACAGAAAAGGTATATCAAGTTATTGTTAATTCTGAAAAGTGGCCAGAAATATTTGAGCCTTGTCAGGAAGTGAAGGTTATCTTTAGAGATAAAGACAGTGAAAAAATAGAAGTTAAGGCATTAATTAACGGTGTCCTCATGCAGTGGGTATCAGAGCGTAAATTTTATACAGAAACATTCAGTATAAAATCAAAACTGACCAAGCCAATGACATTAGTCAAAGAGATGGAAACGTCATGGCGGGTTATTAAGATCAATTCTCAACAATGTATGCTTATGTTAGAGCATGATTATGATATTGAGCCAGAAATAACAGGATTAGTTGATGGTGTTGAAACAACGCAGCAGGCTCATGAGTTTATTAGTAAAGGAATTGATATTAATTCAGTTAAAGAACTTAATAATATAAAGAATATTGTAGAAGCAAATGAATGGTCGGGGAAAAAATTAAACGGAAATCTGACTCATTCAATGATATGTGAGATGCCGGCAAAGGATGTATATACTTTGGTTAAAGATGTCTCTTATTGGCCAGATATTTTCTCATTTTGTGAAGGGGCTGAAGTATTAAATAAAACAGATGATTCAGAACTTGTTGAAATTAAAGCAAGACAAAATAATAAAACAGTAAGCTGGCAAACACAACGATATTATTCTGATTCTATTTATAGAATTGATTATATCCTGCCTAAACCTATGCCATTATTAAAGGCAATGAGTGGGAGATGGCAAGTTATTCCTATTAATGATCAACGTTGTCTTCTGACAGTACAAAGGAATTGGTCTTTATTAGATGATGTAGGGGGTATTATTGATGATGTTGATAATCATGATCAGGCTAATTTCTTTATTATCTCATTTATTGATGACAATACTCAAATGGAGATGGATAGTATAAAGAATAAGGCAGAAAGTAATAAAAAATCAGATTTGTTAACTTTTACAACAGGATATTATATTCCTCATCAAGTTGATGATGTTTACGATATCTTTTTAAATATCAACGATTGGAGTCAGATATTACCTCATTGTGATTCAGTGAAAATAATCTACAATGATGATAGGCACCAAGAGTTTAATATGGAAGTGTCAACGCCAAATGGAAATGAGACTTTCCGTAGCATACGATTCTGCGATAGAGATAGTTTATCGATTGAATATTTTCAACCAGAGCCTCCATTAGTATTAAAATCTCATAGCGGTTCATGGCGTATATTTATCAGCGGAAGTGGTTCGTTCGTTGTTTCTAATCATAGTGTTGAGTTAGATCATAATTCATGTGCAATTAAGTTTGGTACAGAAGATAAATTAAGACAACAAGAAATAGTGAAGAATGCTATTTCAGAAAATAGTAAGAAAATGGTTTTTGCCTGTAAAGAGTGGTTAGACGCTCGTATTTAGTAAATTAAAGGAAAATACAATGAATAATAAGAATAAACCCAATAGAATTTCGGCAGCACTTTTTTCTACTTGTGGTTATTTTATGCCAAGACTGTTTTTCCTAAATTCTCAATATGCGCCTCAGGTTCATTGGGGAGATGTGGTGGAGGCATTGAGTCATTTTCAGGAGGAAAACTTAGATTTATCATCTGAAGCGTTCTGGCATGAGTGGATGATTAATTGGTCAAAAGTGGGTGATAATTATATCAGCATCGCTAATTCTGCCAAAAATGAAGTCAGTTACGTTCGTGCTCTGAAGAGTGCTGCTGCTTGTTATCATTGGGCTGAATTTATGTATTTCAGTGATAAAAGCAGAAAGATCCAGCTCAGAGAGTATATTCGCTCATGTTTTTTATCCGGTATAAAATACAGTGATTTGCTGGTTGAGCATCAGTATATTATTGTTGATAAATTTCATATGCCATTCTTCCTTATATTTCCTAAAGGATATAAAGAAGAAGAGAATAATCCTTTACCTTGTGTTATTTTATCCAATGGATTGGATTCAATGACTGAAATAGAAATATTATCTTTGGCTGAATTTTTCTTGGAAAAAGGTATGGCGGTAGCTATATTTGATGGGCCAGGGCAAGGAATAAACCTTGGGAAATCGCCGTTGGCTATTGATATGGAATTATATGTTACCTCTATACTTAAATTATTAGAAGATGATGCTAGGATTAATAGTGGCCTTCTCTGTTTTTTAGGAATTAGTTTCGGAGGTTATTTTGCTTTACGTCTTGCACAAAAAATTGGCGACAAATTTTGCTGTATCGTTAATTTATCTGGTGGACCTGAAATAGCAGATTTTGATAAATTACCCAGAAGACTTAAAGCAGATTTTCAGTTTTCCTTTATGCAAGATAATCATATGCAGTCTCTTTTTGATGAAATAAAATTAGACGTATCTTTAACTTGTAAAACAAAGGTTTTTACTGTTCATGGCGCATTGGATGATATATTTTTAATTGATAAGATTAGAGAATTAGACCACTTATGGGGAGATGATCATAAATTATTATGTTATGAATCAGAAGCTCATGTTTGTTTAAATAAAATAAACGAGTATATGATACAAGTCTTAGATTGGGTTAATGAACAATTCAGACTAAACGGTGCTAAGAAAAGTTAGTTTATTTTACACTTAGCACCTATTTTAGTCGATATAATTGTTGCAGGCCGTTATTATAAATGAATAGTGAACACGGACAGCGCGTAGGATCCGTATCGTACATATAATACGTGAGGATGACTTGTTTTTCTTGCCCTTTGAGCTGCTGCATTAACGTGTGTTCAAAAGTTAACGCTTTTGCCTAAGTACTGTCTTGGTTCGCTGTTTATTATAAAGGATGGAAAATAAAATAGTATATTTTATATAATATCATCCTCTAAAGTTAGGTGTTTTATGCCAAATGAAAATTTAAATTAAATAAATATTAATTATCTTACCTAAATAATGTTTTTTTCAATGAACATGAAGGTAAAGCTTATTTTAGTTATGTCTTTTGGTTGTATTGCTCCTTTACTGTAAGTCATAAAATGAAATCATCTTCATAAACATTACGAAGTGAAATGTCGAAATAATAAGTTCATTATTCCTTCTGCTTAAATATTGATTGGTAGCATGAAGTTTGACTTTAAAATTTAAGCTTTCTTATATTGTCAATACATAGTAAGTTTACTTATTGAAGGTTAGTTTTATTTTTTGTATTGATTATCAATATATATATATTTTAAATGTTTACTCTATGATTCGACACTTACCTCTACCATGCTTCAATGTAATGTATCGAGCATTCACTCTTGATAGGGTAGAGTAATTATGAAAGGAAAAAAATATTATTTTCGTTAACTCAGATAATTGAGAACTATATTAAATATAAGATTTCCAGTTGATGGTTTTATAGAAGTCTCGACATTGTTCAATTAATCAATGACTAAGAGTAAATAGTTCTATTTGATAGTTGGTTAGTAACTCAATATTATTTATTTAATAAAGATTTTCCTATTTGATTTTTTATTAAAATTAGGAGTGCGGAAATGTCAAGAACCGAAAGACTCATAGCATTATTGCAATACTTAAGACAAAGAAGATATCCTGTTAGCGGTAAGTTACTGGCTAGCGATTTAAATGTAAGTTTGCGGACTCTTTATCGAGATATTGCTTTGTTAAATGGTCAGGGAGCAAATATAGAAGGTGAACCAGGTTTAGGTTATACATTAAGACCGGGTTTTATGTTACCTCCTTTAATGTTTACAATGGATGAAATTGATGCTTTAGTTTTAGGTAATAAATGGGTTATTGAACAAAATGATGTTGTTTTGGCTAAATCTGCTCATAGCTTTATATCCAAGATCGCGGCAGTACTTCCCGAAGAACAGCGCGCTCAACTATATTGTTCGCCAATGTTTGTAAAAACAGAAGGTTATAATAAAGCTACTGATAATAATTCGATATTATCTGATATTAGGAAAGCGATATATCATAAAGAAAAGATAGTGATAACTTTCTTTGATTTAAATAATTCACGTATAGTGAAAACTGCCTGTCCATTGTCGATTTTTTTCAATAACGAATTTTTTTTAGTTTCTTGGTGTGAATTTAGTCATGAATTTATCAAGTTACAAGTAGAAAAAATAGAGAAATTAGAAGTGTTACCAGAAAAATATATACAAGATCGAATATTATTGTTAAAAAAATGGGGAGAGAAAGAAGGATTATCTGAGCGTTATTTATCTTGATAAATGATTATTATTAAACAATTTATATGGATATTTATCTAATGCAAGAGTGAGAGCTATTTTTATTGAGTATTTAGTTGCAAACATATATTTGTGGCTTTAGTTGGCTCTGATGATTATCTAAATTTTTTGCTTTCATTTAAACTGTAGGCTTAAAAATTTTAGTTGTTTTGTCGGATTTACCGAAAGTTGATTTTGTTTGCTTAAGTCCAGAAGCAAGAACGATTCTTGGGAAAAGCAAGCCCTGGAGCGCCGATTGTGAATGTCAGGATAAATCACGATTTGGTAATCTGGGGCAATTGATGAAAGAGTATTCCCTTGAAATTATGATTTAATATCAGGTTTATTAAATAAATATGAGGCGTTAACGTAGGTGAATTATATACCGGAATACCTGGTTATCATATTTTAAGCTGGTTCAATAAAAATTATAGTTTTTATTGAACCAGCTTTATTTTATATCTTAAGGCAGAGACTAAAATTTGTATTTTCCACATGATTATTTTTATATAAATAATTTAGTGGAAGAAAGCTACCATTTCCATGTGTCTGGGCTGCTTCCAGAAGGTAATACACCAATTCCATAATCGCTAATGACAACGGTAACATATGTATCATTGTCATAACAATCTAATTGATATCTCCTTCCTTTTTCAGTCCATCGCCAATAATCTGTTTTCCCGCTTTCAGGATAGAATTCTTGAAGAAGTGACGCTGTTGCGGGATATAATCCATTGACATTTATGGCACTCGTATTTGTAGAGTTACTCCAAAACACATCACCTGTTAAAATTTTATTGGTTAGATTAACGACGAAGAAGGAATGTCTATTGACGCCAAGCATTTTACCTTTTTCTTTTTTCTCAATTTCTTTCATCTTAGGCTCCTGAACTAATAGATAAAGCTACTGATAATCATAGAAATAACCATAATTTCTCTGGAACTTCTATTTTTACTGCTATAAATTCAATAGTCATGACGATAGTTACAGTTAAAATAGATACAAAGTAAATATATTTTTATACTTCATTATTTTAATTTGGATAAGTTTCTCTTAAAGAATTTATTCGCCACGACATTTTATGAATGTTCTGGGTAATTTATTGTTTATAATTTAATTATATTTATAAGCACGGAGAGAAAATTATATATTTTTATAGTAGCGCAAAAATACGGAATGTAAAGTATATCGTCATTATGTTTTACCTGAATGCTACAGGAAATCGAGCTGGTGATTTTTGGGCTAGCTGACTGAAATTACCGGTGAGAACCTGAAAAATACTATTTCTGATGAAAATTGGTTTGTGAAAGTCTGGATGGATGTAGTCTCACCTACTGCTAACGAAACGTAACTGGATGTATTTTCGATAGTAATATTTACTATGGTAAATATTACTATATAAAACTTTGTTCGGCTTACGGAAATGAGAATTTTTGCCACAGATGATTTTTCGGTTTTCATGGAAGATAATTTATTGACTAATAAAGATATTTGTCAATCTGCCAGAGAAATAATAGGGGGATTGGTAGACGCTAATCTTGGCGGTAATCTTTTTAAAAAAAGAATCGCTTTTGGGAGAGCAGGGAAAAGTGGTAGCGCTCGTTCTGTTGTTGCATTCAGGTATCATGATAAAATGATTTCTATTGACGGTTGGCTTAAAAAAATGTAGCAAAATCGGGAAAAGAAATTCCCGATAACTTGTTGAAAATGTATAAGTTGCTAGCCAAAGACCTTCTTAATATCAGTGATAAAAATATTGAAGATAACTTATTGTATGGTTTATTAATAGAGGTAATATGTGATGAATGATAACCGACTTATTAAAATGCAGAAAATGGCTGAACGTTTTCATAAATCTGGTACAGTATCGAACATAACCATGCGAGAAATTAACTCACTGGTTAAAGAAAATAAAGATTACTCTTCTCCTGATGTAATGACTGGTGATCGTATAAAAAAATTCGTAAACATTACAATATAAGTCAAGGAGCACTAGCTATTGCTATTAATATGTCTGCAAATAGCGTTCAGAAATGGGAGAGAGATGAAATACACTCTACTGGTGCAGGATTAAAGCTGCTCATGATCATTGAAAAAAAAGGAATTGAAGTATTAATGTGAATTCTGATTTTGGGGCTGGTGAACTAGAGCCAGCCGCCATATTTCTAGGGAGGGCGCCATGAATACTTTGGCCCGAAATTGGTATGTTTTAGTTTATTTCTTTGGTGGACTATGTCTCATATGTTTATAATGTGATGTCTAAAATATCTCAGAATATAATCACATCAAATGCATGCATCAGTTATATCATATAGTATCCGATATTTATTATCTGCCACCGGAAATCGGGTATCATACGCTTGATAAATGTTCCCGTTCAGAAGGCAATATGAACTTGCAAAATAGGCTTTTTGCGTTCCTAAACCAGCAGATAAATTGCATTAATATACGTTGGTATAATAAATTCATGATAACATATTGATTTAAATGAATAATAAAACCAATCCACCTTAAATTGAATAAAATTTTTTTTGATATAATTCACAATTTTTATTCTAATAATGCGCATAAGTGATCATATTAAGCTAAAAATAATATTGATTTCGCAACGAAAATATTACGTAATCATATTACATTGTTAACATGAGAGGACATCTAAATGGGTTGGTATTGGTATACCAATATCATGTATTACTTGATACCAGAGGCGGATCAGATGGCAATGGATAAATTTATTTTCGATCGGCTTGATAATCAGGATAAATTTATCACTAAAAAAGAGTTAATTTACATGGGCGCATCATAATGAATATATTAATAAACGAATATAAGAAAAGAATGGATGATGCAAGATTAAGTGATCCTGATGGACAGGGTTTTTTTACGATGATGAGAAAAAAATATGGTATTGTTATTCGTATGATATTTTCTCCTGTATTTTGAACTCAGATTATGTAATAAAAAAAAGGTTGAGGATTCCTCTGGAGATATTTCCTGAAGCAGATAAAGGTAAGGTTTCCAGATTCGTTTTTTTCTTAATGATTCGCTTGTTTTTAATAATGAAGAATCTAAGGATTTAGTGAATTTTGTTCATGAAAAATTTAAGGGGATGAACTTTGAAACAATGGCTGACGATCTTCTATCTCCGCTAAAAGCGTGTGATACTATTACTGAAAAGCATTTGAGAGGGATGAATAATTTTAATTTGTGTGTAATTAATATTGTATTATTGTGGTGTAAGATTATTTTTATATTTTTCATTTCTTTGTTTATAAAGCAATGAAATTATTACATAGGATAATGTAAGTTAATGGTCATACTTATATTATGAAGTAGATCTTAATTAATTTTCCATGGTTATTTTTCCTATATTGATAGTATAGGATTGTAATTCTGGGTTAAATTGTAAAATAAAGTTATAAATATTGATAATGTTTAAAGTACAGGTATTATATTTCGTGTTTTTTTAATATTTAAACATAAAAAACTTTTTGTTTTTTTATTGAAATATGAATATATATGGTATAACTTATTAGCAATTCTTATTTGGCCGTTATTGGAATATTTTATTTCTTGTTTAGGAGATATAATTGTTGATAGAGAAATCTTAACGTGAAAAATTAATAAAGTAAGGAAAGTATTTAATAATAAGAGCAGATTTCTATCGTGTGTATAGGAATATGTTTTTTGTTTTGATTTTTTTAATGGGTTTGATATGTTTTTTAAAAAATTTGATTGGTATTAGTCATATCAGAAATTACTTTTTTCTAAGTGTTTACATATCGATAATACAGATTATGAATCTGTGTTTCTTATCATGCTGTAAGTAATTCGGCGTATCTTTCATTGCTGGATAGAAATAGACTATATGATACTGTACTCGAAATAGCTTAATCGTTAAAGACAAAAAATCTATTCTATTGAATTTAATAGTGATATTTATAGTAGAGATATTCTCCTTATTGGTGATATTTACTAGATAAATAACTTTATTGATGATTACCTTAACTGCTAATGATGTGTGAATATCATGGGGATTGCAGATGTTTGCTTGTTTATTAAATGTTAAATATTGTTCATAAATTCGTATGTTATAGGTTGGTTTTTAACTGTTTTTTGGGCGATTAACGTATAAGTAATTATGATTAGATTCGATGATAAGGTTATTAAATATAAGTTCGTTATTACATTGGCCTTTGTTAAATCATCGTTGTTATATTTTGCTATTTTCTTTTCGAGGAATTAACAAATTTAAATATTAATTTCCCAAAATGGTGACTTGTTTTCATTTGGTTAAGTCGTTGTATTCAACATATCGTTATTTTTTCTGCGGCGGGATATTCAGGTTTTGACTTGCCGAATGATGAAGCAACTACTTATTATTTTAAGGGAGTAAATTCCCTGCTTTCTTTATTTCTGGAGATGACTTTTGACTTCTCTTGCTTATGTTGACGCCCTTTGCGCGCTTGATCATCCTTATCGTGCCGATAGTGCTTGCGATCAATTGTTTGACGCGGCCATGTGCGAGCTGACGCGGTACCATTGTGAACACACCCCCGGTTATCACCAGTGGTTGAAGGCTAACGGCCTGAATGATCAAAAACTGGAAACACTGAGCGATTGGTCGCGTTTGCCGCCCATTTTCGCTAATTATTTTAAACATCAGTTGCTGCTCAGTACCACCGGCCAGGATGCGCTGGAATTGACCTCATCCGGGACAACAGGTCAGAAAAGCCGTATGTGTTACGATACACGCAGTATACAGGCGGCCCAGAATATGGTTGAGCGCATTTTCGAGTATTACGGCTGGAATACGCCGCAACAGCCCTGTAACTATTTGCTGTTGAGTTATGAACCCGCCGGAGCGATTACTCTGGGAACCGCCTATACCGATCAGTATCTGTGTAAATATGCGCCAGTGAATCAAGTCTGTTATGCACTGCGTCACAATGGAAAAAGCAATGAGTTTGATCCGTTTGGTGTGATCCGATCCTTGCAGGAGTTTGCTGTGCAAGGGTTGCCGGTGCGTATGCTGGGTTTTCCGGCATTCCTGTGGTTCGCACTGGAACGGATGCAGGAAATGGGCCTGCCGCCGATACAGTTACATCCTGAGTCACTGGTATTTTTAGGGGGTGGCTGGAAAACACATGCCGATAAAGCTATTCCAAGATCGTTGTTGTACCAGCGTTTGGGTGAACAACTGGGGATTCTTGACGAGCGTTGCCGGGATGGTTACGGTTCGGTTGAACATCCGGTGCCTTATGTTGAGTGTCGGCATCACCATTTTCATGTGCCAACTTATGCCCGTGCCTATATTCGTGATACGGCTAATATGGCGGTTCAACCCTATGGTAAGCCCGGTTTTCTGCATCTGACATCGCCTTATATCACCTCTAGCCCGGCACACAGTATCGTGGTGAGCGATTTGGCAGTGCTGCATTCAGCTGCTGAATGTGGTTGTGGGTTGGCTACCGACTGGTTTGAGTTGCTGGGTCGTGCCGGTACAAGTAAAAGCCGCAGCTGTGCGATTGCGGCCTCTGAGTTGATAAAGGAGTCCTGAAATGTATTTAGTTAATGGCAAGATGATATCTGACTTGGAGCCCGCCGCTGTATTGGCCGAACTTAAAAGCAACCTTGCGGATACGCTGGCTTGCCCCCCAAGTGTGCAACAGGTATTGGACTGTGCCGGGCGCTTTGCCGACAGCCTCGATACTGTCGCTTCTGAACTTGCACTGGATACAGCGACAATCGCAGCTTTACGCAGCTTTTGTCGTCGTGATTTGCTGGAGGCAAAGTTACGGCACGAGTTGGGCGAACAACCCTTTTCCCTGCGTCGTTTTGACTATACACAGCCTCGTTTTGAAACTTGGCAACCTCTGGGGCTGGTAGTGCATATCACACCGGCTAATGCTCCGTTGCTGCCATTTATGGCTGTGCTGGAGAGTTTGCTGGTAGGTAATGTTAACTGGCTACGCCCCAGTAGCAGCGATCACGGCCTCAATGCACAGTTATTGGCGGAATTCCTGCGCCATGACCTGAGTGGCAAGTTGGTTCCTTATGTCTCCGTATTACCTTTACCGTCTGATCAACTGTCAACGTTGCTGGAGTGTGCTGATGCTGTGTCAGCCTGGGGGAGTAATACCGCATTGACAGCTATCCGTAGCCAATTGCGGCCCGGTTGCCGCTGGATCGATTGGGGACATCGTATCAGCTTTGCCTATCTGGATCCCCAGTCTGCCGACCATGCTGATTACGACGCGTTGGCTGATGATGTTTGCCGGTTTGATCAACAAGCTTGTTCCAGCCCACAGTGTTTGTTGGTAGACAGCACCGACGAGAACGTTTTGCGGGAGGTGACCAGTGACGTGGCTGCTGCGTTGGTACGACGGGCACCGGTATGGCCGGCTTTGCAGCCTGACATACAGGAAGCGGCTGAAATCAGCAGCCAGATGGCATTTTTGCAGTTAGATCACACGTTTGCTGGTTTGACGGGTTCGATAGAAGAGGGTGATGGATGGCGGGTAGCTTGGGTGCAACGTCAGGAGCTTGCGCCATCACCACTGTACCGTACCTTGCAAATTCGTCCGGCACCGCGTGCGCAACTGGTGGAAATTTTGTTGCCGTGGCGTCCCTATTTGCAAAGTTGTGCTTTGATAGCCGAAACAAATGAATTGCCGATGTTGAGCCGTCAGTTGCTGGCAGCAGGTGTCAGCCGGGTATGTCAGGCTGGAGCGATGCACGACGGCTATGAAGGTGAGCCTCATGATGGTGTTTATGCATTGACCCGGCTTGCTCGGCGTGTGTCAGTCAGCTTGAAAGCTGAACAACTGCCGGGCCATGTCACACTGGATAAATTGGCGGTCAATCCTCCAGCGCTGGCCGGGGTTCCAGTGATGGATAAAGAAAAGTTTCAGCAAAATGGGGTGACGTCGAAAGCACAGCTGTTTTTCCGCAGCGGTGGCAGTAGCGGTACGCCGAAACTGGCGGGTTTCAGTCACAGAGATTATCACAGTCAGATGCAGGCAGCAGCGGATGGTCTGTTTTCCGCCGGTTTAGATCCGGCACAGGACCGGGTAATGAATCTGCTGTATGGTGGCAATTTGTATGGTGGTCTGCTGAGTTTCTTCACTATTCTGGATAAATTATCTGTGCCGCATTACCCGATGGGAGGCCCGATAAACGATGATTTTAGCCAAATCAGGCACTTTATTGTTACTCAGAGGGTCAACACGCTGGTAGGGATGCCAAGCACTATATATCAACTGTTTGAACGTGAAGAAACTGCGCTACGTGCTTATGGTGGTGTGCGTAAAATTTTTGCTGGTGGTGAGCATATCAGTGAAGAGCGTCGTCAGTTTTTATCCAGTTTTGGTATTCAGGTGATCCGATCGGCAATTTATGGCTCCGTTGATGCCGGTCCATTGGGCCATGCTTGCGCTTGTTGCCACGATGGGGAATTCCATCTGTTATCTGATATTCAGTGGCTGGAAATATTGGCTCTGGATAGTGATCAGCCGATCCAGCCCGGCGAGACCGGTCGGTTAGTGTTCACGCCTTTGGCGCGGGAAGGGCAGGTAATTCAACGCTACGATTTGGGCGATTTGGGCCATTGGTTACCCGGTCTTTGTGCCTGCGGGTTGCCGGCACCGCGCTTTAAATTGGTGGGTCGTCATGGGGTGTTGATACGGGTAGGTTCTATTTTTGTGAATCCAACCGAATTGTCAGCGGGTCTGGCGTTTCCGGTGCAGTGGCTGATAGGGAATCACGCCGGTGGTGGCGAATACATCCATGTGTTAGCTGAGGGGGATGTTAACCAGGTTCGCGGGCATCTTATGCAACATAAAATGCTGAATCAGGTTGTTAGTGGTGGAATGCTTCAACTGGAAATTATCCCTACGTCAGCCGGACAGTTCCGCCGTCATCCGCAAAGTGGCAAAACACCACTGGTGCTGGATAGTCGAACCTGAGACCCATAATCATTACTTTTTGAGTAAATCATGACATTATCATTACACGATTTGGTTGAATATGCCCGCGATCATGCTCCCTTCTTTAGGGATCTTTATTGTGATTTACCTCGCTCTGGTTGGGCGTTGACTGATTTACCATTAACTAACCCGGCTGACTACTGGCAGCAGTCGCAACTACTGGAAAACTGGCCGGTGTTGACCGGTCCTATCAACGGAGGTCATGTTTTCAAAACCGGTGGCTCTACCAGTGAGGGTAGGTTGTCGGTGTTCAGTTGCAATGAATGGCGCGCTTTTGTGCGCGCATTTGGTCAAGGGTTGGCACAGCAACTACAGCCTGATGACCGCGTTGCCAATTTGTTTTTTGCCGGTGATCTGTATACCAGTCTGTTGTTTATTCACGGTGCTTTGTCTTATTCACCGGTGCCGGTGGTGGAGTTTCCGTTTTCCTGTTCAGTGGATGATCGGGCGTTGGCTGACGCGGTTGTCAGCCTGGGGATTAACGTTCTCGCCGGAGTGCCGGCGCAACTGTTACGTTTTGCCAGTACCTTGCAGCAGATCGGGCAATCCATGCCGGGTATTGAGCGCCTGTTGTACGGTGGTGAAAGTCTGTTTCCAGAGCAGTTGACACTATTGGGCCATGTATTCCCCAATGCACGCATTGGTTCAATTGGTTGTGCCAGTGTTGACGCCGGTCTCATTGGTGCTGCTTCTCCCGATTGTGGTCACGGTGAACATCGGGTTTTTGATACGGATACGATTGTTGAAATCATTGACGAGTCGAGTGGTCAGCCGATTACTGTACCTGGACAAAACGGCATGTTGGTTGTTACCAACTTACAACGGTGTCTGATGCCGGTTATCCGTTATCCTACTGGTGATCTGGCTTGTTGGTGTGAAGAATTTGGGCAGCCGCGTCGCAAGTTCGCTTTACAGGGGCGGGCGGGCAGTGCGCACCGGGTACGGGTTGCCTCGTTATCCCTTTTTCCTGACCATATTGCCCGTTTACTGCAACAGCAAGAGGGAATACTGGCCTGGCAGCTATTACTGAGCCGTCAGGATGGTATAGATAAGATAAAACTCTTGTTAGCCAGCGACTCGTCACCGATGCCACTTGCAACATCAGTACATCAGGCGTTGCTGGCGGCGCAACCTGCTATAGCAAAGTTATGTTGCCAAGGATTGTTGCATGTGGAGGTAACTTACTGCGCCTTGGAAAATATGGTTACGCATCCACGCTCCGGTAAGCTGATGCGGGTGGTTGATAATCGTGGTTATAGTGCTGAAGAGAAGGCAGCATGAGCATAAATCCAGTAACACCATTGATTCGATTATTCCGGGAAGAGGATTCTACCGGTGTCAGTGCTTTATTTCGGGCTGTTTACGGCGAAGATTATGTTTACCCGGAAGTTTATTTGCCAACCATGCTTGGCCGCTATAACGCGGCAAGACACTGGTATTCTGCCGTTGCGGTACAGGATGGGCAAGTATTGGGGCATGCGGCGCTATGGCAGGATAAGCGCTGTCCGTTAAGCGCTGAACTGGCGCTTATTGCGGTGCACCCACAGGCGCGTGGTCAGGGGATTGCGACTGCACTGGGGAGATACTTGTGTGATCAGGCTAGGGAAATGGGGTTAAGCATACTCACTATTAAGCAGGTATCGTCACATAATCACAGCCAGCGTTTGGCTCAAAACCTGGGCTTTCATACCACAGGATTGTTGCCGGATTATGTCACATCACCCTTTGATCAGACATATCCGGAAAGCATTGTACTGGGTTGCTTGCCTCTGCAAAGTTGGCCCTTTCCAAAGTTACACTGGCCTTCAGGTTGGCAAAATTGGCTGAATTCGGTGACTCAAGTGTTTGGTCAAGAGCCTTTACAACCGGAAGAGTCGGTTGATGCCGATATCAGCATGACCAATCATGGACGCCGGCTTGAAGTGTGGGTGGAAAAGCAGACCACTGAGCGGGTAAAAGAGGTGGCAGAGCTACCCGCTCATAAACTGGTATATGTGAAACTTCCGGTAGGGGAAGGTACTCTCCAGGCAATGGAAATTTTGCAACAAGCGGGATTTGTTTGTACGGGATTTGTGCCCGGTCATCATCATCGTTGGGAAGCTTTACTGGTTCGGGGGCATAGCAAAAAAGAACTGACTTTAAGCTGCCAGTTTGCCCACAACCTACACCAGCAAAGTATGTTTGCCTGTGCAGGAGGCTAATTCTCCTGTTTTGCAGATTAATGACAAAGTGTTGGTCTTTTGGTCAGCACTTTGAATGGATATTGATTAAGTAGCAAAAAACGATCTGACTATTATTTGAGAAAACCTGCTGTTATTTTATTGTTTGTATTTTATTTTTTAATGTGAACATGTTTTGTGATTTATTATATTTTTTCTCACACATTGTCGTTGTATATAATGTCTTTGGAAGGCCAGACGACTTGATGTCCTAATGTGTGTGTTTAATCTGGTACCTCTCTTGAACAATAGTGATCATTTTCTTGCACGAAAAAACCTGTTTCTCATGATAAATCTCAACTCAGGAGTTCGTATGAATCAACTCGCCAGTCCCCTGATTTCCCGCACCGAAGCAATCCACGACTTGCCCGATAAATTGACCGAACTTGGTTATGCCTCTGTGTTTGATGTGGTACTGGTATGCCAGGGTGGGAGCGTCTGACATATCTGAAATCAATCTTGCGATCCTTCTCCATTTCATTGGAAGGGAAGCTTTAAAACAAAATAAAAGGAATATGATGAGTACGTTTGATACCACTCTTTATACCCAAACTCCAACAGTCAGCGTGTTGGATAATCGCGGCCTGTCCATTCGTGATATCGGTTTTCACCGCGTTGTGGTAGGGGGTGATACTGACACCCGTATCACCCGTCACCAATATGATAACCGCGGACACCTGAACCACAGTATTGACCCACGCTTATATGATGCAAAACAGACCGATGACTCGGTGAAACCTAATTTTATCTGGCAGCATGATCTGGCTGGTAATGTCCTGAGGACAGAGAGTGTCGATGCTGGTTGCACCATCTCATTAAATGATGTTGAAGGCCGTCTGGTCATGACTGTTAATGCGACAGGTGTTCTTCAGACTCGTCTCTATGAAGGCAACATTTTGCCTGGTCGTCTGTTGTCTGTTAGCGAACGGGTTTCCGATGAAGATACTCCCCATGTAACAGAGCGCTTTATCTGGGCTGAGAATACAACCGCGGAGAAAGATTATAACCTCTCCGGTCAATGTATACGCCACTACGACACAGCGGGAGTTACCCGGCTGGAGAGTCAGTCACTGGCAGGCGCCATTTTATCCCAATCTCACCAATTACTGGCCGAAGGGCAGGAAGCGAACTGGATGGGTGACGATGAAGCTGTCTGGCAGAGTATGCTGGCAAGTGAGGTCTATACGACGCAAAGTACAACCAATGCCATTGGTGCTTTACTTACCCAAACCGATGCGAAAGGAAATATTCAACGTCTGGCTTATGACATTGCTGGTCAGTTAAAAGGTAGCTGGTTGACTGTGAAAGGCCAGAATGAGCAGATTATTGTTAAATCCTTAACCTGGTCAGCCGCAGGTCATAAGTTGCGTGAAGAGCATGGTAATGGTGTGATTACGCAGTACAACTATGAACCAGAAACTCAACGTCTGATAGGTATCACCACCCGACGTGCAGATAACAGAGAATCAATAGCCAAAGTGTTGCAGGATCTGCGTTATGAGTATGATCCGGTGGGGAATGTCATCAGTATCCATAATGATGCGGAAGCCACTCGCTTTTGGCGTAATCAGACAGTAGTGCCGGAGAACCGTTATGTTTATGATTCCCTGTATCAGCTTATTAGTGCGACAGGGCGTGAAATGGCGAATATCGGCCAGCAAAGCAGCAAACTTCCCTTACTAGCCATGTCTGTTCCTGCTGACGACAGCACCTATACCAATTACTTTTGTTCCTATGCTTATGACCGTGGTGGTAATTTGGTTCAAATCCGGCACAGCTCACCCGCGACTCAAAATAATTACACCACAGACATGACAGTTTCAAGCCGCAGCAACCGGGCGGTATTGAGTACATTAACGACAGATCCAACCCAGGTGGATGCGCTATTTGATTCCGGCGGCCATCAGAAAACGTTAATGCCAGGGCAAAACCTGAATTGGAATATCCGAGGGGAATTGCAACAAGTAACGCCAGTGAGCCGTAAAGATGCCAGTGACCGGGAATGGTATCGTTATGGCAGTGATGGAATGCGATTGCTAAAAGTGAGTGAACAGCAGACGGGTAACAGTATCCAAGTACAACGGGTGACTTATCTGCCGGGATTAGAACTACGCATAACCCAGGTTGCAGATAAAACAACCAAAAATTTGCAGGTGATTACGGTAGGTGAAGCTGGTCGCGCACAGGTAAGGGTATTGCACTGGGAAAATGGTAAGCCAGCAGATATCAACAACAATCAGGTGCGTTACAGCTACGATAATCTTCTTGGCTCTAGCCAGCTTGAACTGGATAGCGAGGGGCAGATTCTCAGTCAGGAAGAGTATTATCCGTATGGTGGCACGGCGGTATGGGCGGCGAAAAACCAGACAGAAGCCAGTTATAAATTTATTCGTTACTCCGGTAAAGAGCGGGATGCTACTGGGCTGTATTATTACGGCTACCGGTATTACCAGCCGTGGGTGGGGCGGTGGTTGAATGCGGATCCGGCGGGAACCGTAGATGGATTGAATCTGTATCGGATGGTAAGGAATAACCCAATTACATTGACTGACCACGATGGATTAGCGCCTTCTCCGAACCGAAACCGAAATACATTTTGGTTTGCTTCATTTCTGTTTCGTAAACCGGATGAAGGCATGTCTGCTTCAATGAGACGGGGACAAAAAATTGGCAGAGCCATTGCCGGAGGGATTGCGATTGGCGGTCTTGCAGCCACCATTGCCGGTACAGCTGGAGCGGCTATTCCCGTCATTCTGGGTGTTGCTGCTATAGGGGCAGGGATCGGTGCGTTGATGGGATATAACGTGGGTAGCCTTCTGGAAAAAGGCGGGGCATTGCTTGCACGACTTGTACAGGGAAAATCGACATTAGTGCAGGCGGCGGCTGGCGCTGCTGCCGGAGCGGGTTCAGCAGCGGCTTATGGTGCGAGAGCACAAGGAGTCGGTGTTGCATCAGCAGCCGGTGCGGCCACCGGAGCCATAGGATCATTAATCAATAATGCTGACCGTGGGATAGGTGGTGCTATAGGGGCCGGGAGTGCGGTAGGCACCATTGATACCATGCTGGGTACTTCCTCCACTTTTACTCATGAAATAGCGGCAGCGGCGGGAGGTGCCGCTGGTGGGATGATCACGGGTACACAAGGAAGTACCAGGGCAGGGATCCATGCGGGTATTGGAACGTATTACGGTTCTTGGGTTGGCTTTGGTTTAGATGTCGCCAGTAACCCAGCCGGACATTTAGCGAATTACGCCGTGGGTGCTGCTGCGGGTCTGGGTGCTGAAATGGCGATCAACCGAATAATTGGAGGCGGATTTTTGAGTAGGCTCTTAGGGCGGGCTATTAGCCCACATGTAGCCGGTTTAGCCAGACAATTTGTGCATTTTGCTGTAGCCAGACCAGTCTTTGAGCCTATATTTAGTGCTCTCGGCGGGTTTGCGGGTGGCATTGGAACTGGTCTGCACAGAGTGATGGGAAGAGACAGTTGGATTTCCAGAGGGCTAAGTGCTATCGGCAGTGGTATAGATAATGTTGCCGGCATGATTGGTAATCAGATCAGAGGCAGGGTGCTGACCACAACCGGGATCGCCAATGCGATAGACTATGGAACCAGTGCTGTGGGAGCTGCGCGACGAGCTATCTCTTTGTAGCAAACATCGCTGGATATCTTCGCCCAATACTGGGCGAAGATATCAGGGCCGGGAGCAGTTATCGCACTGATATAATTAAAAGTATTCATCATCAAAATCACTTTTTCATGGAATATAGTGATTTAATCGTTTTAATAATGAAGAGTTCCAGAAAAAAGTAAAATCCTGATCTGAGGTGTAAAAAGAGGTATGATTTAAATCAAATTGTAGAAAAGCAATGCTATTGGCAGATTAAAATAGTGTAAAACAAGTTTAAGCGGGCGTATTTAATGTATTGCGGTGTTGTATAATATAATGATGCTACAAGTAACCCGGCTCGTATTTAGTTAAATCATTTATTTGTGGGTTTTGTTATCCCGATTCTTTATAAATGATTATTTAACTGGTTTATAAAAAATTTTATTCTCTAGTTGAAAATGTTATTAAAATAGGTCAATGCTTTCTGATTAACCGATTATATATTCTTATTTGACCTTTTTACGGGTATATATGAACATTTAAATAAAACTATTATTTAACACATCGTGTATATAGATGAAGCATATAGAGTGTA
The DNA here is from genome assembly GCF_011189495.1 of Photorhabdus stackebrandtii. Lineage (NCBI taxonomy): Bacteria > Pseudomonadati > Pseudomonadota > Gammaproteobacteria > Enterobacterales > Morganellaceae > Photorhabdus > Photorhabdus stackebrandtii. The sequence continues at coordinate 32,421 of NZ_PUJV01000006.1, forward strand.
TATCCGTATACTGAAACTTGCCATTCATACCATCGTTTTAATACCAATGGATTTTGACGGTTTTGATTTTCTCTGACACACTGCAATAGTGTCTTGTAAATATATTTCCTTAACCTATCGGCGTCTCCCATGGGAACCCCTTATGAGACTGACATGGTAGCTTGGGCAAATCACAGGCTGGTTAAAAGTAGAACTTGTTTTACACTCTCTGTAGATGCCATATAATATTCCTTATTTTATATACAATTATTTCATTATTCAGCTAACAGGATTACTTCATGAGTATTAAGGTTATGCCTATACCATCATCGGGTCATGACATGATTGCCGATGAGTCAACTGCTTTGATTGATCAGGAACACATCAACACATTAATTGCGAAGATCGATATTTCTGAACCTGCGGCAGTGATCAGCTATGGTGCCAAGCCTATGGGGGAAATTGCTCGTTTTGCTGATACCTTGCTGGAGAATGTACGGACAAAAGAGGCTGATGAAGTTGGTCAGAAGCTCTCGGATCTGGTTATGTTTATTCGTGGACATGATGCGTTGTCCGCAGAAGAGAAGAGTAGTGGTTTTTTGAGGAAATTACCGCTGATTGGTGGGATTTTCAAGAAAATTGAACGTACCGTTGTTGATCAAAAGACGCTGACACAGCAGGTCGATACCATCGCAACCCATCTGGATAATGCAATGCTTAATTTGCTGCGTGATATCACCGTGCTGGAACAGCTTTACGATCGTAATCTGGGTTTCTATAAAGAAATATCGTTCTATGTTGAAGCGGGCAGACAGAAGCTACAGCAGATTAAAACGGTGGAGTTACCCATGCTACAGAGAAAGGCAGAAGGGTCTAAAGACCTGATGGATGCGCAGGGTGTTAAAGACATGCTGGAAAATATTAACCGTTTTGAACGACGCCTTCATGACTTGGAACTGTCAAAAACCATTGCTGTACAGACCGCACCACAGATCCGTATTGTGCAAAATAACAACCAGCAACTAGCGGAAAAGATCCAGAGTAGCATCCTTTCTACATTACCGATCTGGAAAAGTCAGATGGTACTTAATCTGTCGCTGGAAGCTCAGAGTAAAGCAGCCAGATTGCAAAAAGAAGTGGCCGATACGACCAACGATTTATTGCGCAAGAATGCCGAAATCCTGCAACAGAGCAGTATTGCAACGGCCACTGAGGTGGAACGCTCTATCGTCGATATTGAAACCTTACACGATGTGCAGAATCGCTTGGTTAATACTATTGAGGATACGATGCGCATTGCGTCGGAAGCGCGCATTAAGCGTACTGAGATTGAGAAAGAGTTGTCCACCATGGAAGATAATTTACGTCAGCGTTTAACCTCAGCAGCTGCGCAATATCAGTCATGATCTTAACAAGGTACGCTCCTGATTAATGGATAAAATACGTATATGTCTACACCTCAACCACATGATGTGGTACAGCGGAAGGAGCAGGGCGTGATGTCCTTGCTCGGTGGTATCAGACGGTCCCTATTGCGTGCACTGTTTCATGTCAAAACCTTTTTGCTTGCGTTTGTGCTGTCCTGCATTGTTCTGTTTACTCCTTGGTCTTTTTTGACCTTGCCTGCGGATAATCATTATATCTCCAGCATAGTGTTGTTATCGGGCTATATCGGATTATTGGCTCTTTATCCGCCGCGCCCACATAGGCTGGCTACTTTGGCCGGTTGGCTAGTAGCGATATTGAGTCCGCTGGCGGGGCTGTGGGCTGCTGCGCTGTTGTTTGGCGGGCTGGCAACCTTGCTCATTACTATCATCAGACAACGTAAACTGGAGGTAGGCAGATTCCTGTTGTTGCTGATAGCAGTGAGTACCATTGTCATGCTGTTTAGAATGGATGCCTATGCTATCCCCGTCTGGTTTGGCGTCGTATTTGTTGTCATTGTGTTGGCGGCGGTGTTTGTTGAGCCCTGGCGTAATCTCCGGCAACAGGAAGCGCTGCAACAGCAGCAACAAATTGTTTCCTGTCAACAAACGGAGGAACAGCGTCAGCGGGATAAGGCACAGGCAGTGTTCGCTGAATATCATGAACAGTTGGTGCAGATCAGGCGCTATCAGTCGGGTATGTCGTTTGATATACAGGAGCTAGTCAGCCAGATTGAAGAGAAAACTCAGGCGATAATTGGCTGTATGCAGGCTGATGCCAGGGATGTTGCTCCCGGTAAGGCATTTCTCAACCGTTATCTGCCGATGATTGCTAAGGCGCTGGAACGTTGTGCTTTGTTGGAGGAGCAAAATGCCAATAGTGTGCAATTCGAAGAGGTCAGATTATTAACTTATCAGGGCCTGCAAGAAATGAGCGTAGCATTCAGTGAGATGCATCAGCATTTGTTAGATAATGATATCGACGATCTAATGGTGGATCTCAAGGTAATGAATCAGTTGATCCGTTCTCAAGGGTTTGGCGCAAAACACGATTAATATTCGTACCACGTGCGATTGCTCCTTCTTGCTGATGGTGCAATCGCAGTGGCTATCCTATTTTGTGGTGTTCAAGAACTTATGAAAAATTATTGAATTACATAAATTGTCGTTTCTGGATGCATGGAATAATGCTAGCTAAACACTTTCGTTTCGATGAGTTCAATATGTAGGTCGAGATTCATTGACATCCTCCCCTTCCTAAAGCATAGGTATCTACACATCGTCGAACTGACCCAACACACTGGCGGCTAGCCGGGTCAGTTCCTCTGCCGAATATTCCGATAACAACTGTAACGTGTTTAGCAGCAGTGATAAGCCCGCCAGAATGGCCGGGGCGCTTTCTCGTCGCCCCCGTTTCTGTTGACGTCCCGATAAACGACACAATAATCGCCTTGCCCTGACATTCTCTTCATCATTTCCTCGCTGTAAGCCCCACGCCAGTACACAAGCCTAAAAGCCGGCGTAACACCGCTCCCGCACTGCGTTGCAACCAGGACTCCACATCATGACCCGCCCCCTTTATCAGCTTAAAAAACGATTCGATGTTCCACCGCCAGGCCCGCTTTCCTGCCTTTGTAATCCACCTGTCCGGTGACGTGAAAAGACAGGTTTTCTGCCACCTGACCGAGTTTTTGGGTTTCGCCTTGGTATTCAACACGATGGCCCTCTTTTCCCCGGATTAACCCCCGAAATCCCTGTGCACTGAGCTGACGCAGATGGCCCACCGAATCACCTTCCCGGTCAATCACATGAATTCAATGTTTTGCCCAGTTCCAGGGCTTCAATCTGGCTGATACTGGCCGTCAACGCATCCAGATACCTATGCCTGAAAGGAAGGGGCTTCCCGCGAAAAGCATGGTGATGTTAAGACAGTCGGTGTACCGCGTATCTGGTTTCAGATATGAGTTTAGTCCCAGAGGTATTCACTCTGATTATCTTGATGAAAATATTTTTGTTGGGGGGGGATATCTATCCAAGGGAATGTTATGCATTGACTTGACAAGATCGTATGATGATTAACTGATGTTTTCTTGTTTTGTGAAAAAGAGTTGTTAATTGAGTATACTGGATGGTCACTGAGCAGTGATGCCAGTATCATCACTGTTCAGGAATGCCCCAAGTCAATCAATATTAACACGAGTGCGAGCACGTTCCTGCTCACGGATTCGTTGTTGGATTTGGGTATATAACTTGGCTTTTTCATTATCACAGTCTGTAACGGTGACGACTAGGGCATAAGGTTCTTGTTCTGCACTTAATACGGTACCCCAATCTCGGTCTTGGCGTGTTACAACTACAAACCACTTTTCATTTGGATGTCGTTGACGGAATGTCCAGATCGATGACTGTACGGTACCTTTATCTCTTTGTTGAGCCGTGATTTCTCGATTGCTTGTTGCATCATCGTTTCTAGCCTCTGTTTCTGCTTGCGTTTTATGATTAAAACAGGCCTGTACTTCATTTAAAGAATTGCCTTTAACTAAACGATAAGTAATTCGTGTTGCGCTGTAATCAAGCCGTGTTGTACGTACCGCAGGTGAATACGCCAAAGTAACTCTCAGTTCGCGCGTTGCTCGCTGTGTACGCAAGTATTCCTGAGGTAAGGGAAGTTCAAAGAATTTATGTGCGTTATTTTTGATTCTTTCTTCAGACATCATTACAACGATATTCTCTGATGAACGATATAAAGCATCCTCATCAACCAGACCGTATCCTGTAACATCACGCTCGATTCTACGATCTTTTGTTTGCTGTACTTTTTTGTACGCTTTTTTTATTGGATCGGGGAAAACTGTTATTACTTCATTGGGAAGATTGGCATGATTAACTAACAGCGCTCGGAGCATATTGGCAGAAATATCAGGATATTCATTAAGTAAACGCCCTGCCAGATGGGTGATGTAGGGCGCTGCAAAACTAGTTCCACTCAATTCTTTAAATAGTGTATTCCCTTGGAATTGGTGGTGGCAGCTAAGAACACCCAATCCCCTCATTTCTTGTTGCCACTGGCGTTCTTGCCGCATTGGTGATGCTAAATTTCCGCCATGAGCTACTAAGTCAGGTTTCAACGCTCCTTTTATCGATGGTCCATGGCGAGTAAAAGGTGAAGGCTGATTTTCTAATGCTGGACATAATTGTGAAATCTCTTCGGGTCTTCTTTGAGTATCCATTGTTGCATTTTGTCGTGCAAGGCTACCAACAGTCAGTACATTCAAAGCTGGTGCTGGATCAATAATCACACTTGAATCAGCTAATAAGTAATCGGGGTATTCATCACGCCAGCTATTTTGTGGAATAGGAGGATTGTCATTACCACTAAAATTCCCAGCTGAAACAACAAATAACACATTGTATTGGCGCGCTAAGGTATCTAATAAATAGGCAAGACCACGAATATGTTTGCCATCATAAGGTGCATTAATATTTCCTAAAGAAACATTGAAAATACGACAGCCAAAGTCGATGAAATAACGGATCGCATTGGATAAAGTTGTTCAGCAGAATTAATATCAAACTCACACTGATCGTTTAGAACTTTTCCGTTGTATATCCAGAACTGTGGTTTCCAAAAATTACTTTCATTACAAGCTCCTACATCCCCATATAGTGCGATGCTGGCAACAGCTGTGCCATGCCCATTTAAATCAAAGGCATTTTGATCAGTAATAAAGCAAGCACTGTCCGCTATTGCTGGACTTAATAAAGGGTGATTCGTATTTACACCACTATCAAGAATACAGATTTTTGCTGCGTTTCTTGGTGGTTGAGGAATATATCGGGGCAGACTATTTATATCTCTGTTTAATTGCTGATAACTGATCCCATTTGATGGGGGGAAATCCACTAATCTGATATCTCGGTGGTTCAGTAATAATTCTGTCTGAGCTTGAGATACTTCCAGACGATACATTAATAAGCTATCCAAATTGATTCTGTCCAGACAGCGGATCCCTTGTTCTTGTAGCCAAAGTTCAACATCGAGCTTAAATAAATGTGTATCTGGTAACTTAAGATGTTTAATTGCCCAGCTTTTGCGATCTTCTGGAGACAATTGTCAATTCCTTCTAAGGCTTCAAGAATTTGTTTATAAGTTAGCTGAGTATCCTCTAAGCCTAACATTTGAAGATGATTAGCAAATATTGCTAAACCTTCTTCATTACTAAGAACAACACATACCTGTTTTTCTTCTTGGCTAATGAAATCAACTCCATGACGGTTTAAATGAGCAAAATCGAGATGACCGTTATAAGTCAGTTTCAAGACAAAGCGCCCATCATTCTCTCTTCCTGGTACTTGTATGAGTGTAGATTGGCGTGAATGGTTCAAGCATTTTACAGCATTTGTCCATGTTGATGGAGATTGCCATGGGTTGAGTGAGGGCGGTTAATTTTACGGGTACGTCTATCGGTTTGCAGATTCTCTTTAGATATAACAAGATGTTTATAGTCACCGGGCATTGGTTATCCTTGTTGTGTTGTTCTCAACTTCTCTCCGGCTAACGCATTTTTCAAATTTTTCACTGTCAGAAATTCCTGACTACGTAAAATCATGCGTTTAATTGCTTTTCGTATAATCCGTTCAATGTCGGCTCCACTTTTACCAACAAAGCAAGAGAGTAGTTCATCATCATTTAGTTCGAACTGACGACGGATACCGCGCAATTTTAGTTTTAGCAATTGGGTAAGTTGAGATTCATTAGGCAAAGGAAACTCGATCACTTCATCAAAGCGTCGCCAAATAGCGCTATCAAGTATATGTTCAAGATCGTTGGCTAACAGGTGATGTTGTTTTTGGCGTTTTTCTTCAATGATCGCTTCTGATACACGGCGAAAAGCCGCAGAGTCGCTAGTCGTGCCAGCTTTGATCAATTGTCTAAGTATTTTACCATTCGCCATTACAAGCCCCTGAGAGTGATCTCTGTATTTGATCAACTGCTTTTAGTTTAGCATTCAACTGATAGAAAATAAGTGGTTAGCTGCAAATTTGTGCACTTTCTTATGGCAGACTGACTCCAAAAGTTGTTTCTGTATCATACTAATGTATAACGGAGTGCAACAACCTTTGCTTTAATCGTTTCCAATGCGGAAGCCGAAGCTAATGGGTGGTTATCAGAAGAATTAGAGAAACTTATTCATAATAATCATTATTGGATAAAACCAGAGTGAAAAGGTTTGATTTCTATTAAGAGTATAAAAATCAGATTTTAATAACCGCGTAACCGAAACTCCCCAGAAATTCAGGTTTGGTTCAGATGGTTTTGCATTGATACTACTTATAAAATAGCAAAAGAGATAATAAGAATATGATTAATTTTAATTTATTAGTTCTTACGAATAGCAATAATACGTATCGCTAATATGATATGTGAATTTACATCCATTGACTTGAAATTGGTGCCCGGAGGCGGAATCGAACCACCGACACGAGGATTTTCAATCCTCTGCTCTACCGACTGAGCTATCCGGGCAACGGGGCGCATTAAACCGTATTCAGCCTAAGTCGTCAATGCCTTTCTGATAAAAAATGATAAAAGACGATTGATTGCTTTCTTTTTGCCCATAATTTGTGTGGTTGCTCATCTTAGGCTGATTTTTATTAGCTTAATGCACCATTTTTGCGGCATAGAGCGATAGCCAAAACATCTTCTGCCAGCAGTTTTGCTGTAGCGATATCATCAATATTCCGTTTGATCAGTAGCTTACTCAGGCAACCTTCCAGAATCAGTTCCATCTGTTTGGCAACCAGTTCACAATCTTCGATATCCAGTTGATGTAATAGCTCGGTGGTGTAATGGGAAGAACTCTGTTTTTGCAATTCAGCTAATTGATGGATAGGGTGCCCCGATTCAGGGAATGCACTACAGGCTGCGATAAACAAGCAGCCCGGATAGCGTTTCTCTTTTACTTTTTCATCAAGTGCTGCATAACGAGCCAGCAGCTTTTGCTCTGGTATCAGATTTTCATCCAGTAAAATCTGTCGTTGCCAGACTTCAATCTGTTGGCCGTGATAACGCAGGCAATCATAAAGCAGCGCTTCCCGATCGGGCCAGAACTGCTTTAGATATTCCATATCCATGTTAAGTGAACCAAGGAGTATTTCAGTTGTGGCGGATAAGCCATGTTGTTCCAGCAAGTTTAAGACATGACTAAGAACTTGTTCTCGTTGCACGGTGTTCTCCTTCAGATCATTTTTGCAGATGTTGCAAATGCTCGTTAAAGCGGGTTGTATTCATAAAACCATTTACCCGTGAATCAGGGATCTCTTTTCCTTGAGAGTCAAAAAACAGAATAGTCGGTAATCCCCGAACATTCAGTTTTTCCAAAAGTTGTTTTTGCTGTGGGCTGTTATTTGTGACATTTGCCTGTAATAGTAAGGTTTCACGTAGTTGTGATTGAACCTGTGGATCACTGAAAGTATATTTTTCAAATTCTTTACATGCGGCACACCAGTCAGCATAGAAATCAAGCATGACGGTTTTATGGTTGTTTTGTGCCATTAGGTGTTCCAATTCTTGCCAGTTATTTATCTGGCGGAAATTGAGGCTGTGTTGCGATTGTTGTGTCGCTGCCGTACCCCAAAACCAATCCTGCAATGGGCGGGTGGCTATAAGCATCAGAACTAACAATGTTAGTTGCATGACTCTCATCCAGCCATTTTGACTGCTGAGTGTCAGAGTAAATCCCCATCCCAGGAAACTGACCGCCAGCAGGCTCCATAATCGTATTCCCCATACATCACCGATAACTCTTTCCAGCAGGAAAACAGGCAGTGCAAGGATAATGAAGCCAAAAGCTTCTTTAACATATTGCATCCAGGGACCGCTGCGTGGCAGGAGTTTATGACCAAACAGGGTGACGGCAATAAGCGGTAATCCCATTCCTAAAGCATAAAGATAAAGGGTTACGCCCCCTGCTACTGTATTACCACTTTGGGCAATATAGAGCAGTATGGCGCTTAAAGGCGCGGTAGTACAAGGTGAGCAAATTAATCCCGCTAATGCACCCATAGCGAATACACCAAAGAATGAGCCACTTTTTTGCTGGTTACTCCAGCTGACCAGGCGGGTCTGAACGGAGGAAGGCAGCTGCAGGGAATAAAGGCCGAACATCGATAGTGCTAGTAGAATAAACAGTATCGACAAACCAATCAGTACATATGGATGTTGCAATGCGGCCTGAAATTGTAAACCCGCAGCCGCGACAATCAATCCAAGTAAGGTGTAGGTGATTGCCATTCCTTGAACATAGCTTAGGGCCAACCAGAAAATCTGTTTTAGGTTCTTAGGGCGCTGACCACCAAGAATAATGCCGGAAATCAGTGGATACATCGGCAGTACACAAGGTGTAAAGGCGATACCAATGCCAATCAAAAGTGCCCAAAGTGGTGAAAAAGGTAAATTTTTCTGGTCATTTGATGCACTTTCTGGCGTTTTATGAACAGGTTCGGTGGGTATTACGTTAGTTGTTTTTGATGGGATAACTGTACTTAATGGAACTAGGCGGGTTTCCGGTGGGTAGCAGTATCCTGCCGCGGCACAGCCCTGATAAGTGACGACAATATTGGATTTATCATTTGCCTCTGTAACAGGAACATTTACCGCGAGTTGTTGGAAATAAACTTCAGTTTCACCAAAGAATTCATCCTGATGAGCCGTACCTTGTGGCAACGTAATTTTACCTAGTGTGGCCTGCTGTGGCTCAATACGAAGTTGTTTGCGGTAAAGGTAATAACCCGGTTTGATCTGCCAATTTAGTGTCAGTTTGTCGCCTTTTTGCTGAAAATCAAACATGAATGCCTGATCTGCCGGCAAATACAGGTTTTGCCCCGGTTGTTCAAACAGCGCATTCGCTGCCAGTGGGGTAAACATCGTACTGCAAAGCAGTAAAAACAATATCAGAATACGTTTAATCATAAGGTTAATGATCGCTAATAGAATAGAAATATTCAGCACTATAACCGAAGGCTGTCAGACCAGAAAGTGTTCTGGTTAAGATTAAGACAATAATTAAGGGCTTTTAGAGAAGAATCCAGGGGCGGTATACACCCCTGGATTAGTTTGTTATCGACGGGATTAGAGGATCATACCGCCGAACAGAAAGCCGAAGGCAACAGCCAGAGTAACCCCGATGGTGCCGGGAATAAAGAATGGATGGTTGAAGACGAAACGGCCAATACGGGTAGTTCCGGTGTCATCCATCTGAACGGCGGCAACCAGGGTTGGATAAGTAGGCAGAATAAACAACCCGGAAACTGCGGAGAAAGAAGCAATTGCTGTCAGTGGTGTGACATTCAGAGCTAGAGCCATCGGCATCAGCGCTTTTGCTGTTGCCGCCTGTGAATAGAGCAGGGCGGAACAGAAGAAGAAAATAATCGCCAGCAACCACGGGTGAGATTGAATTAAGCCGCCGGCAGTGCCTTTGATCCAATCAATATTTGCCTGTACGAAAGTGTCACCCAGCCATGCAACACCCAGAATACAGATACATGCGCTCATTCCTGCTTTAAAGGTACTGGAATTCAGGATGGCATCAGTATCAGCTGAGCAGGATATAATGGTGATAGTTGCTACGCTCAGCATGATAATCAAAATGGCACTGGTGGTACTCATAAGTGGTGTTTCAACCAGGCCGATACTTGGGCTGTTGACGATAGCGTAAATAACAACACTGATAACGCCTGCTAAGAACAACAGAACAGAAGTCTTAGCCCTTGATTTAACTTCAATCTGTTTGCTGCCACGCAGAGTCACCAGGTTTTCTGCCAGACGTTTCAGATAAACAGGGTCATCAGACAGTTTGGAATTAAACACCCAGGAGACGATGAAGGACATCAGAACGATAGCCGCGAAAGTGGATGGCAGCAGGACCATCAGCAAATGAATATAGCTGACGCCGTGGCCCTCCATCAGAGAAGACATATAAACGACCGCAGCGGAGATTGGTGAGGCGGTGATGCCAATCTGGGCTGCGACAACCGCAGTAGAAAGTGGACGGCATGGTTTAATGCCTTGTTCTTTTGCAACTTCAGCAATCACCGGCAGTGCTGACAGAGAAATGTTGCCTGTACCTGCAAATAGCGTCAGGAAATAGGTAACGATAGGTGCGAGGATCGTGATGTATTTTGGATTTTTACGCAGCAATTTTTCAGTTTGTTGAACCAGATAATCCAGACCACCGGCGACTTGCATGGCGGAGATTGCTGCGATAACCGCCATAATGATGGAAATAACATCGAATGGAATGTGCCCCGGTTTAACACCCATTGCTGACAGTACCAGAACGCCAAGACCACCGGCAAATCCAATGCCGATCCCCCCTAATCTTGCACCCAGGAAGATGGCCAGCAGAACGATAACCAATTCTACGGCTAGCATAATATTTACTCCTTGAAATAATTAAAAATTTGAAAATTTTAGGTTAATACTTTGTGCATGTAGGGAAGTAAAAAGGCACGCTATCCAGTTGGAGTTGCGTGCCTTAATTGCTAAGAGCTATTTTTTATTATATTCAATAATTCAATCGTCAAAACGTTTTGCCTTGTAAGCCGGACGTTTTAGGTTTTCTACACAGAAGATATCATCCAACTCAGTTTCAGTCAGTAAGCCACGTTCCAGCACGACTTCACGAACACTCTTACCGGTTTCAGCACAGATCTTACCGACGATATCACCATTGTGATGACCAATGAATGGGTTCAGATAAGTGACGATACCGATCGAGTTGAATACGAAGCTTTCGCAAACTTCTTTGTTCGCTGTGATGCCGTTAATGCATTTTTCTACCAGGTTGCGGCAAGCGTTGCTTAGCAGAGAGATAGATTCAAACATGGCCTGACCAATAGCGGGTTCCATTACGTTTAGTTGTAACTGGCCTGCTTCGGATGCCATAGTAACACAAATATCGTTGCCGATGACCTTGAAGCAAACTTGATTCACAACTTCTGGAATAACAGGGTTAACTTTTGCCGGCATGATAGAAGAACCCGCCTGTAATTCGGGCAGGTTGATTTCGTTCAGGCCGGCACGAGGACCGGAGGAGAGCAAACGCAAGTCATTACAGATTTTAGACAGTTTAACCGCCAGACGTTTTAACGCGCCGTGAACCATAACATAAGCACCACAGTCGGAGGTTGCTTCAATCAGGTCCTCGGCGGGTATGCAAGGTAAACCAGTGACCTCAGCCAGTTTTTCAACAGCCAATTTTTGATAACCCGGGGCGGTGTTCAGACCGGTGCCGATAGCAGTAGCGCCAAGGTTAACTTCCAACAACAGTTGAGAAGTCCGGTTCAGGTTTTTAACTTCTTCTTTCAGCAGGATTGAGAATGCGTTGAATTCTTGTCCCAACGTCATAGGAACTGCGTCCTGTAACTGGGTGCGACCCATTTTCAGAATGTCATCAAATTCTTTGGCTTTTTTATCGAAGCCGGCGATCAACAGTTCAAGAGATTCAATCAGTTTCATGATTGAGTTATAAACTGCGATGCGGAAACCGGTTGGGTAGGCATCGTTAGTTGACTGGCTTTTATTCAGATGATCATTGGGGTTCAGGTACTCATATTCACCTTTTTTATGACCTAACAATTCCAGGCCAATGTTTGCCAGAACCTCGTTGGTATTCATGTTGAGTGAAGTACCGGCACCACCTTGAAATACGTCAACCGGGAACTGGTCCATACATTTGCCAGTATTGAGCACTTCGTCGCAGGCTTTGATAATGATATCCGCAATTTTTTTAGGAATGGTTTGCAATTCCTTGTTAGCTAAGGCAGCGGCTTTTTTTACCATCACCATGCCACGAATAAATTCGGGTACATCATTAATGGTGTTGTTGCTGATGTAGAAGTTTTCAATCGCACGTAAGGTGTGAATACCGTAATAGGCTTCAGCGGGGACTTCTCGTTTACCTAACAGGTCTTCTTCGATACGAATGTTGTTTGACATGAGAACCTTCTTATTAGATTACGTTTTTACTGTCTAATTATGCGCTTGTTAAATAATTATGTTGCCAACAGCAATAGTTATGATATGAACCCTTCATCACCAGATTGCTGGCGTGATCATATGCTGGTTAGCAATAAATGCATTGAATCTGGATCACTTTATAGTGGTATTTGTTTAACGTGATTTGATATATGTGATATTCATCACAATTATGGGCTTGATCAGTAAGATTTTCAGAAGATTGAAAACGATGGCTGTGACCCCAATCAAATCTCTAATAAACTGAAAAAATGTTAACTTGGTTGTTCCTTGGATTTTGTTGATATGATTTATTCAGGATACAACCTTTTCATCCCAGTCAATTGAAGGAGCATCAAGTGCGTTGGTTGCCATTGATCCTGATATTTTTGCTTGTCTACATTGAGTCAACCTTATTTGTACGTGTTGCCTCTGAATTAGGTGTGTTGTTAACTCTCTTACTGGTGCTGTTTACTTCTTGTGTCGGTATTTCTTTAGTACGTAATCAGGGAATAAGAAATTTTATCCAGATCCAGCAAAAACTGGTTGCTGGGGAGAGTCCGGCGGCAGAAATGGTAAAAAGCGTCTCTCTTTTGCTGGCGGGTTTCCTATTACTATGCCCCGGTTTTTTTACTGATTTCCTTGGGTTGCTGCTGTTACTGCCGCCGGTTCAAAAAACATTAATGATGAAACTGATGCCACATATTAATTTCTATCGTCCTTATAATAGCGGTGGGTTCAGACGGGATAATAATACCTTTGAAGGGGAATACGAGCGCAAGCAAGATGACCCTTCCCGTAAGTTGAACGATGATAAGCTCGATGATGACGAGCATAAGCCTCGCTGATAAAAGGTTATCTTCTGAATGTTTTGTTAAATCATCGGTTTTTTTCTGTAGGTAAGAAAAAAGTAAAATATTTTTTTTCCTGCCCTTGAAGTATCATAAATAAGTCCCCATTTAATCTACTATGATACTGGTTCAATGAAAGCATACTGGTATCAATCCTCTTACCTGATATGGACTTTCTTATAGGAGAGCTATCAATGAATATTCGTCCATTGCATGATCGTGTAATCGTCAAGCGTAAAGAAGTTGAATCAAAATCTGCTGGCGGTATTGTGCTGACTGGCACTGCTGCGGGTAAATCTACTCGTGGTGAAGTTTTGGCTGTAGGCAATGGCCGCATCCTTGAAAGCGGTGATGTGAAAGCACTGTGTGTGAAAGTTGGAGATATCGTTATTTTTAACGATGGTTACGGTGTTAAGTCAGAGAAGATCGACAACGAAGAAGTGTTGATCATGTCTGAAAGCGACATTCTGGCAATTGTTGAAGCGTAATTATTGCGCTTAGATCTTCTTAACTGAACGAATTTAAAGGAAAGAAACAATGGCAGCTAAAGACGTAAAATTTGGTAGCGACGCTCGCGTTAAGATGCTACGTGGTGTGAATATTCTTGCTGATGCAGTAAAAGTAACCCTGGGCCCTAAGGGCCGTAATGTTGTTCTGGATAAATCTTTTGGTGCGCCTTCAATCACTAAAGATGGTGTTTCTGTTGCTCGTGAAATTGAACTGGAAGACAAGTTCGAAAACATGGGTGCTCAGATGGTGAAAGAAGTTGCCTCTAAAGCGAATGATGCTGCGGGTGACGGTACAACCACTGCAACTGTATTGGCTCAGTCTATTGTTACTGAAGGTCTGAAAGCCGTAGCCGCTGGCATGAACCCAATGGATCTGAAACGCGGTATTGATAAAGCCGTGATTGCCGCAGTTGCAGAATTGAAGAAGCTGTCCGTACCTTGCTCAGATTCCACCTCTATTGCTCAGGTAGGTACTATCTCCGCTAATTCCGACGAAACTGTGGGTAAATTGATCGCACAAGCGATGGATAAAGTCGGTAAAGAAGGTGTAATCACCGTTGAAGAAGGTACAGGTCTGGAAGATGAACTGGATGTCGTTGAAGGCATGCAGTTCGACCGTGGCTACCTCTCTCCTTATTTCATCAATAAACCAGAAAACGGTTCTGTTGAGTTAGAAAACCCATATATTCTTCTGGTAGATAAAAAAATCTCCAATATCCGTGAACTGTTGCCAGTTCTGGAAGGCGTAGCTAAGGCAAGTAAGCCTTTGCTGATTGTTGCTGAAGATGTTGAAGGTGAAGCACTGGCAACTCTGGTTGTTAACACTATGCGTGGCATCGTAAAAGTTGCTGCGGTTAAAGCACCTGGCTTCGGTGACCGCCGTAAAGCTATGTTGCAGGATATCGCTGTTCTGACTAACGGTATTGTTATCTCTGAGGAGATCGGCCTGGAACTGGAAAAAGCCACTCTGGAAGATCTGGGTCAGGCAAAACGTATCGTTATCAACAAAGACACTACAACTATTATTGATGGTGTTGGCGAACAGACTGCAATTTCTGGCCGTGTTGTTCAGATCCGTCAACAGATCGAAGAGTCTACTTCTGATTACGACCGTGAAAAACTGCAAGAGCGCGTAGCTAAACTGGCTGGCGGTGTTGCTGTTATCAAAGTCGGTGCTGCAACAGAAGTTGAAATGAAAGAAAAACGTGCCCGTGTTGACGATGCTCTGCATGCAACCCGTGCAGCAGTGGAAGAAGGCGTAGTAGCTGGTGGTGGTGTTGCACTGGTTCGCGTTGCTGCTTCTATCGCTGGCCTGAAAGGCGACAACGAAGATCAAAACGTAGGTATCCGTGTTGCAATGCGCGCAATGGAAGCACCTTTGCGTCAGATCGTTGACAACGCAGGTGAAGAACCATCTGTTATTGCAAACAGCGTGAAAGCAGGTGAAGGCAACTACGGTTATAACGCGACTACTGAACAGTATGGCGATATGATCGCAATGGGTATTCTGGATCCAACCAAAGTGACTCGTTCTGCATTGCAATTCGCAGCATCTATCGCTGGCCTGATGATCACTACTGAATGTATGGTGACTGATTTGCCTAAAGATGATAAAGCTGATTTAGGTGCAGCAGGCGGTATGGGTGGCATGGGCGGTATGGGCGGCATGATGTAATGTGACGAGAGTCACATTGCTTTTATGTGTCTTGTGTGAGCAGGTTAATCCTGCTCACACGCCCTTTGATAGAAAACATGCCACAAGGATGAATAGTTGTGTGGTGTTTCAATTCAAACTCAAAATAAGTTATTGTCTGTGACAATAACGATTTTCCCCACTACGAAGTTGCAATCCATGATTATGGGGATTCTTGGTGGCCCACGTCAGATATCTTGATACTTTTCCTATAGAGTACCTTGCCTTAATTGTGAGCTAAGATACCAAAAGGACATCGTAGCCGCTGAGCAAGAAGCAAATCAGGGGGCGGTGCCTCGTGGGCGAATACGCGTGCATTGCCATGTTGCGTTTGGAAAACACTGCTTGATGCCTTTGCTGCCGGATTTTCTGCAACGCTACCCAGAGATCACACTCGATATCTCATTATGCGATTTGGTCGTGGATTTACTTGATGATCGTAGTGATGTGGCGATTCGCGTCAGTCCTCTGGACGATCTGCGTTTCATGATGTGGCGGTTGGGCTCAAGCCGAATGGTTGTGGTAGGAGCCCCTTCATACCTTAAAAGGATGGGGATACCTTCTACGCCTGGAGACCTTGGTCGCTACAATCGGCTCGGTTTTGGTTTTACCCGCCATGCGTAAAGCTGCGATAGCCGGACTTGGCTTAGCACGTTTGGCGCGTTTCCATGTGAATGCCGATATTCAGGCTGGTCTGCTGTTACCTGTACTTGAAAAGTATCATCTTGGTGATGAGGAAAAATATATGCAGTTTTTGTTGGTCCAGGCCGCCAATTCCCATCACGAGTTCGAGTATTTCTGGACTATCTGACAGAGAATATCCACATTGGTGATGGGGAGTGATAATTACTAAATATGACATCATGAAAATGCTTGGTTGAGTGTTATCATGGTGTCAATGGATATTATCATCCCCGATATGTCAGTTGTTAGTGTAACAATTTGAAAACAGAAAGTCTTCAGGTAATTAATATAAAAAATACCATTATATTTAATCTCTTAGAGTAGTAATTAAAAAATTCATAATTATTTAAATATAATAAAATCTATGTGAAATTTAGATGAACATAATATTTAAATCCTTGAATAGGTGGATTTCTATAAGATGTAATATCATCTGATTTATCGGTAAAAAATGAAATAGAGTTAATTAAATTGGCGCGATTTATGGTTTGCTTTTAATATTTTTATTAAATTTTTATGCTTACACTATTAATGGAGCGTAACGGGTGTCACTTATTTTCTCTATTTTTGGCTGAATTCATACTGAGGCAGGAAATTTCTGGCTTAAACACTTCACCTTAAAAGGGGACTTTATAAATTATTTGTTTTGCGATATTGGTGTACAACAAGGTATATTGATGATTAATTGTGAAATTTCCAACAATAAATGGGGAAAGACATGCGAATTAAAGTTTTACTCAGTGCTTCAGCATTGTTACTGTTAGCAGGGTGTACAGCCACAAATCAATTAACTTCCGGCGGTTCACAGGTTCGTTTTGTTGATACTAAGCCAGGCAGTGAGTGCCAGTTATTAGGTGAAGTGGCCGGTATTCAAAGTAATTGGATGACTGGTGTAAGTAATGAGAGCAGTTCAATGCGTGGTGCGGCTAATGATTTACGCAATAAAGCCGCAGTCATGGGCGGAAATGTGATTTATGGTGTAACCAGCCCAGGTGAAAACCTGTTATCAAGCTTTGTTCCACTGGACAGTAAAATGATTGGTCAAGTCTATAAATGTTAGTAATCGCATTCTATATTTGAATGACATGCCCGGCTGAAAAGCATCCGGGCATGAATTTTCTGTTAATTTTGCCTTAGTCCCAAATCTAATGGTGTTTTACTCAGTTCTCCGCCAATCTCCCTTGCCAGACGTGGCACCAGATAACCTGAAACTTTTGTCAGTAATTCCCGGATAAGACCTCTGGCTTCCTCATCACTGACCATAAAATGAGCGGATCCTTGTACTTTGTCCAGTACATGAATGTAATAGGGCAGAATACCTGCATCAAATAGAGCATTGCTCAGATCAGCCAGAATATCGGAGTGATTATTGACACCGCGTAATAACACACTTTGGTTTAATAGCGTGACGCCTGCTTGTTTTAGCATCATCATACTGCTCCGTAAAGATTGGTCGATCTCATTGGCGTGATTGATATGCGTCACCATGATCACTTGTAATTTCGATTGTGACAGCCGATCGCAAAGCGTTGTTGTGATCCGGGCAGGGATAACCACAGGCAGACGGGTATGAATACGTAGTCGTCTAATATGGGAAATCTTTTCCAGATTACAGATCAACCAGTCCAGTTCATGATCTTTTGCCATTAACGGATCACCGCCAGAGAAGATAATCTCATCAAGCTCAGGATGCTGTTGAATATAATTTAGCGCTTGTTGCCAATTGCGCTTATTACCTTTGTTATCCTCGTATGGAAAATGACGGCGGAAGCAGTAACGGCAGTTAACTGCGCATCCTCCTTTAACCAGCAACAGTGCGCGGTTATGGTATTTATGCAATAAACCGGGAACGGCACTGTGTTGTTCATCCAGAGGGTCGGTGGAAAAACCAGGTGTAAGCGTAAATTCTTCTGGTGTTGTTATGACCTGTAGTAACAATGGATCATTAGGATCGTTTGCTTGCATACGGGCAGCAAAGGTTCTGGGTACTCGCAGTGGAAACAGGCGACGAGCGCCACTTCCTTTGGTTAGCTCAGGGTGTTCATGTAACGACAACAATTGTAATAATTCGTCAGGATCGGTAATAACATCTGTAAGTTGTTTCAACCAGTCTTCTCTGATGAGGATCTTTGGGGTTATAATATGCGCCATTTTTTGGCTAAGCCATTTTGTTTAAATTAGAGGGTCTCCATGGCTACTTATAGTACCAACGAATTCCGTTCAGGTCTTAAAATCATGTTAGATGGCGAGCCATGCTCTGTTATTGAGAGTGAATTTGTTAAGCCGGGCAAAGGCCAGGCATTTGCCCGTACTCGTATCCGTAAGCTGATTTCCGGCAAACT
Organism: Photorhabdus stackebrandtii; assembly: GCF_011189495.1. Classification (NCBI taxonomy): domain Bacteria; kingdom Pseudomonadati; phylum Pseudomonadota; class Gammaproteobacteria; order Enterobacterales; family Morganellaceae; genus Photorhabdus; species Photorhabdus stackebrandtii. The sequence continues at coordinate 50,920 of NZ_PUJV01000006.1, forward strand.
ACTGGAAAAAACGTTCAAGTCTACTGATTCTGTAGATGCTGCTGATGTAATGGATATGAACTTGACTTACCTGTATAACGATGGTGAGTTTTGGCACTTTATGAACAACGAAACCTTCGAACAGTTAGCTGCTGATGAAAAAGCCGTTGGAGAGAATGCGAAATGGTTAGTTGAGCAGGCTGAGTGCATCCTGACTCTGTGGAATGGTCAGCCTATCTCTGTAACGCCACCAAACTTTGTTGAACTGGAAATCATTGAGACTGATCCAGGTCTGAAAGGTGACACTGCGGGTACAGGTGGTAAACCAGCAACTTTGAGCACCGGTGCTGTGGTAAAAGTGCCTCTGTTCGTACAAATCGGTGAAGTAATTAAAGTGGATACTCGTTCTGGCGAATATGTTTCCCGCGTAAAATAACCGCTGGTTGTATTCGGTAAAAACCGCTGTTCTGGCAACAGGCTGCGGTTTTTCTTTATTGATGTGCAAGACAATAAATTATTTATGTTCTCAGATCATCGTAATATTATTCTATTGATACCACAATCTTACACGATTATAATCTGGCTTCATTTCTAATAGTTATTCGGGACGACCTGGATATACTTCGGTTTTTCGGGGACGACCCCACAACTCTATGGGCGTTGATATGTCCTGGTTTATTCTTATTATCGCTGGTTTATTTGAAGTTATCTGGGCGGTTGGCCTGAAATATACTCATGGTTTTACCCGTTTGACACCAAGTCTTATTACTGCCGGTGCTATGGCTATCAGTGTAGGGATGCTTGCTTATGCAATGAAAGGCTTACCAGTAGGCACAGCCTATGCCGTGTGGACTGGAGTAGGCGCAGTAGGTACCGCCATTTTTGGCATTATGGTGTTGGGTGAATCAGCAAGCCTTGCCAGAGTATTGAGCCTCGCCCTGATTGTTGCCGGTATTATTGGTCTGAAACTGGCTAGTTAATATTTAAACCGCACTCCAAAGGTTAAACATAGTGTTTTACAGGTTGGCAGTGCGGTTTTTTATGAAATTTTAAACAGCGGCTGTTTCTCGCTTTCACTGTGCAATCCGTTGAAAACTTTCTTGGGATTGTCAGTAATGACAGTATTCTTTTTCCATGGACGAACAATCGACTTTTGTTTCTCGTCCCGATGCAATACCAAAGCCGCTTACCGTTTTCTCAATAAAACATTGCGATGTGTGAGGGATTGATAAATACCCTAATGCGTCAATATTGACCGGGCGCTAGTTCTATTGAATTTTGACGTCAAATAAGAAAATAGAGAATTTTTCAAAATATGAAATATTTTTTGGTAAATCACGCAATATTTCCTTCAGACTTATTGAAATGTCATCAGATAGATTATTCACATCCCTTATATTTTCGTGCGAAAAATTTGCAGAAAATATCAAACCTAAAAAGATAAAACATAACAATTCTCTAATAAATAACCTTCCTGAAATTCATCATTATTTATTCGACGTTTTATAAAAAATGTAAACAATATGATTGAAAATTATTTTCACATGCAAATAATAATATGAATAAATAATTCAAACTATTAATAATTGATATATAAATATAAACAAAGTTGACTATAATTCAATGTTATCAACCATGTGATCTGCAATATAAACGAAAAATAAAGGAGATAATTATGACTACAACTACAGAACAAAGGGACGTTGACTATCCAATACTTACGAACCTAAAGAACCATGACTGGCGACTATTACCCAAATAAAGGAGCCTGTATCAACTTATCAAATATACCGGCCGTAAGATGGCTAATGTTGGTTAAAAAACAGCCGGCTTTTTCTTCCCCCTAATGACAATACATATGCCAAATATGTTCGTACCTACAGTTATGGTCTTTAGGCTGGGGAGGATGTCAAACCGTATCGATAGACAGCCTTTCGCGGCGCGAAGGGATTCATTCAAAAAACAGACAAAGGATCATTGCAATGGCTTTTATATCTAAAGACTTTACGAATCTGCTTAATACCCTGATCAATCGACAGATCAAGGCGGCGGGTCGTCAGACCGAATGGTTCAACATGAGCTCTGGCGAGCATGCCGACTACATCAGGCAGGTAGACGAGCGGCTGCAAGAAATGCAGCAGAGTACCCTGAGTGTGCTGGCTGCCCAGCATTTTCAGATGCAGGACAATCCCGTTTCTGTCGGCGACCAGTTGCAGACGCTACAGCAAAGACGGCAGCAGATGAAAGGTAAGCCCAGCACGTTGGCGATTAACGCCTACAAGCAGCAGCTGGACCGCGATATCTTGTTATACAGCCGCCAGCAGACGGCCATGACGCACTTTTACAGTACTTGGGGTAAAGCCTTGTCCATGCTCAATCCAGGCGGTTATAAGACCCTGAATGCGACGGCCCTGAGGGAGGATGAGGAGGGCAAGCAGGTTAAGCTGGATACTGAGATCAGGCGTTTGGAACAGCAACTGACTACACAGGTAGTCGATTCTACGTTCAGTAAAGAATACGTGACGTTGTTTTCCGAGCTGCAAGCTTACAAGGGCGTCAGTACCCGCTATAACGCCTTGCTCAAGGCATCCCCTACGGAAGAGGTGACGGCCCTCAACGCGCTGACCAAGGTGCCTAAGGCTTCCGACGATCTGCCGGTAAATATTTCACTGCTGATGATGGAGGAACGTCCTGGCTACATTCGCATGAACGTCGCGTTGGTCAATATCAGCACCGATGGTCGCTTCAAAGACTTCTTCCTGGAGAACGGCAGATTGGTCGTGCCGACGGACGGGATACTCAATTTTTCCTTCGGTACCGCAGCCCGCTCCCTAGCCTGGCAACAACAATACCGGCTCAAGAGTGAACCGTCATCCTTTCGCTCGCCGACCTATGCGCCAATTCGCTCAGTGCTGGTCAAAACCGGATTCGTCGAGAAGTATTTCGCCAATTATCTGGTTTCGGAAAGCACCTTGCGCGAAGGTTTCAAGGCGCAGTTGCTGGGTGACGGTCGTAAGATGCTGTTAACCAACGTTGACCGCAAGGTGCCGAACCAGGTCGGGATTCAGGTATCCGGCCAGGCTCCGAATACCACTATCACCCGTGAGGTGCCATTGCCAGGCGCCTTGAGTGACTTGATCAACCAGAATGCTGATATCTCCAGCTTCCAGACTATCGGCCTGGAGGGGTTTCGCCTGAACAGTTACCACCCGGACCGTGACGGGCTTTTCGTCAATATTCATGAGCTGGAACGTTCGGTCGGTTTTGCCAGTCGCCAGTACTTGCTGGAAATGCCACAGGGCAAAACCCCGAACAAAACCTACCTGTCCGCAACGCCCTTTGTAGTGATGAGCGTTGACGGTGACAAGATCAGCAGTAGTCACTTGAGCAAGGCGCAGACTACCGAATTGTATCAATACAACGCCGCATTTTTTGAGAAGCTGGATCAATTGCGAGACTATGGAGTGGAGGCCAGTCGTTTGTTTGAAGGCAGCAGCGAACGCATAGCGTTCGAGCAGCAACTGGTGCGTTTGCTCGAACGCAACCATATCACCCCCGCAGGGATGTTGGAGTCGAAGTACACTTATAACAGAATGCGCGATATCAAGGGCAATAACCTGAACAAGGTGCTGTGGGAACAGGCCTTCGCCGCTTCGGTCTGGCAGAGCATCGATAATGACCCGCTGCTGTTCGGGTTGGCGGCGAGCCTGGTGAAAAACCCGGCTGTGGTCAAGGTCCTGCAAAGTGGCTATGTGCAAAGTGATATCGCCCAGGTTAAGAAGCTGCTGGCACCGCTGTACGAACAATGGCGCATTCAGGCTGTCGAAGCGGAAACTCAGCGGGTTGCCAGCGCCAATGCAGCACAACATCCAAGCAACCCGAAAATACAGGTTTTCGATCAGGCTGCGGTTGAGCACTTGCTGGATGGCAAGCTGCTTACCCTGTTGTTGGTTGGTCACCAAGGCCTTGACAGCGTCGATGCGCAACTGCGTCTGACGGTTAAAGAGGCGCTGTTGAGTAATGAGGGCAGGAGTCTGCGCAAACAAGCCTTGTTCCATGTTTTGCGTCCGGTAGCCGATGGCCTTTCCAAAGCCGCGGTCCCGGTCAATCCCCACGCCGAGCTGGGTGCCGGCAAGGTTATGATCAATAACCGGTTGAATCAGCCTGACCCGTATTTGATCCTCAATACCAGCTCTGAGGAGCAGGTGTTTCACGATGGTCCGTACCTGATCAAGGACGATAAATACCGTAGCTACAACCAGTTCCGTCCGGACCCCAATAATGACGCCACACGTTACATGAATAACTTGGACACCCCGTTCGTGGGGGGAATTTCCGGGACCACCCAGACCGTCAGTAATGCCTTGCCGGAATTGTTCGGTGGTGCGTTGAGCGTCAAGCAGTACTGGCAGTTCCAGATGGCCAATGCGGCCTTCATGATCCGTAACGGTTATCATTCGTTCTTCGAAACCTTCTACGTTGCTGCGCGTTATGAACCGGAGGGTGTGGGCAGTATCGGCAAGGACATGTTACAGATGTTCGACAAGTACCACGCTGAAGGTAGCAAGATGGCTTTGCAGGGTGAACTGTATGACGGAGTAATGGCACGAGTTTTGCCGATTATCAATCAGGGCTTGCCGGAGGCTGATGAGTTTCATCCACCTCGTTTTACCCGCATTGGTCCAATGCCGGCGCTGTTGGGGCAGGCGGTGAAGGATCTCGAACTCAAGGCCGGGCTGGCGTCTGTAGGTAATGGATTTGAGCCCCGCCAAGGCAGTACCGACATCTATCAGTTTGTCGCCGATCCTGCATTGTTCGCCAAAACCCACACCATCAGTGCCGAGGCGCTGGTCAAGTTGGGCCGCTTGCCGGCAGAGGGTAATGCCCAGCTGGTGAAGATCGCGCCCAGCTTGTATGAGCTTGAATACACCGAGCAAAGAACCAATGACATATCCTCCGTAAGCGTGTTGGCCTATTTCCTCGGCTACAACGGTCCGAACCAGGCCAATGCGATACCCGCCTATGTGGATATTCCCAAACAGGCGGTACCGGGCAGCTTTCTCTTCACTGGTACGTTGTCGGGTTGCTCGCTGGTGGTGACCAGTCTCGACGCCAATACCTACCGGGTTTACCACGACGGTCGGGTCAACAGCTCGTTGCTGTACGATAACGTGGTAATGGCGGTCGACTACAAGGATTACCAAGTATCCGGTATCGCTGAGAGCCTTGCTGCGGCGTACATGCAGTACGTTAATGGCGAATGGCAACTGGTGTTACAGCGCCAGGAATATCAACGAGACGGACAGATAGTCAGGTTGAAGCTGCGCGGTGGTGCGGAGCCACTCTTGATCCAGGTCGCCGATAGTCAGGTGGTGGAGCGCAACCAGGTTGAGTTCGCCACTTACCGTGAGCAAGTTCACCAACAATTAAAGAAGGTGGCGATGCAGTTTGGGGTGTCGATCGAAGGGGTTGCCGACGGTGTCTACACAGAGGGCATGTTTTCTCCCGAGCATCCGGCGATTGCAGCATGGACTCGGTTGCGCGAAGCGGTTCAGGCCAAGGTCAAAGCCGACATTGACCAAGTGGCGGACAAGAGCTACCAGCTCCAGGAAGCACGACACACCTCAAACGATACGGTTTTGATCGACCAGCAGATCAAGCAACTCAATCTTACGCAGGACTACTACAGGGCGCAGTACGATCCGGTATTGCGTGAAGCTGGCTCGGTCGAAAAGACCTGGCTTTGGCAGCAGATCAAGGTCAAAGACGGTAGCGCTGCGGTGGTACGGATTGATGATACGGCCATTCAGGGCGGGGAACGCACCAGCAACGTGGGCGAACGTTATGCGATCTCTGAGGATTATCAGCGCGTGGCGCGGGTTGCCGGGTTCAGCAATGGCTTGCGCAACTTCCGAGCGATCAAAATCCCCGGTGTGGATGACAACATGTCGGCCCTGGACATGAAGCGCCTGTTTCTCGAGGGAAATCTCACCCCCGAGCAACGAGGAGCCTTGAGCGGTCGCATCACTGAAACCAGCCAGGCCGAGTACATCGTGAAGGTACTGAGGCAGACTGCGGTGCTTAGCGAGAACTTCCATGATGCCGGCAGTGTTTTTGATCGCTTGGTGCCACAGGACTTTTATCTGTCGCTGGTCGGTGATCGATCCGGTGGCCGTTGCTACCCCTTGGTCAGGGTCATGGCTGTAGCATTAGCCAGTGGCGGTGAGGTTGGCATCAACAGCCTGGTGCAAAAGCTGTTCTTCGCCTCCGCTGACCCACTGGCGGTCAACTCCACGTTGCTCAAGAACAGCCTGGTCAGGCTGCACTCCAATGTCGAAGCCGTTCAGGCTTCCACGGTGCTGGGCCAGTTCAAGTTGTCCGAAGTGGTGTCGCGGCTGGCCGCAACGACTGGCACCTCAATGTTCGCGCTCAATACCCAGAATCACTCGATGATGGTAGGGAACACTGTTACGACCGAAGGCCGTCGCTACTACTTCTATGACCCTAACGTCGGGATCTTTGCCTTCGACAACACCAAGAGTCTGTCCAGGGCCATGAATCAGCACTTGGTGGAGCGTAAGCTGGCTGTGCACTACGGCTCGTTCGGCAGCAAGTCTGCGCCGGCCTTCAATCTGATTGAGCTCGATACCGACAAGATGGCTGAGGTATCCGTGGGCAGTGGCTTGAATGTGGCCGACCTGACTCGGCTCGAGGAACTGACTAGTGTCATCGGGCAACGGCGCCAGATCGAGCAGGCGGTGAGTGTACAAGAGCGGGTCACGGAAGACTTACGGCTGAGTACCGCGCTGAATACCTTTGATGCCGAGCAATGGGGTGCACGGTTTGAAGCCGCTAGTATCCGGCTGGCGCAAGCGCACCAACTGGACAGCCGCTGGCTACCCATCATCGCTACAACCGAAGATAAGGGGAAAGGTCTCTACCAGGTCCAGTTCATCAACCGTGACCAACCTGAGCAGACCCGCTGGCTGCCCACCAACGATAGCACTTTTGTTGAATTCCGGCGCTTCGTCAATGAGCACATGAGTGTGCTGAATGAGCATTTTACCTTAGAGCACGGCCAGATGCGGCCTCGCGGCGGAGTTGGAGAGGCTGCGCCGGTGGATGGGTTGAACGCTGGGTTTGCGGTACAGACGCTGATCCAGTGGTTTTCTGACAAGAGTCGTCACGATGCGGCAAACGGAGAGGTTTCTCCTGATCTAGCCACCGTGCTTAAGGTCCACAGCTACCTCAACTTTGTTCAGATGGCTCATGGCGGCCTGCAGGATGTGGCCAAAGTTACTGCGCTGGTGCGAACGGCGCTGCGCGGCGAAGTGGTGGCTGCCGAGACCTCGCTCAAGGACTTTGCTTTGAGCTTGGGCCACACCGTCAACGAAGGCGCTGGTGTGTTGTTTGGAGGAGCCATGGTCGGTTTGGATGCCTATGAGCTGGCCCACGCAGAGAACGATGTGCAGAAGGCGGTGTTCGGTACCCAGCTGGCGTTCGACTCGGCTAGCTTCGTCACCGGTGCAGCCGGGGTGGGGGCCGGATTGGTCGGTGCTTCGACAGCCGGAGCAGTACTCGGTGGGGCCGGGGTAATCCTTGGCGGGCTCGCGGTGGGCTTTACGGCACTGGCACAGGCCTTTGGCGCGGTCGCCGAGGATGCCAAAGCGGTAGGTCGTTATTTCGACATGGTTGACAAGGCGTATAAAGGCAACGGCTATCGTTATGACGACAAGAACAAGGCGCTGGTGCCCCTTGCCGGGGCGGTGATCAAGAGCTTCGACCTGCGCAAGAACCAGATAGGCTTTGACAGCCAGTACATCTACCGCACCCATTCTGGTTCTACCGGTTCGGGGAAAATCAATTATTTCTTCTGGGTTGGTGACTTTCCGCGAATGGTCCACGACCGTAGCCAGGCGATCGAGGTACGTAGTGGCATTGGTTACAAGGACCTCTTCCGGACCCTAGAACACAGCGACAGTAATGTTGTGATCCTGCCGGGTACGCCCAAGTCCTACATCAGCTACGAATACATGCTGCTCCCCGGCGCCACTACACGCCACGACACTGGCTTCGATGTGATCCGCAGGCTCGAGGAAGACAAGCGGTTCGACTACGACTTTTACATCTTTCCGGGTGAGGAGACGATTCGCAGGATTCATCATGAGTACGTCGACACCCCGATCGAGGTGGTGCTCGATCAGCGCAACCGGCAACTGGTGGTGCCTGAGCTGCCCAAGGAGCTGCACGGTTTTCTGCGTTACGAGATCAAGGGGGCGGGCGGAGAATATCTGATTGGCCTCAACGAAGGCAGCCGGGTTAAGCTCACAAGCGATGTTGCCAATGCGTTGTCACGCTGGGTCATCGACAGCAGCCAGCTCACCAGTGACAGTATCAGCGTGTCGAAGAACCAGCTGGTGGTCGGCGGGGTTGTGGTAGAGCTCGACTTGGCTCATAACGGGCAGATATTAGTGGTCAACGGCAAGGGTGAGGTGCGCGAAGTCGATCTCGCTAGCTTGACAGCTCAGGTGGTAAGCGAAGATGCAAGCAAGTGGCAGGTGCCCGGCCAACAAATCGAGCAACACCTGAGTGATTTGGCTAAGGCGCATCAGCTGCATGGACAATACGTGGTGGTGGAGAACTACAGCCACAACGGACATGATGTTGGCCGAGCTTTCTACGATGTGACCAAGGGCCGTATGCTGTTCACCGACACCAGTCAAGAGCAGGCCAGACATGCCCAACTGGGTGCGGTGATGGGCGACTATGCCTATTTCTACGATGCTGACAACGTGGTGGCGTGGCGGGTAGACATCGCCACCGGGCAGGTCGACGCGCAGTTTGAGCCGTGGTTCAACCAGAATGCGGGCAAGATCAGTCGGCTATGGCAGGAGGGGGATGCGGTCTACCTGGCGCGCCGTTATCAACTAAAGGAAAGAGAGGCTGAGCTGAGCTATCGGATCCTCGGTGACCGAATGGAGTTGGTTAGTGCGGTGGGTGATGATGCGCTGCTCCAGCTTTCAGCCCGCACCGGTCGGCATGGTGATGAGTTTAAGGTCATACTTCAGGGTTACAGGAGCAATAGCACCCAGCGTGAGACCCTGATGTATACGCTGGGGGCACGGCTGATCCAGCCGACCAGTGCGGCTCTGGTCACGGTGTTCGGCGTGGATGCGGCAGGTGTGCCGCATCGCTACTGGATACGCACCAGCGACGGTACGCTAATCAAACCGAATTTGGCGCCACCGTCGGATCAAACCCAGCGCTTCAAAGAGCATGAGCAGACCCGCAGTGCCTGGCAGATCCCGGCCGACTTGGTGTTGGCGGGGAGCATGCCGCAGCTCGGTGGTAAGGAAGTGTTTTTCTTCTACAGCAAGGAGCAAAAGGCCCTGTTCCGCCAGGAAGGACCGGGGCAGGCGGTACTCGATGCCAACCAGCCGAGCGCATTGCGGGTCACCACGCCAGCCTTGACCAACGTGATCAATTTGAACGGTCATCTGGTCGCGATGACTGAGGACGGGCGTGTGGCGCGGATCGAGGCAACGGGGCATTTTAGCTACGAAGCTGTCAGCGAACATTGGCTCAAGGAGCACAGCACCTGGTGGAAAGACCTGACTAGTGTCACCGGCAGCAGTGCCACCTTGGCTGTGTTCGGAGTCAAGGGCGCCGATGGCAAGAACGTGCTGCCGGTGTGGTACCACAACGGTCAGGTGGTTGTGGCTTCGGCTCTCCTGCAAGACAAGCGTCTGCAATTTCTGGGCTTTGAAGCGGACGGTTCCGGCGCACGACTGTTCGAACCCGCCAGCGGCAAGTTGTATCGTCAGACGCCTATGACTGCCGATGCGCTGGTTGCCGCGTTCGGTACCGATGAAGTGCTTGAAATCTCGGCGCAGCTTCCCGCTGCCAGTGAGCTGGCGCCTGAATTGCATCTCAAGGCGGCGGATCAAGTTGATGCCGGGCTGCGCCTGGTCACCGTCAAGGGCGAGATCCTGCTGCGAACCAATGACGGCAAATTGCAGTTGGTTGCCGTTGACAAAGGTTGGAAACAGGATAACCTCGCTCGTCTGCCACAGGCACTTGCTGAGGTTGCTGGTCAGTGGCGAGCTAAAGGCGTGCTGACCTTGCAAGGTGATGATATGCAAGGCTGGTTCGATATCGACAGTGGCCAGGTGTTCTCCAGTGGTGGCATCCCTACCACGGGCAACCTGCGTTTTGTCGGAATCGCTGCCGAAAAGAAGGGGGCGTATGTGTACAACCCAACGGACCAGGTGCTGTATTGGGTTAAGGCCACCGGTATGCAGAAGCTGAATCATTACACCGGTGTCGAGCGCATTGGTTCGTCGCTGTTACTTCAGGGCGGGGGCGAGGACGATCTGACCCCACCGTTGATCGTCGGTGTCGACAATGTGGTGCTGCATGGCGGTGCCGATAGCGATACCTATCGCCTCAGCCAGGCGGTGTGGTCGCATTACCGCATGGTTGTCATTGACAACGATGACCTGGGCCAAGTTGTGGACCGCTTGATCATGCTGGGGATCGATGCGGAAAAAATCCTCGTCAGCCGCCACAAGGATGACCTGATGCTGACCGACTTAGCCAATGGCACGGTCTTGGTGATGCGCAAGGTGTTCGGTAGCCAGGCAGTGACACACCGGCATCTGCAAATCAAGCTGGAAGGTTCTTTGTCGGTGATCAGAGTTGATTACTTGGTCAAGAGCTTTGCCAGGGTGGGAGCGGCCAAGGATGGCTTGTTCGAACTATCCTGGGCCATCCAGTAGCCGGTAATAGCGGCGGATTCCGCCGCCTTGGTCACGGAGGGCTCTAGCTTGGCTAAGTTGAGTGGGGTGATGGCGTTTGCGAGCACTTGTCGCAAAACCGTCAGGCCGGTAGGCGGTACGGGTGCCTTCATTGTCTTGAGCTAGCAAGAGGAACAACAGGAGGGGCGCAAAGTCCTTCCTGTCTTCAGGTTCCGGTCGAATTATTCAATAGCTCACGGAGAGAAGGTAAACCCTGACGAGTGTCATTGCGGTTTAGGTATATTTCTGTGAAGTGGTAATCCTATTTCTCATTAGGAAGAGGGTCAATCAAATGTGAAAATCGGTTAAATTCACTCCAGAGATGGAAGTAAGAATTAATAGGTTAAAGACCGGATGGACCGGCCTTTAAAGATATTTCTCGGCGTGAAAAGGGGGCGAGGAGGGGTTTTCGACAACATTGATCAAAGTGGAGTGTCGTTATAACTTTAAGTTCGTTACTGCTTAATTACAGGGTGAAAACAGCGATGATAGCGACAATACTCAGGATCGCTGCCAGGCCGTAGAAAACCCATTTTCCTGCCGGGATATGGATTTTCAGGTCATGCATACCGTGATGAATACGGTGTAAACCGCACCATAGCGGCAGAATAATCATTAGTAATAAAAAAACACGACCAATCAAGCTTTGACAGAAAGTCAGAGTTCGTTCATAGCTTAACGCTTCCGGTGCGACTCCCAGTGGTAAAAGGATGGCTACCAGTAAGATAATGGCTGGAGCCACAATTGCGCCCCACATACCCCCGGCACCAAATAATCCCCAGAAAATCGGTTCATCGGAACGTTTAGGTATTTGATTCATCAGATCCTCCTTAGTTGGGGTTAAAGTAAGGCTATGCCTAAGATAATGACGGTGACGATAATAGTGACGGCCCATAACAGCTTGATCACGGGTTCAGGTCCCATTTTTTCACCTTTTATCACTACGTTAGCTGCTTTTGGCGCCAGTTCGAACCACGTTTTGGTGTGTAGCAAAGCGCCCAGTAGAGTGACGATGTTAATCAGCAGAATAACTGGGTTTTGCAAGAACGTGACGAATCCATCCCAGCTGTGTGTACCACCTTTTAGAGCGAATACACCGTATATCAGCAAGATACTGAACCACACAGTCGTAATCGCAGTACTTTCACGCAGAATATAGAAGCGATAAAAGCCCAGTTTCTGCCACCAGTTGGGAGCCATGCCGCGAACATAAGGTTTACGTTTGGTAGTCATTGCGCTATTTCTCCCCTTATTGTGGTTTCAGCATGGCGATCATGAAGTCTTTTGCACTTTCGATCTTGCCTTGTTGAATAGCGGCAGCCGGATCAACGTGTTTTGGGCAGACCTCAGAACAATAGCCGACGAAAGTACAGCTCCATACCCCATTCTGGCTGTTAAGTTGTGGCATACGTTCTTTCTTACCGTGGTCACGATTGTCAAGATTGTAACGGTGAGCCAGAGTAATTGCTGCTGGTCCGATAAACTCGGGGTTTAAACCAAACTGAGGGCAAGCGGCATAGCAAAGGCCACAGTTGATACAACCGGAAAACTGATGATATTTTGCCATCTGTGCCGGAGTCTGAATGTTCGGACCTTCAGAAGGTTTACGATCATTCCCGATAATGTATGGTTTGATAGCTTCCAGACTTTCAATAAAGTGAGTCATATCTACTACCAAGTCACGCTCAATAGGAAAGTTAGCCAGCGCTTCAACTTTCATATCTTGTGAATAATCACGCAGGAAGGTTTTACAGGCCAGTTTCGGCACACGGTTAACCATCATGCCGCAAGAGCCACAGATAGCCATCCGGCAGGACCAGCGGTAAGAGAGGTCGGGGGCCAGATTGTCTTTAATATAACCTAACGCATCAAGCAACGAAGTCTGCTCATCGTAAGGGACCTCATAGGTGATAAAATGGGGTTCAGCGTCATTTTCCGGGTTGTAACGCATAACCTCCATTCTCAGCGTTTTCATCTCAACCATTCGTCTGCTCCTTTTTTTCTTGTGCCGCAGCTTCACCGCCGTATACTCGTTTCGCTGGAATGGATTTGGTAATTTTTACGTCACTGTATTCCAGACGAGGTGCATTTTCAGAGTTATAGAAAGCTAGCGTATGTTTCAGGAAATTTTCATCATCGCGTTCGGTACAACCTGTATCCAAACGTTGATGTGCGCCACGGGACTCTTTACGGTTTATCGCAGAGTGAATCATACATTCGGCTACATCCAGACCAAAGCCAAGCTCAATGGTGTACAGCAGATCAGTGTTGAAAACACTTGTGTTATCAGTGATTTTCACGTGTTTGAAGCGATCTTTCAGCTCAGCAATTTTATCAACCGTTTTCTGCATGAGTTCAGGGGTACGGTAGATACCGCATCCTTCCTCCATAGAGATACCCATTTCATCACGGATCTTCGACCAACTTTCCGTTCCTTCCTGTTTTAGCAAGTTATTCAAACGCGTTGCTACATCACTTGCCTGGGCATCCAATGCGCGGTTGTTATTGACAGGTTTGGCTTGTTGAACATGTTTAACCGCTTCTTCACCAGCCAGACGGCCAAAGACCACCAGTTCAGCCAGAGAATTGGATCCAAGACGGTTTGCACCATGCAGACCGACAGAGGAACATTCACCGACAGCGAACAGACCTTTAATGCGGGTTTCACATTTCTGGTCAGTTTCAATACCACCCATAGTGTAGTGTGCGGTAGGGCGGACCGGAATTGGCTCTTTAACTGGGTCAACACCTACATACGCTTTTGCTAGTTCACAGATAAAGGGCAGACGCTCGAGTAATTTCTTCTCACCCAGATGGCGCAGATCCAGATAAACTATGTCGCCACGCTGAGTGGAAATGGTACGACCGGCCCGCCATTCATGCCAAAAAGCCTGAGAAACTTTGTCACGGGGACCCAATTCCATATATTTGTTTTCAGGTTTACCCAGTGGGGTTTCAGGGCCGAGGCCATAATCTTGTAAATAGCGGTAACCGTTTTTGTTGACCAGAATCCCGCCTTCACCACGGCAACCTTCGGTCATCAGGATACCGGATCCTGGTAGGCCGGTTGGATGATACTGAACAAATTCCATATCACGCAGTGGGACGCCATGACGGAATGCTATGCCCATACCATCACCAGTCACGATACCGCCGTTGGTATTGTAACGGTATACACGGCCTGCGCCACCGGTTGCCATAATAACGGCATTAGCCCTGATCTGAATTTTGGTACCTTCCATCATATTCAGCGCAACCAGGCCACGCGCTTGTCCTTCATCTACCAGAACATCGAGGACAAAATGCTCATCAAAACGTTGAATTTGAGGATATTTAAGGGAGGTTTGGAATAGCGTATGTAATATGTGGAAGCCAGTTTTATCCGCAGCAAACCAAGTGCGCTCTATCTTCATACCACCAAAACGACGCACGTTGACAGAGCCATCTTCTCTACGGCTCCACGGACAGCCCCATTGCTCCAGTTGGATCATTTCTGTCGGACAATGTTTGACAAAGTATTCAACAACATCTTGTTCACACAGCCAGTCACCGCCAGATACCGTGTCATTGAAATGGAAATCGTAGGAGTCGTGAGCTTGGGTGACTGCTGCTGATCCCCCTTCCGCAGCCACAGTGTGGCTACGCATTGGGTAAACTTTTGAGATCAGAGCAATCTTCATCTGAGGATTAGCCTCAGCGGCGGCAATTGCGGCACGTAGGCCTGCACCTCCGGCTCCGATAATAGCGAGATCGGCATTAAAGATTTGCACTGTGCTTCTCCATTGTTTAAGTTAAATTAATTAGTAAGCAAAATCGTTGTAACTTTCCTAAATTTTTTTGTTATTATTTTTCATATAGAAAAATTCTGTAGATAAAATCTGTTAGTTGATGATTAAGGATAACAATTTGTTACTTTCTGTATGAAATTAAGTATAGCGAATTACAAGTGAAGGAAATTTGATATGAAAGGGTATTTTGTTGGATTTGAACACCAAAATTTGATCTGGGTCAGTAATTAGTTATTTTATTTGACACTGATCGATGTTGCTATTATCTAAAGAGAATAGAGGACACATAGTGGAACTGGGCATCAGTGCTATGTAATGAGATTTTTATGTTTCTGGTGTTTTTGGGCGATATTAGAAATTATTTAAATGCAACAGGATTTAAAAATTTTATTTTTTTTGATGATATTGTGATTAATCATTTTAAATTATTTTTTATTTTTTTATAATTTATTGTCGGTTAATTTAAATATAAAAATCACTTCTATTTATTTAATAAATGAATGCTATAATTAAATTTCAAGTAATCTATCAATCAAAATGAATATATAAATACAGTTTGCCATTTTATTTTTATGATCTATATTTATCTAAGGGGTTTTATTTTAACAGGTATAGTGATAACTGATATTTAAATAATGTTTTAATGGTGAATACAATTTAATTTAAGAGTGAAAATATATTAAATAGGAGATGCTATGGCATTACCAAATATTACTATTGCATTACAGGCAGAGAATGGATACTGTTTAAGCTAATTTTATCGAGGGGGAAGGAGTTGACTTTATTATGTGAATCCAAGAAGCTAATAAATATATTATTGATATTTACACAAAATATTCTGCAACACAACTTATCTTCAATAAAATAGTACTTTGTGTAAGTAATGGATCTTATTTAATCCGGATCTCTCTGGCGGGTGTCGATTATATTGTAACGACAAAATCAGATGTTGATGTTTATTCTATTTTTACTTTAGAGTATATCGATGATAATGTAATATCTTTGTGTGCAGATAATAGAAGGTATCTGAGTCGGATCAATGAAAATAGGAGTAGTCATTTAAATAACGTTTCATAATTCTGCTACACACATCCATCTTCAACCTATTGTTATATATAGAATTATTAGTGGTATAAGATGTAGCACTATTTTGGAATCTTATTTAATACACCAGATAAAATATTAATTATGTTTTATAATAATTTGATTGGTAATGTATTATTAGTGTTGCTGGTTATATTATAATTATCATCTTAAATTATTTTTCAGTTTCTTTATAATATCTTACTTTTAATTTAAATATGATGATTGCTTAGGGTTGTTTAATAATTATAAGTGATAATTGGCTATGTCTTCCATAATAAAGAGAGAATACATTTTATTGTTTAATAGTAGTAGTTTATATTCAACAAGGGCGTGTTATTTCTATGGGCATAGAGAGTCGATATGAGGTTTAAATGGTATTCTATAAGTAATTAATTATATTTAAACGGAGGATATGATGGCACTATCAGATCACACTATCGCATTACAGGCAGACAATGGGCTCTATTTGAGTCGGATTAACATAAGTGGTCTTAATTATATTAAGCCGGATAAGGCTGATATAGACGTGTTTTGCCAATTTAAATTGATAACACTGTCTGAATAGATATGATTTTGGCTGGAATCAGTGTTGTCGTGATTAAGCAAAATCGATCACGACTTTAGTATTTATTTGACGGTAATATTTCGGCAGATAGCTAATCATGATATATCCGGCTGTAGCAAATTTTCTGTAGTCTTGAGGTAGGACAAGCTAAATTGTTCTGGGATGGTCAGACGGTAATAATTTGTCTGATATGTGTGATGCAGGTAGACTGCATGTTTTGTTTTATTTTTGGAGTCATTTACATGAGCGAAACAGCAAACTGGCAGCCAAGTGCACCTATCGCCAACTTGTTGAAACGGGCGGCTATTTTAGCGGAAATACGGCGCTTTTTCGCAGAACGCGGGATACTGGAAGTTGAAACGCCTGCGATGGGGCAGTCTACAGTGACTGATATTCAATTGTTTTCTTTTCAGACAGAGTTTGTTGGTCCAGGCGCCGCAGATGGTATGACTCTATATCTGATGACAAGTGCGGAATTTCACATGAAACGCCTGCTGGCGGCGGGAAGTGGCCCTATTTATCAGATCAGCCGTTGCTTCCGTAACGAAGAAGCGGGTCGTTATCATAATCCTGAATTTACCATGCTGGAGTGGTATCGGCCTCACTATGATATGTATCGTCTGATCAATGAGGTTGATGACCTACTTCAGCAGATTCTGGACTGTGAAAGTGCAGAGTCACTCTCTTATCAGCAGGCTTTTCTGCGTTATCTGGATATTGATCCGTTGTCCGCAGAGAAAGAAAAATTGCGTGAGGTAGCCGCTAAATTGGATCTGAGTAATATTGCTGATACAGAGGAAGATCGGGATATCTTGTTGCAGCTTTTGTTTACCGTCGGTGTTGAGCCGCATATTGGTACTGAAAGGCCAACTTTTATCTACCATTTTCCTGCTTCTCAAGCTTCTCTGGCGGAAATCAGTAAAGAAGATCATCGGGTTGCAGAGCGTTTTGAAGTCTATTTCAAAGGCGTTGAACTGGCGAATGGTTTCCGTGAGCTCACTGATGGCGATGAACAACGTCAGCGTTTTGAGCAGGATAACCGTAAACGTGCAGAACTGGGTTTACCTGTCCGGCCGATTGATGAAAACTTGATTGGCGCCCTGAAACAGGGGATACCTGAGTGTGCCGGTGTGGCGCTTGGTGTTGATCGTCTGGTGATGCTGGCTTTAGGTGCAGAAAGGCTCAGTGATGTCATTGCCTTTTCGGTAAATAAGGCATAAAACAACAGGGCGTTGATTAAGACGCCCTGCTTGCATCTATCTCACTTATGTTGATGCTGTTTTTGTAGGAATTTTACACCCAAATCAGGAAAATCGGTAAATACGCCGTCTACACCCGCCTGGTTATAAATAATATCGAAAAGCTGATCGCCGTTGGTGGCATATTTAGGCAGTGCATCAACCCGAATGGTGTATGGATGGACTTCCATATTGTTAGCGTGAGCGTCTTTCACTATACCGGTTAACTTAATGTTAGTTGGTGTGGAATCTTCCGATATAATCATATGGTAATCAGGGCCAATACCATCGGCATATTGTGCCACTTCTTTCATTGCACCCGGTTTGAACATCCAATCGTAGCTGTAATTTACCCATTTGCCGTTTGGTTTTTGTTCATAGGTTTCATTCCAGTCGGTATAGGCGATAAGTTGAATCAATTTCAGATCCATGCCTAGTTTAGGTTCAAGCTCGTTTTTAATGCGTTTGAGTTCCTTGGCATCAAAACATTGCAGATAAACTTTATCGCTTTTCTTGGTGTAACCATATTCTTTCAATACTGCCAGCACCTGAGTGGAAATATCTTTGCCCTCTTGCCGATGGAACCACGGTGCTTTGATTTCAGAGTAGATACCGATATTTTTACCCGTTGATTTATTCAACCCTTGAACAAACTCAATCTCTTCCTGAAAAGTGTGGATTCGAAAATCAGATTTCCACATTGGGAAACGGTTGGCATAGCTTTGTACCTGCTGGTTATTTTTGATATCAAAGCCTTCTGTGAATTTCAGTGATTTGATTTCAGGCAGGGTAAAATCAATGGCATAGTAACGTCCGTCCTGACGGGCTCGGTTGGGAAACTTATTCGCAACGTCAGTCACACGATCAAGGTAATAATCATGTAATACCACCAGCTCGTTATCTTTAGTCATAACCAAGTCTTGTTCCAGATAATCAGCACCTTCGGCATAAGCCATAGCTTTTGCAGGTAGGGTGTGTTCTGGCAAATATCCGCTTGCGCCCCGATGAGCGATAATAATCTTATCTGCTGCCTGAGCGATGCCCGACATAGATGATGCCAGAATCATGCCCGTAACTATTGTTTTTATTGGAGTTTGCATATGTGTTTTTTCTCCGTTTTAGCGATGAGATAAAAATCAATCCTAATTGAGCTGTTTGTCTTGTTATATGAATAACGCTTACTGCATAATCTCTTAGTTTAAAAATTGAAAAAAGCCGCGGCATAAATAATGTCGCGGCTTATTATATTAGCAGTGATATATCACAGTTTAGTGACAATGGTTAACCATACTGACGGGCTAATTCCTGCTTATGTTTGTTTTCTGTGATCATGACAATCAGTAATAGAATAACGGCTAGGATACTACCACCAATCATTACCATAAAACCGCTGTCCCAGCCGAAGAATTCAACGGTGTAGCCGACGACAGCACTCGCCGCAACGGAGCCACCTAAGTAACCAAATAAGCCGGTGAAACCGGCGGCTGTACCGGCAGCTTTCTTCGGCGCCAGCTCAAGGGCGTGCAGACCCGTCAGCATAACTGGACCGTAGATAAGGAAGCCGATAATCAACATACAAGCCATGTCTACAGTTGGATTACCGGCTGGATTCAGCCAGAATATGACAGTTGCGATAGTGACTAGTGTCATAAAGAATACGCCTGTTGCACCACGGTTACCTTTAAATATTTTGTCTGACATCCAGCCACACAGTAGTGTACCTGGGATACCGGCATATTCGTACAAGAAGTAAGCCCATGAAGATTTATCCAGTGCGAAATGCTTGACCTCACGCAAATAGGTTGGTGACCAATCGAGAACGCCGTAACGCAGCAAATAAACGAACACGTTAGCCATAGCGACCATCCACAGTAGTTTGTTCGGTAATACATACTGCATGAAAATCTGCCTGGCTGTTAATTCTTCTTCGTTTTTCTCTGTGTAATCAGATGGGTAGTCGTTTTTATACTCTTCAATTGATGGCAAGCCACAAGATTGAGGTGTGTCACGCATTAAGGCAAAAGCGATCAGTGCAACGAGAATTGCGGCGAAAGCCGGCATATAAAGTGCGGCTTTCCAGTCATTAAACCACGCCATGCCTAACAGGAACAGCAGTGGAGGTAAACCACCACCGACATTATGCGCACAGTTCCAAACGGAAACGATCCTGCCACGTTCTTTCTGTGACCACCAATGTACCATAGTACGGCCGCAGGGAGGCCAACCCATACCTTGGAACCAACCACACATGAATAGCAACACAAACATAACAGCAATACTGGAAGTCGCCCAAGGTACGAAGCCCATAAACAGCATGACAGCCGCCGCGAGAATCAGACCGGCAGGCAAAAAGATCCGCGGGTTAGAACGGTCGGATATGGAGCCCATGATGAATTTGGAGAAGCCGTATGCGATGGAGATCCCTGATAGTGCGAAACCAAGATCACCTTTGGAAAAACCTTGTTCAACCAGATAAGGCATTGCGAGTGCAAAGTTCTTTCTCACCAAATAGTAAGCGGCATAACCAAGGAAAATCCCCATAAAAATTTGCCAGCGTAGGCGGCGATAGAGTGGATCTATCTGTTTTGTTGGCAGCCGGGGCTTATGAAGCGCCGGCTTGAGAATACTTAACATATTTTGCCTCCGATGGCTTTTTTTGGTTATGTGTACAACTCACCGGTTGACTAATGCCACCGGATGGAAAAGTGAGCGGTTTTGTAAGTGATTATTTTCCATAACGAAAATTATGATAGTTGAAATAACCCAACCTATCTGTGAGACAAGACTCAGTTGTTAAAATCGTTTTGCCCTGGCGATGATTTTGAGTGATTTGTTAACTTTTTAAAATGTACTTTACCAATGAAATTGTGACTATCGTCACAATAACGAGCTTTATTTAATTGTTGGTGAGCGTTTTTAGTTCGTTTTTGTTCTTTATCAAACAAAAACCCCAGTTTTTGTACATATTCTATTTAAGAATAAGAACATTATTAGCTAGGTAACCTGGTTGGAAAGCAGTTGTTCATGATGGGCAGTTTTCCTATGACAGATAAATGGATGTCATCATAGGAAATGAGCCGTTAATCGATTTAAACGATGAATATACTGTTTTGACGATGTAGCTATAATTTGACAGACTAATCAGCTACACGATTTGTATAGCTGATCATATGCCTATGGAGGAACCATGACAACACGTTATGACAGTGACTTTTATGGCTGGACGCAGGAGCAGGCAAGTTTGCTTCGTTCCGGCAATTTGAGTCAATTGGACACGGAAAACCTTTCGGAGGAAATAGAAAGTATGGGAAATAGCCAAAGAAACGAGCTGGAATCTCGTCTTGAAGTGCTGTTTCTCCACCTTCTAAAATGGCAATTTCAGTCTGAACGGCAAGGCAGAAGTTGGAAATTGACGATTGAAGAGCAACGAAGGAAAATAGCTCGCCGTCTTAAAAAAAATCCTAGCCTAAGATCAGAACTTAGTGAAATTTTCTCTGATGCTTATGGTGATGCCATTATTGCCGCAGAGCGGGAAACTAATATTAGACGCAGTGTATTCCCTGAAACTTGCCCCTGGACGTTTGAGCAAATCATGGATGAGAATTTTTGGCCTGAATAACGCCGACGCATTTGTTTATCTTGACGCACTGGCTTTGGTCAGTGCGTTTTATGCATTATTCCAGATGAAGGAAACTTCGGTGTTGATTTTTCCACTGCAATATATAGGAAATGAGCCGTTAATCGATTTTAACGATGATATATTACTTTGACGGTGTGGTTATAATTTGACAGACTAAATCAGCTACACAATTGTATAGCTGGTATGCCAATGGAGGAATCATGACAACACGTTATGACAGTGACTTTTATGGCTGGACGCAGGAGCAGGCAAGTTTGCTTCGTTCTGGTCATCTTGAGCAACTGGATACTGAAAATCTTCTTGAGGAAATAGAAGCGATGGGGCGAAGTGAGCGCAGAGAACTACGGTCCCGGCTGGAGATTTTACTCGCACACTTGTTGAAATGGAAATATCAGGCAAATCGCCGGGGGCGTAGCTGGGAATTGACTATTGAGGAGCAGAGGGATAAGGCTACTGAATGTTTGAAAGAATCTCCCAGTCTGAGAAATAAGTTGGATGAGCATTTGGAAAAAGCCTACATTGCTGCTCGTCGATTAGCAGAAAAGGAGACGATGATTAATCAGAATGTATTTCCTGTAACCTGCCTTTGGACATTTGAGCAAATATTGGATGAGAATTTTTGGCCTGAATAACGTCGACGCATTTGTCTATCTGACGCACTGGTTTTGGTCAGTGCGTTATTTATCAGCTTTTTCATTCCGAACTCCGGTTGTCCGAACAAAATAAGAGCGGGAAGTTTCCCCGCTCTTTTCTGGTTTAATACAGCCAGTCACGCCCCATGCGGTCAGCAGTAAGAATAGCGGCATACACTTTTTCCGGTGTCACTTCAAAAGGCATGTTGTGAATGGTTTCACCTTCAACACAACTGGCTTGCGCCACTGCCATCACTTTCTCTTTCAGTTTTTCACCATCTTTCACGCCAAGTTGATCTAACGTAATCGGTAGACCGATCTGCACGCAGAAATCAAGTAAAGTATCCAATTCTTCATTTGGGCTATTCTCCAGCACTAGTTGAACCAATACCCCGAAAGCGACTTTTTCGCCGTGATACATATGGTGGCATTCCTCCAATACAGTAAAGCCGTTGTGTACGGAATGAGCGGCAGCGACACCCGTATTTTCAAAGCCCAGACCACTCAAATAAGTAATGGCTTCGATAACATTTTCCACTGCAGGTGTACTGACTCCTACCTCAACAGCCAGTTTTGCTTTATAACCTTCTTCTACTAAAGTTTCGTAACAGAGATGGGAAAGAGCCATCGCCGTGCGGGATATTCCACCACCGGTCATTCTAGGCTTATGGCCGGCATGGCAGACGCGTGCTTCGAAGTAAGTTGCCAGTGCGTCGCCAATGCCGGCAATCAGGAAGCGGGTTGGGGCTTTAGCAATAATACTGGTATCAATCAGTACAATATCTGGATTGGTTGGGAAAAACAGATAGTCCTCATATTCGCCGTCATCGGTATAAACAACAGAGAGAGCGCTGGCTGGGGCGTTAGTAGAGGCGATAGTTGGTGCAATCAGAAGAGGTAATTTGGATTCGTGAGCAACTACTTTTGCGGTATCTTGTACTTTACCGCCACCGATGCCAATAACAGCCTGGCATTCATGCTTTTTAAGCATGTCAGACAGGCGCTGAATTTCACTACGGCTACATTCACCGCCAAACACTTCAAAATGGCTGGTAACATCAGATTCTTCCAGGCTGCTATAAACAGTATCTCCCACTAATTTCATAGCAGAGTTACCGATAATAACAAAAACATGGTCGGCGATAGTTTTTGTGTATTTACCAATATGGAGCAGGGCATCAGGCCCCTGAATATATTTGGCTGGAGATTGAATAACTTTCAACATAAAAATACTCCTTTTGTGGAAACTTAATGTCTGTTTGCTATATAAATCTTCCTGACAAACAGGGAGCAGAATGTGACAGACCAGGAAATTGGCTTCGGATGAAAAAAGTACTTAATTACTTAACAGACTAACATCGTATGATAAAAAGTAATGGTTGATTATGGATAAATAAAGTTGTTATACCCGTTTTATCGCGGGAAATATGCATTTTTTTGATCTATGCCCGGTATCTGCCGGGCAGATGAAAATCAGCGTACCTGGATATGAGCATTGCCAGCCGGGTAAGCGAAAAAATACTTCAGAATCAGGTTCAGTGAAACGCCGTAAGCTGGAAGGAAAAAGAGCAAGCATATTAATAGCTTAAAACAGTAATCCACTAACCCAATTTCGACCCAGTTAGCGGCCATGAAGGCATCGGTACTGCGGTAGAAGGCGATAAAGAAGAAGGCAAGAGTATCAAGCAGATTGCCAAAGAACATAGCGACGGCGGGAGCGACCCACCAGTTACGTTTTTGGCGCAGGCGGTTAAAGACGTATACATCCAGTATTTGTCCAAGTGAATAGGCCATAAAGCTGGCACAAGCGATACGGGCAACAAATAGATTGAATTCAGACAAAGCTGTAAACTTTTGCCACGCTCCTTGGAAGAAGAGAGCTGAAATAATATAAGAGATCAGTAATGCAGGGATCATGACAGTAGTAATGATTCGCCTTGCCAGTGATGCGCCGTAGATACGAACAGTCAAATCTGTTGCAAGAAAGATAAATGGGAAAGTAAAAGCTCCCCAGGTGGTATGAAAACCAAAAATAGAGACAGGTAATTGCACCAGATAATTACTGGAAATAATGATCAGGATATGAAATAACGAAAGCCAAATCAAAGCAGTAGTTCGCTGCTGCGTAGTTGTAGTTAATAAAAGCATATTATACCTTTTTGGATAATGGGGTGAGGGAACCCAATGAAATATCTGCCACTTTAGCTGACGGCGCTTCGTATGATACGTCTGTTGCCTGAAAAATCAAAATGTCTGCCTGTAAAGTTAATTTTTGATGGCTTTTTTATAATATAATCGACTTTCATAAATGGCCTGAAATTACAGAGACAGAGATAGTTATGCCAGATATTTTTGCCAATCCTGATAAGACTCTTGATACACAAGGACTTCGTTGTCCTGAACCTGTGATGATGGTACGGAAAACCGTACGTCATATGGAAGCAGGGCAGATGTTATTAATTCTTGCTGATGATCCGGCAACCACGCGTGATATTCCCGGTTTCTGCCGTTTTATGGAGCATCAGCTTGTTGCGCAAGAAATAGAACAAACACCTTATCGCTATTTGGTGCGAAAAAAAGAGGGGCAACTGTGAATATACCTATAGATGTAAAAGGGGATTCATTTGTTGATGCAAAATCCGAACGACAAAAATGTAATCCACCTTCACTGTATGGCGAGACAAATTTCATTATTTCGCTTTAATTCTCAGTAACCTGACAGCGTTTGCAGTCACAAGAGCAGTAGCGCCAGAGTCTGCCAGTACTGCCATCCACAGGCCAGTAATACCTAACAGACTCGTGACAAGGAAAATCCCTTTTAGCCCCAGCGCAATAGCAATGTTCTGGCGGATATTATTGTGAGTGGCGCGGGAAAGCGCGATTATTTCTGACAAACCGGTCAGACGGTTGTGAGTCAATGCTGCATCTGCGGTTTCCAGCGCAACATCAGTACCACTTCCCATTGCCACCCCGATACTGGAAGCTTTCATTGCGGGTGCGTCATTAATGCCGTCACCGACCATCATTGTGCTGTGATCTTTATTCAGCTTCATAACAGCTTTGACTTTATCTTCCGGCATTAATCCAGCGCGGAAATCTATTCCTAACTGACTCGCAATGGCGGTTGCAGCACGTGGGTTATCACCTGTCAGCATCACTGATTTTATACCCTGATCTTTCAGTAAACGAATGGCATCTATCGCATCCTGACGCAATGTATCCTGCATAGCGATAAGGCCGGTAAATTGCCCGTCATGCATCACGGCAACAACGGTTTTCCCGTGATCTTCTAATTGAGCAATTCTTTGTTTCCAACGATCGGATAAAGTGCTCTCTGGCAGTTTTCCGGGCGCACTGACAAGAATGCGTTTGCCGTCTAACTGGCCTTCAACACCAATGCCTGCCAGTGCTTTACGATGATCAGCTTCAGTAACGTTAACGTTTTTACTTTCTGTATGTTGCAGAATAGCTTTGGCCAGTGGGTGATGGGAGCCACTTTCTACTGCGGAAGCCAGAGCTAATAGCTGAGATTCGTTGATATTTTCTACTGGTTGTACATCAGTAACTTGTGGTTTACCGGCTGTCAGTGTGCCCGTCTTATCAAAGGCGATGGTTGTGATTCGGCCCAGTTGTTCCAGTGCCGCACCACCTTTAATCAATGCACCCCGGCGGGTTGCGGCTGCAAGTGCTGAGGTGATTGCGGCTGGTGTGGAAATCACCAGAGCACAAGGGCAACCAATCAGCAGCAAAGTAAGACCACGGTAAATCCAGGTTTCCCACGGTTGGCTGAATACAGTAGGTGGAATGATGATAACCAACGCAGAGAACAGCATAATCAGCGGCGTGTAAATCCGGCTGAAACGATCAATAAAGCGTTCAATCGGTGCGCGGCGTTCTTCTGCTTCTTCAATCAGTTGCAGGATGCGGTCAATGGCATTGTTACCCTGTTCGGACAGCACTTTCATCTGTACTGAACGATCCACAGACAGACAACCTGCCGGGACTTTTTCTCCCTGTATTCGTTCAACCGGAATGGATTCACCTGTCAGAGCACTTTCATCAAAGCTGGCGAATGAACTGAGTAATTCAGCGTCAGTCGGTAAACGTCCGCCTGGTGCAACCTCAATAATGTCGCCGGGGCGAAGGTCTGCGACTGGGACAGTTTTTTTCTCACCATTTTTTACCAGCAGCGCTTCTTCTGGAACCAGAGCCATCAAGGCGCTAACTCCCCGACGTGCACGGCCGGCGGCGTAGGATTCCAGCATTTCACCAAGCATAAACAGCAGCAGTACCATTGCCGCTTCGGCGGTGGCATCAATAAATAGCGCACCGATTGCCGCAACGCTCATCAGTGTTTCAATAGCGAATGGTGTGCCAGATCGTATTAGTTGCCAGGCTTTGCTGATAATGGGTACCAATCCAATTATGGTGGTGATAATAAAAGCAATGCGGCCAAGTGGGGCATTGACGCTGGAGATTCCCCAGCTTGTCAGCATCATCAAGGAAAGAATGATGATCGGTGCAAATTCTTTCCAGCGGCTGCTTTTTGGTGCCTTCTGGTTTGAGTCTGGGTTGTATAGGTTAAATCCAGCCTGATTAACGGCTTTGATAACTGCTGAACGTATATCTGTATCGGCATCCACGACCAGTTTTTCAGTTGCAAATAGAACCTTAGCTTGCTTCACTTCTGGAATTTTACTGACTGCCGTTTCAATTTTGCGCGCACAGCTAGGACAATCCATGCCATTAACAACCCAACTAAAACGCTGATTTGCCAAAAGCTCAGGCGCTTGTATCTCTTGTGTATCATGGGAATGGTTGTGCTCATGTGAATGAGACTCACCATGTTCATGATTATGTGAATGCTTACTAACGATTTTTACCTGATCTGTGCAGGCAGTAGAACCACAACAGCTTCCATGCTGGTGGCTATGTTGGTGAGTGTTATTTTTGTTTGAGTGCATGGGCTCCCCCTTAGCAGAGTTAATTCAACGATAATGGCTAAACTCTACACTTTGGAGTCTACTCCAGAGTCAAATAAAAAAGAGAAAATACATTGGTAAATTGTGCGACCTATCATTGATACTGATTTTCATCTGCAATATCGGTTTCATGATGCAAGGTTCTTTTGTGAGTGTGTCTTTATGTTGAGAAAGGTAAGTACAGTTATAGTTCTTATCTTTGATAATATTTTTGTTGACTTGTTTTTTATTATGTGAATAAATGAATTGTTATTGATTTGTTAATGAAATTTATCAACATTCTTGTTTCGGGAGGGGAAAAATGATCAGTATCGCTTCTAACTAGTTACGTTAATAATGATTATGTTGTATGCCGTAGAAGATTATTTCTATGGCATAGTACCCAGCATATAAATAGAGGGTTGTTTATGGTTAAGATTGCTAGATATATTCAAGCTGGAAGGTTTGAATCTGGTGGAATTTTTGGTGTAGGTTCTAATCAAGTACTCATACTACAGAAGAAGCGATTTGAATCTTTAGTTAAAATCGCTTCTTTTCTAAAAAAAGAAACGGATAGTGATAACCTCTATGAATACATAAAGAATAACGTTAGTGATGTAAGTGAGGATGACATAAATTTTTCCCTTTCTCTTTTTAGAGAGAAAAATTCACTGATGAGTTCTTCATATTTTGATTCTGATGATAGGTATAGTAGAAACGTACTCTATTATCATTACTTAGGTGCTAACTCTAAAGAAGTTCAGGAAAAAATAAGTAAATCAAACGTTACCATTATAGGGTGTGGGGGAATAGGAAATCATATTTCATATCTTCTGGCGACCTCTGGAGTTGGTACTATATCTATAGTTGATAGTGATATAATTGAGATAAATAATTTAACTCGGCAAGTTTTATTTTCGGAAGAAGATGTAAATTCTCTTAAAATTGACATATTAGAGAGAGAGTTATTAAAACGAAATTCAGAGCTAAATGTAAAGAAGGTGAATTTAGAGATAAAACATAAGGATGATTTGTCTAAAATAGAAAAATCTGACCTTTTCATTGTGTCCGCTGATACTCCATTTGAACTGATTAGGTGGGTTAATGATTATTGCTTTGAAAAAAACAACCTTATTTAAATGTTGGGTATATAAATGATATATCTGTTATAGGCCCTTTTGTCATTCCAGGAGAAACAGTTTGCTTCAATTGTTCTAAGATAGTGCCTGATTACGTTTGTGATGATGAGCTACAAGATAATTTGACAACAATAAATTCTGATTTCAAAGCAGCCACTTTCCCCAGTGTCAATGGGGTAGCTGCTTCATATGCTTTTGGGGATGTTATGAAATTCTTAGGAGGGTATGGTGAAATACTTAGCAAGAATAGAAGAATTGGAATTCACTCTCGTAAAATAAAAATAGAAACACAAGAAATACCTAAAAATGAAAGGTGTAATATATGTGGTCTTCAACCAAAATAATAATAACATATTCTGTTATTTTTAATTCTTTGAGGATGCTCATTGGTGCTACTTCATCGATTTATCTTTTAAGCAAAGGCGTATCTCTTGTCGATCTTGGTTTAATGAAAACCATGCAGGCCAGCGTTTTTTTTATATTGGATATACCAACGTCTTATCTTGCTGACAGGATTAGTAGAAAATATGCGATAGCGATTTCTGTTTTTTTTGGTGGAGCTTGGTTGGTTTTAACGGGAGTTTCATCCAATTTGTATGGTTTTTATCTGGCCGAATTTTTTAATGCGATCTCTTTGACGATAATAGGTGGAACATATAACTCATACTTGATTGATGTATATCAATCAGAGGGTGGTAAAGACACTCATCGAATACTGGGAATTAACGGTAAATATCATTATATGTCTATGGCTATTGCCGCTATGATTGGCGCTGCGATAGGTGATGTAGATTCACGATGGATATGGATTTTTGCCGGATTCGGTAGTTTTATATTGATGTTTTTTTCCTTTTTGCTTCCTGAATCAAAGGTTAAATCAGTAGATGGGAAAAAATCAGGGTTAATAAATGATATAAAGGAAATATATTCTCTTTTAATTAAAGGAAGTAAAGACTTCTTATTCGTATTTTTCGCTGTTGTTTCAAATATAGTGTATTTTCAAATATTACTCCAATATTGGCAACCCTATGCTTTTTATGGGTTTTCTGGTGGAGTTAAAGGTTCTTTGTCATATGGAATATTATTTGTTTTTATTCTTATGGCTCAATCTGTCGCAGGATGGATCATCAGTAAAATCAGTGACAATAAAAAACTGATTTGGTTTGGCTTCCTTTTGATGTTTGTTTCCACCGGAATATGCCTGTTAGGAGGGGAGAATTATCCATACTTAATACCTGTAGCTTTAATTTTTATGTTTGGTAGTAATCAATATCTAACAATGGGGCTGAGAGCCGTTTATCATGGCTATTTTGATGCCAGTTTGAGGTCAACATTTGACTCTTTATTATCGACATTTGCACGCTTAATCGTTTTGATACTTTTTCCGGTGGTTGCATATCTTACGGAAACTTTTGGATGGCAAATAATGTCATATTCACTCATTATTTTGTCTTCAATAGTTATTTATCTTTATGTGTTTAGCCTGAAATTATCGCTCAGGCAAACACACTAAGGATCCCTTCCAATACAGAATTAAGATAAGCGGGTAGCTATGAACGAATGGCGGCATCTATGCTTGCTTTATTTTCTCCAGTTTGCCTGTTACTACAAGTGAGCATTTCCCGCTAATTGGTTTATTTTTTTAGCTGTTTTTTCTGCATTGCCAATAGCTCAAAGACACCAAAAAAGAAAATTTTGGTTTGCATCAAGCCAGAGAGTTTTTGGTCTTTGGGTTGACCGGATTTCAGAAGCAGCATCTGAAATGCATGCATTACCACCATGAAAATCATGGCGACATCCATAAAATACTTTAACGGTTTTGGAAATGGGTGGATTAAGTTAAATACCAAAAATCCCCAAACACAGACCATTAACAGTTTGCCCAGTTGAATAAACATCAAAGTATGCTCCAGGATAATAATTATGCGGGTAAGTAGCGGATATAGAGCCGGTATGCGACTTGCCCGGCAACTTTTTCACGATGAAGTTGCCAGTTAACAGGCACATCAGTCGCCGTTGATTCAGATTCAGCCTCAACATAAATCCAACTTTCATCTGCCAGCCAATTCTGTCCTTCCAACAATTTTATTGTTTCAGCAAGCATTCCTTTACGGAAAGGTGGATCAAGGAAAACGACATTATAGGGTGTTCCCGGTGGAGATAAATAGTTTAACGCACTGTCGTTAATGACTTCGGCATTTTGAGCGCCAAGCAGAGCTAGATTAGTGGAAAGTTGTTTTGCGACATTACGTTCATATTCGATAAGCGTAGCCTGTGCTGCATAACGGGAAAGTGCCTCTAATCCGAGCGCTCCGCTTCCCGCATAGCAATCCAAGCAGCGTGCTTCCTGAATAACAGGAGCCAGCCAGTTAAACAGGGTTTCTCTGACGCGATCGGTGGTTGGACGTAACCCGGGGCTTTCCGGTACAGGTAATTTCCGGCCTCGCCATTTTCCACCAATAATGCGGATTTGTCCCATAGATTGCCGTTGTGGTTTTTTTGCCATAATTTACATAACTTAATAATTAGTCATCAGATAGTGCTGCATAACCGAAGACATATTTTGAAAAATGCCAGATAAAGGAAATACGCGTTAAGACTTGCTGGCATTAATTTACCATGAAATCCATGATTGATATGTGTTGCGTTACTACGAAAATGTTAGACTGCGTCTAATTTCGTTATTATTCACTGTTATAACGCCATGATTTAACCTTGAGGAGTGTAGTGGCTAATGGCAAAAGAGAAAAAAAGAGGCTTTTTCTCCTGGTTCGGGCGTGGCCGTCAGGAAGAACAGCAAAAAGAAGAACAATTGGCGGCAGAGCAGGCGGAACAACAACGCCTTGCTGAGGAAGCTGCAAAATTGGCGGCAGAGCAAACGGAACAACAGCGTCTTGCTGAAGAGGCTGCAAGATTAGCTGTGGAACAGGCGGAACAACAACGTCTTGTTGAAGAAGCCGAAAGATTAACTGTACAACAGGTACAAACTGAACAGTCAAAGCCAGCTATATCAAAAGAGCAAGAGCGTCCCACTAAAGAGGGCTTTTTCACTCGTTTGAAACGCAGTTTGGGTAAAACTCGTCAGAATCTGGGTTCCGGTTTTCTCAGTCTGTTCAGTGGTAAAAAGATCGATGATGATCTGTTTGATGAATTGGAAGAGCAGTTATTGATTGCTGATGTTGGTGTTGATACTACCCGCAAAATCATTGGCAGCCTGACA
The DNA here is from genome assembly GCF_011189495.1 of Photorhabdus stackebrandtii. NCBI lineage: Bacteria > Pseudomonadati > Pseudomonadota > Gammaproteobacteria > Enterobacterales > Morganellaceae > Photorhabdus > Photorhabdus stackebrandtii. Next base: position 81,964 of record NZ_PUJV01000006.1, read on the forward strand.
GATCAGGCCAGCCGTAAAGAGTTAAAAGATGCGGAAGCATTGTATGCCAAATTGAAAGAAGAAATGTCTGGCATTCTGGCTAAAGTTGATAAACCACTGGATATCGAAGGAAAAGCACCGTATGTCATTCTAATGGTTGGTGTTAATGGTGTTGGTAAAACGACAACAATTGGTAAGTTAGCACGCCAGTTTCAGGCGCAAGGTAAATCGGTCATGTTGGCAGCTGGGGATACTTTCCGGGCAGCTGCGGTTGAACAGTTACAAGTATGGGGGGATCGCAACCATATTTCGGTGGTGGCGCAGCATACTGGTGCTGATCCCGCTTCCGTGATTTTCGATGCTATCCAGTCAGCTAAAGCTAAGGGCGTCGATGTACTGATTGCAGATACCGCAGGTCGTTTGCAAAATAAATCTCACCTAATGGAAGAGTTGAAGAAAATTGTCCGAGTGATGAAAAAACTGGACGAAGATGCGCCACATGAAATTATGCTGACATTGGATGCCAGCACCGGTCAGAATGCGATAAGTCAGGCTAAATTGTTCCATGAAGCCGTCGGGCTGACAGGTATCTCACTGACAAAACTGGATGGAACTGCCAAAGGCGGGGTGATTTTCGCCATTGCTGATCAGTTTGAAATTCCTATCCGTTATATTGGTGTCGGTGAAGGAATTGAAGATCTGCGGCCATTTAAGGCAGACGATTTTATAGAGGCACTTTTTGCCCGAGAGGATTAATTACCATGATTCGCTTTGAACAGGTCAGTAAAGCTTATCTGGGGGGACGGCAAGCCCTGCAAGGGGTGAATTTTCATTTGCGCCCTGCGGAAATGGCATTTCTAATTGGTCACTCAGGGGCAGGTAAAAGTACCTTGCTGAAACTTATCTGTGGCATTGAGCGACCTAGTGCCGGACATATCTGGTTTTCAGGTCATGATATCAGCCGGTTAAAGAGTCGTGAGGTGCCTTTCCTGCGTCGCCAGATTGGTATGATTTTCCAGGATCATCATCTGCTGTTGGATAGGACGGTATACGATAATGTGGCAATGCCACTGATTATTTCGGGTGCGAGTTCTGAGGATATCCGTCGCCGGACTTCTGCGGCATTAGATAAAGTGGGTCTGCTGGACAAAGCGAAAAATTTTCCGATTCAGCTTTCGGGTGGTGAACAGCAACGTGTTGGTATTGCCCGGGCAGTTGTGAATAAGCCAACTGTTTTGTTGGCGGATGAACCGACAGGTAATCTTGATGGTGAATTGTCAGAGGGCATTTTACGGCTGTTTGAAGAGTTTAATCGGGTAGGGGTAACGGTACTGATGGCGACCCATGATATGGCACTGATTGAACGACGGAAATATCGTATTCTGACTCTGAGTCAGGGCCGTATGGCGGGAGAGCATCATGGTTAAAAATGCGCGTAAAGCAGCGGGGAAAGTAACAAGATCGAAAAGTAAAGCTCTGCAAGGGGGATGGCGTGAGCAGTGGCGCTATGCTTGGATGAATGTACTGACAGATATGTTGCGTCAGCCACTGGCAACTCTGTTGACGATTATGGTTATTGCGATATCGCTGACATTACCAAGCGTTTGTTACATTGTCTGGAAGAATGTCAGCCAGGCGGCGGAAAAATGGTATCCCACCCCTCAATTGACTGTATATCTCGATAAATCACTGGATGATAACAGCGCCCAGCAATTAATAAGTGAATTGAAAGCACTTGATGGTGTGGATAATGTTAATTATCTCTCACGTCAGGAAGCGATGACAGAGTTCCGCTCTTGGTCTGGTTTTGGTGGTGCGCTGGATATGCTGGAAGAGAATCCACTACCCGCGGTCGCTATTATTACACCGAAAATCGATTTTCAGAGCTCACAGACGCTGACTACGTTGCGTGACCGGGTTTCTCAGGTCAAGGGTATTGAAGACGTTCGGATGGATGATAGCTGGTTTGCTCGTTTGGCGGCGTTGACGGGGCTTGTCGGTCAGATTGCGGCAGTGATTGGTATTCTGATGGTGGTGGCATTGTTTTTGGTCATTGGTAACAGCGTGCGTCTCAGTATTTTCAGTCATCGTGACACGATTAACGTGATGAAGCTGATTGGTGCGACTGATGGTTTCATTTTGCGTCCATTCCTTAATGGCGGTGCTTTGTTAGGGGGGCTTGGTGCGATGTTATCATTGATACTCTCTGCCCTGTTGGTATGGAAGCTCTCTGATGTTGTCACACAGGTTGCCAGTGTATTTGGTACCACGTTTAATTTACATGGGCTTTCATGGGATGAATCCCTGTTGTTAGTTTTGATCTCCGCGATGATTGGTTGGGTAGCTGCCTGGTTAGCGACAACCCAGCATTTACGCCACTTTACACCAGAATAATTAAATTAATGTTTGTTATGGCTGGTACAAATAAAGTTACTTGCATAAATATAAAACAATCTGTTATTTTTTGTTCTGTGATTCCACGGTGGATGTTATCTGTCCTGAAATTATTACACCCCTACGCATCTGTAACTTGAATATGCACATTCTGGTGATAGACTGTACGCTGTATGTTGAGCATTGGTTTATAAACACTGATGTAATCTGTACTAACGATTTGAGTCTTAATTTTGAGAGGATTTGAATGGCCAAAGAAATGCAAACCTTAGCGTTAGTTCCTCAAGGAAGTCTGGAGGGCTATATTCGCGCCTCTAATACCTACCCGATGCTGACAGCAGAGGAAGAGAAGGAACTGGCTGAAAGGCTGCATTACCAGGGAGATCTGGATGCAGCTAAGCAGCTGATTCTGTCTCATCTGCGCTTCGTTGTTCATGTCGCTCGCAGTTATGCTGGTTATGGCTTGCCCCAGGCGGATTTAATTCAGGAAGGGAACATTGGCTTGATGAAAGCAGTACGTCGTTTCAACCCAGAAGTGGGGGTGCGTCTGGTTTCTTTTGCTGTTCACTGGATTAAAGCTGAAATCCACGAATATGTACTGCGTAATTGGCGTATTGTTAAAGTTGCAACAACCAAAGCGCAGCGCAAGTTGTTCTTCAATCTGCGCAAAACTAAACAGCGTTTAGGTTGGTTTAATCAGGACGAAGTGGAAATGGTCGCCAAAGAACTTGGTGTGACCAGTAAAGATGTGCGTGAGATGGAATCTCGTATGTCAGCGCAGGATATGGCGTTTGATATGTCTGCTGATGATGATAGTCAGGAAGGTTTGCCGGTTGCCCCAGTTCTGTATCTTCAGGATAAAGCTTCTGATTTTGCAGATGGCATTGAAGAGGATAACTGGGAAAACCATGCCGCTGATAAATTGTCGGTAGCGATAGAAGGCTTAGATGAGCGCAGTCAGGATATTATCCGTTGCCGCTGGTTGGATGATGATAGCAAATCTACCCTGCAAGAGCTGGCTGATAAATATGGTGTTTCTGCGGAGCGTGTACGTCAGCTTGAAAAGAATGCCATGAAAAAACTGCGTGTAGCAATTGAAGCGTAAATAAAGTGATTTTGCGTTAACACATTCACGATTAATAAGTTAAAAGGGCGATAATGATTTATCGCCTTTTTTATTCCTTCTTTCAGAGTATTACAACCAAACTAATCCGATGAAAATTGTTATTGCACCTGATTCATTTAAAGAGAGCCTTGGTGCCTTGCAGGTTGCTGAAGCGATAGAACAGGGATTTCGTGAAATCTATCCACAAGCTGAATACATTAAACTGCCGATGGCAGATGGTGGTGAAGGTACGGTCGAATCAATGGTAGCAGCCACCGATGGGCAAGTTATCCATTTGCCTGTTACCGGCCCGTTAAATCAGCCGGTGGATAGTTTTTTTGGCGTGCTGGGTGATGGAAAAACCGCTGTTATTGAAATGGCGGCGGCTTCTGGCTTACATCTGGTTCCGATGGAAAAGCGTAATCCGCTGATAACCACGACGTATGGTACCGGAGAGCTGATACTGGCTGCTTTAGATAAAGGTGTCAGTAAGATAATCCTCGGTATCGGTGGTAGTGCGACTAATGATGGTGGTGCCGGTATGATGCAGGCACTGGGTGCTCGTCTGCTTGATGATTGTGGTGAAGAGCTGAGGGTCGGCGGGGGCGTGTTGAGTCAGCTCGCTGAAATCGATCTTTCTGGTTTGGATACTCGTTTGAGTCAGACTGAAATTATCGTCGCCTGTGATGTGGCTAACCCGTTGTGTGGTGAGTTTGGTGCATCTGCTGTTTTCGGACCACAAAAAGGGGCGACCCCAGAGAGGGTGAAAGAATTGGATGCTGCTTTGCGTCATTACGGTGAAAAAATTGAATTCCTGACAAAAATGAAGGTCATTGATGTACCTGGTACAGGAGCCGCCGGTGGTATGGGAGCGCCTTTACTGGGTTGGCTTAAAGCGAAATTACAACCGGGAATTGATATTGTTATCTCCACGTTGGAACTGGAGAAAGTGGTACAAGGTGCTGATTTGGTTATTACTGGGGAAGGCCGGATGGATAGCCAGACTATTTACGGTAAAACACCCATCGGCGTTGCCCGTATCGCTAAAAAGTATGCTATTCCAACCATTGCATTGGTTGGCGGTATGAGTCAGGACTATAACGTCGTTCATGAGCATGGATTGGATGCTGTTTTCTCAATTATGCCCGGCGTTTGTTCTCTTTCTGATGCTCTTGCTTGCGGGCGTGAGAATTTGCGGGTGACAGCCCGCAATGTGGCTGCCGTCTGGAAGATGAGTCAGCCCAAATAGTAGTTTGAAGTGGTGTCATAACGAAAACCACTGGCGTTCATAAAACCTTTTAACGCTGGTTCATTGGCATCAGGGAACCCCTTGAGACTTAGCTTCCACTGTTTAACAGTAGGATGTCGGGCCTTTATTTCATTTATCAGATATAAACCCACACCCCGGCGACGTGTTATTTCACGAACACATAAATCTTCAAGCAGGCCGGATTGATTACTGAGAGTGATTTTTACTGCGGCCAACAATCTGTCATTAAAACGGGCAGCAAGCAGTTTATTGCTGTTTTTTAGATGGGCTTGCCATTGTTCTGGCGTTTGCTGAGGCCAGATTTTCCCCAAATCAATCATATCTTGTGCTGATAAAACAGTCAGTTGTTCAATAGTTAACTTCATGGTTTTTCCATATCCATTGTAGATGAATAAACAGTCAGAATGTTGTGTGACCATTTTTATACGTTACTGGAAAAAATGTTTTTAACGCGATCGATCTTTCGAGTTAAAGATTGCTTTACTAATATTTAACCAGAATATCACACTATAAATAGTCTAAATTACAACCCGCTCTGGCGGTATTTTATTCTGTATTTGATGCTTTTTGCTACCTTGTCAATTTGATTTTAAGCATGAAATGCTATTTTAATAACATGAAAAATAAAATCTTATTAATAAAAATCACTTTATCTAATCATTAATCACAAACGGTCATGATTTCCAGCCAGATAATGAAAGATCTTAAAGGCAAATACAATCAATCAGACCAATAACAATACGGGGATAAATAAATGAAAATCGTAACAGGTAAGGCATTATTAACCGGTTGTATTGCCATGGTGATGAGTTATTCACTGTGGGCAAAAGAGATTAAAGTAGCGATTGTAGGGGCGATGTCCGGTCCGGTTGCTCAGTATGGAGATATGGAATTCACTGGCGCACGTCAGGCGATTGCGGATATTAATGCTAAAGGTGGCATTAATGGCGATAAGCTGGTGGGCGTTGAATATGATGATGCCTGTGATCCAAAACAGGCTGTTGCAGTTGCTAACAAAGTGATTAATGACAACATTCGTTATGTTATCGGTCATCTTTGCTCTTCATCGACTCAACCAGCATCTGATATCTATGAAGATGAAGGTGTGATTATGATTACGCCCGCGGCAACTAATGCTGATCTGACAACTCGTGGCTACCAAATGATTCTGCGTACCACTGGGCTGGATTCTGATCAGGGCCCAACGGCAGCGAAATATATTGTTGAAAAGATCAAACCTCAACGGCTGGCAATTGTTCACGATAAACAGCAATACGGTGAAGGATTGGCTCGTTCTGTTCTCAATACACTGAAAAAGGTGGGAGTCAATACGGTATTGTTTGAAGGTGTTACTGCTGGTGATAAAGATTTCTCAGTGCTGGTTGCCCGCCTGAAAAAAGAAAATGTGGATTTTGTCTATTTCGGCGGTTACTACCCTGAAATGGGACAAATTCTGCGCCAGGCTAAACAAGCGGGTTTGAATATCCGTTTTATGGGACCGGAAGGCGTTGGTAACTCTTCGTTGTCTAATATTGCCGGGGCTGCTTCTGAAGGCATGTTCGTAACACTGCCTAAACGGTACGATCAAGTTCCGGCAAACAAAGCTATCGTTGATGCAATCAAAACTAAGAAAGAGGATCCAACGGGCCCATTCGTCTGGACAACCTATGCCGCCCTGCAATCTCTGACAACGGCAATGAGCCGTACCGGCAGCATGGAACCTGCTGATTTGGTGAAAGATCTGAAAACTAATCCGGTCGATACCGTGATGGGAACACTGAGCTGGAATCAGGCTGGCGACCTGAAAGGGTTCGAGTTCGGCATTTTTGAATGGCATGCAGACGGTTCTTCTACTTCTGTGAAGTAAAGCCATCCGAATGGCCGTCAGCCCCTGCTTGACAGGGGCTGCTATTCCAGAGGTACAAGGTATGTCAGAGCAATTTCTCTATTTTTTACAGCAGATGTTAAACGGGGTTACCCTGGGTAGCACTTATGCATTGATTGCCATTGGCTATACGATGGTTTACGGCATTATCGGGATGATTAACTTTGCTCATGGTGAAGTTTATATGATTGGCAGTTATGTCTCCTTTATTGTGATTGCTGCTCTGATGATGATGGGAATTGATCTGGGCTGGTTGCTGATTACTGCTGCTTTTTTAACATCAATTGTGATTGCCAGCGCTTATGGTTGGAGTATTGAACGGGTGGCTTACAAACCCGTTCGCCATTCCAAGCGCCTGATTGCGCTGATTTCTGCAATTGGGATGTCTATTTTCCTGCAAAATTATGTCAGCTTGTCACAGGGTTCCCGTGATCTGGCATTGCCGGGGCTGATTTCCGGGCAGTGGGTATTGAGCGAAAGTGATGGATTTTCTGCCAGTATTACTGCGATGCAACTGATTATTTGGGTAGTGACATTCCTTGCCATGCTGGTACTGACGATGTTTATCCGCTATTCCCGTATGGGGCGTGCTTGCCGCGCTTGCGCGGAAGATCTGAAAATGGCCGGTTTGCTGGGGATCAATACTGACAAAGTTATTTCTTTGACCTTTGTTATTGGCGCTGCAATGGCAGCGGTAGCCGGTGTTCTGCTGGGGCAGTTTTACGGTGTGATAAATCCGTATATCGGTTTTATGGCAGGAATGAAAGCTTTCACCGCCGCCGTATTGGGGGGCATTGGTAGCATTCCGGGGGCAATGATTGGCGGTTTGATCCTAGGCGTTTCTGAAGCCCTGACTTCTGCTTATTTGAGCACAGAATATAAAGATGCTGTTTCTTTTGCTCTGCTTATCGTTGTGTTGTTGTTTATGCCTACCGGGATTTTAGGTCGCCCAGAGGTAGAAAAAGTATGAAACATGCCAATTGGATTAATGCCATTATTGCCTCAGCCGCTTTATTTGTGCTGGCTGTTTTTATGATGGGGATGCAGCTGTCACTGGATGGCACGAAGCTGGTTGTTTACCGTGCCGATAAAGTCCGATGGCTATGGATTGGCATCGGCTGTACGGTTGTTTTCCTGTTCCAGCTATTGCGTCCGGTTATTCAGAAGACGATGAAGAAAGTGCCAGTTAAAAGCTGGACGTTGCCGGATTTCGATGGTTCAACTAAAGGACAAAAGTTACTGGCGGCATTGATTATTGTTGCCGCGATTGTCTGGCCATTTATTGTCTCCCGTGGCAGTGTCGATATCGCTACGCTGACATTAATTTATGTCATGTTGGGGCTGGGGTTGAATGTAGTCGTTGGTTTGTCCGGGTTGCTGGTGCTTGGATATGCAGGTTTTTATGCTATCGGCGCTTATACCTATGCCTTACTAAGCCACTATTACGGGTTAGGATTTTGGCAGAGCTTGCCGTTGGCGGGATTAACGGCTGCTTTATCGGGGCTGTTGTTAGGTTTTCCGGTATTGCGATTGAGAGGTGACTATCTGGCCATTGTCACACTCGGTTTTGGCGAGATTGTTCGCATTCTGCTATTGAATAATACCGAAATAACGGGTGGCCCGAATGGTATCAGCCAGATTCCAAAACCCACTTTCTTTGGGCTGGAATTTAACCGCGGCGTGAAAGAGGGCGGTTGGGATACTTTCCATAACTTCTTTGGTCTGAAATATGATCCAAGTGACCGAGTTGTTTTTCTCTATTTGGTCACATTGTTATTGGTGATACTGACCGTATTGATTATCAATCGGTTACTGCGTATGCCATTAGGTCGCGCGTGGGAAGCACTGCGTGAAGATGAAATTGCCTGTCGCTCTCTTGGGCTGAGTCCAACCCGTATTAAACTAGCCGCGTTTACTATCAGTGCTGCATTTGCCGGTTTTGCCGGAACCTTGTTTGCTGCCCGGCAGGGTTTCATCAGCCCGGAATCCTTCACCTTTGTTGAATCTGCTTTCGTGCTGGCGATTGTGGTACTGGGTGGAATGGGTTCGCAGACAGCGGTAATTCTCGCGGCCATTCTGCTGGTGGTTTCCCGTGAGATGATGCGTGATTTGAATGCTTATAGTATGTTGCTGCTGGGGGCCATGATGGTGCTGATGATGGTTTGGCGTCCGCAAGGATTGCTACCGATGAAACGCCATAATGTTAAATTTAAACAGCAGGAAAGCCAGCCTCAGGGAGGAGAACAGGTATGAGTGCAACACCATTATTGCAGGTTTCCGGTCTGACCATGCTCTTCGGTGGTTTGCTGGCAGTTAACAATATTGCCCTGATATTAAATCAAAGCGAAATTGTCTCTCTTATTGGGCCTAATGGCGCAGGGAAAACCACGATTTTTAATTGCCTGACAGGATTTTACCGTCCGACCTGCGGCACAATAAAATTGCGGGAAAAACATCTGGAAGGGTTATCCGGGCAGGCTATTGCCCGTATGGGCGTTGTCAGAACATTTCAGCATGTGCGATTGTTCCGTGAGATGACAGTGATTGAAAATCTATTAGTAGCGCAGCATCAGCATCTGAAAAGTGGTCTTTTTTCCGGGCTTTTCAAAATGCCGGCATTCCGCCGTGCGGAATCTGAGGCTGTAGATCGAGCCGTCATTTGGCTGGAGCGGATTGGTTTGTTACCACTGGCAAACCGACAGGCGGGTAATTTGGCCTATGGTCAACAGCGCCGTCTGGAGATTGCCCGCTGTATGGTAACACGTCCGGAAGTTTTGATGCTGGATGAACCTGCTGCGGGTCTGAACCCGAAAGAGACAGCAGAACTTAATGTCTTAATTGCTGAACTGAGAAAATATCATCAGGTTTCTGTGTTGCTGATTGAGCACGATATGAAACTGGTGATGGGGATTTCTGATCGTATTTATGTGGTTAATCAGGGGACACCTTTAGCGCAAGGGAGACCAGAAGAGATTCGTAACAACCCGGACGTTATTCGGGCATATTTGGGAGAGGTATATTAATGATGTTGGAATTCAAACAGGTATCTGCCCACTATGGCGAAATTCAGGCGCTGCATCAGGTGAGTCTGAATATTCAACAGGGAGAAATTGTCACTCTGATAGGTGCAAACGGCGCAGGAAAAACGACGCTACTCAATACGTTATGTAGTGAACCCAGAGCGACTGAGGGCGCTATTATTTTTCGCGGCAAAGATATCACGCAATGGCCGACTGCACGTATTATGCGTGAGGACATTGCAATTGTTCCGGAAGGGCGCAGAGTTTTTGCCCGAATGACAGTGGAAGAAAATTTGGCAATGGGCGGCTTTTTTGCTGATAAAACTCAGTATCAGCAGCGCATTGAACGGGTTTATGATTTATTTCCCCGGTTACAGGAAAGGCGAAATCAGCGGGCTGGAACGATGTCTGGTGGTGAACAGCAAATGTTGGCGATTGGTCGCGCTTTGATGAGCCAGCCACAGTTATTATTGCTGGATGAACCTTCACTGGGATTGGCACCGATAATTATCATACAGATTTTCGATACCATTCAGCAGTTGCGGGAAGAAGGGATGACAATCTTTTTGGTTGAGCAGAATGCAAATCAGGCGCTAAAACTGGCTGACCGGGGATATGTCTTGGAAAACGGCAAGATCGTACTCGAAGACAGCGGTGCGGCGTTATTGGTTAATGAAGCCGTGAGGAGTGCGTATTTGGGAGGGTAATATCTTTCTCAGCCTAAAGGCGAGTGTCATGTGCATTGGTAAGCAGTGCCGGAAAGGTTATTTCTCCCAAGGTGATGGCTCCATTAATAATGCTTTAAGCCTGGTATTATCTGGGATTGGGGCAATTAGTGCCGCTTCAAATGTTTTGAAATCTTCTTCATTTAAATAGAAAAGACGCTGATCTAGCAGGATATTTTCGACGCGCATATTAATAGAGGCTGTTTTGGACATAAGTAAATTACTCCTGTATATCTATTGGATATACAATATAGTATGGCTAATCACTATAGACAAGCTTAAATTATCTTCGACCTCTTAGTCGTATTCCCTCCTGAAAATATGCTGTCAATGCCTGAAATTAAAGATATGTACTCAATGTAATGAAAAGCGAATTAGAAGGATCTTCTCTGTTTGAATTGCATGTGATCTAATTTTTCTATAAGAGAATGACCTTTCGGCCAATAAATTATTTAATTCTTGGCTTATATATCAGTTAATTATTAACTAAACAACCACCTACTTTAGTAGGTGGTTGTTTAGTGTTGGCTGTAATTAATTGTTTAATACTAATAAAGTCAGAGAATAACACATCAATTACGAAATAATTGGATATTGGAATAATTCTGGATGAACGGCAATTATTTGACAGATTAATAATATCTTATTTAAATAAATATCTATATTTGAAAAAATATGTGGATAAAATAAAGTTTCACTATAAAATCTGATTAAAAATAACAAATTAATCTCTTTCTGAAAGAAAAATATAGCTTGATTTGCGGTTTTTGAGTGAAAAAACATTTAAATATATTGTGCTATACTTTATAAGTGACAAATTGAAGTGAGCAAACTACTTAGCTCACTCATTAACAATCTGGTCATTATCCTGAATTATCTGAATATTTAATGGATATTTAGATAAATAAGAATTATGGAGAACTGATTATGTCACGTTCTAAAGATATGTGTGTAGCAAGTCGTGATTCAGATTCAAAAAATATCTTTCCGAAATGTTTATCTGGAAAGCATATCACGCCAATACCGCTAGGGAATTTGGGTTCTTCATCAGAATCTATCATTTTTTTTAGAGAATTACAGTTTAACATGCAGTGGCAAATTCAGAGTAATTGGTGCTGGGCAGCTGTGTCTGTATCTGTTGGGCTTTATTTCAACACAGGTTTCTGGACGCAGTGTAATGTAGCTGATAAGCAACTTAAAAGGAGTACATGTTGTAGTTTTCCAGGTCCATGTAATGTTTACGGCTATTTAGATCAGGCTCTTATGTATACAAGAAGCCTGGCAAGTTTTTATACTAATTTGATGAATATGTCAGAAATTAAAGCCCAAATTGATGTCGGGCGTCCGATCTGTTTGCGTTGTGCCTGGTATGGAGGCGGTGCTCATTTTCTGGCTGTTATTGGCTACAACTCCGTGACTGGAAATATATCCGTTGTGGATTCTATATATGGTAACTCTATCCAATCATTTAGTTTATTTCCTGTCTCATACAATGGTGGTGGGAACTGGACTCATACTTATCTCACTCGAAGAAACTAGGGATGCATCATGAAAATTTTATATCCTGAGGCGCCTCTGGGTGGAGTAGATGTTATCATTCCTGTGCTTCGAGAAGCATTACAAACAGCTCAGAATAGGCCAACAAGTCCTTTTTCAAACGTAGATCCGAACAGCCTGATTATCTCAGATCCTTATCGTTGCTATTCGCTGGGTATTGAAAACCTGGTCAATGGTGAAGTTTTGAATAATGCTATTCCAGGTAATTGGCGCTACTTTATTTTATCGGATGGTAAAACAATTGCTGATCTGGAATTAAGAGAGGTTGAGGGTGAACTTAAATTTTCGTCTTTAAACGAAGGCCCTATCGCTTCGTCTGCGGTTAATGCTCTACGTTTGGCAGAATGCTCTACCAGGCACGAGGGAAAAATGTATGAACTCAGAATGCTGTTAGTTTCTGGGTTACACTTTGTATCAATGTGGCTTCATGCGATAGATAAAGGGCTTAGTGATGCGGTTATTCCAACAGAACCAACACCAGCGAATCTGGCCGGTATGAGATTGTATGATGAGGTGGAAATAATAAAGCTGCTTCATATTGCTGCAAAACAGGCAAAAGAGAGACTTGATGCAGATGATTCAGAATTGCTGGGCAACTAAATAATCTGCATTTTTTCGCGTAAGGCCCCTAAAATGTGACATTACTTTTCTTGATTAGGCAAAAAAGGTACTTTACCAAAAGGTAAAGTGCCTTTTTTGATGAACTAATTGATAGTTACTAGTTCATGCCATATTTTTTCAATTTCTTACGCAGTGTGCCACGGTTGATGCCCATCATCAGGGCAGCACGTGTTTGGTTGCCACGGGTGTATTGCATCACCATGTCCAACAATGGCTGCTCCACCTCAGCCAGTACCAACTCATACAGGTCATTAACATCTTGACCATTTAGTTGAGCAAAATAGTTCTTCAGTGCTTGTTTAACTGAGTCACGCAAAGGTTTTTGAGTAACCTGATCTTGTGAATTTACAGTAGCAACGGTTAGTACGTCAGAATTTACGCGTTGTTCGAACATAGTTCTGTCAGCTCTTTTCTTTATATTACGCAAAATTTTCGAAATATGCCTTCAACACCTCCAGCTGTTCGCTGGCATCCTCTATGGTGTTGAATGTGCGCCGGAACTGGTCATCAGGAGCATGTTCCCGGAGATACCAGGATACATGCTTACGTGCGATACGGGCTCCCTTGCCTGGACCATAAAAGTCGTGCAATTCCCGTATATGCTCGTTCATTAAATGCTGCACCTCGCCAATCGGCATCGGTGGCAGCAATTCCCCTGTTTCCAGATAATGCTGGATTTCCCGGAAGATCCAGGGTCTTCCCTGAGCAGCGCGGCCTATCATCAGGGCATCAGCCCCAGTGTATTCAAGCACTGCTCTGGCCTTAAGCGGGTCAGTTATGTCACCATTGGCAATAACCGGGATGGCAACAGTCTGCTTAACTGTCCGAATATTGTCGTACTCTGCTTCTCCGTTAAACAAACAGGAGCGAGTCCTGCCGTGAATCGTCAGAGCCTGAATACCACAATGCTCGGCCAATTGGGCAATCTTTACACAATTTCGTTCTTCTGGCGACCATCCAGTGCGGATTTTCAGCGTAACAGGAACATCTACTGCGTTTACAACCGCGGATAGGATCTTTTCGACCCATTCCGGGTAACGCAATAAAGCCGAACCTGCCAGCTTACGATTCACTTTCTTGGCTGGGCACCCCATGTTGATATCAATAATCTGAGCACCATTAGCGACGTTAATCTTCGCTGCTGCTGCCATTTCATCAGGATCATTGCCGGCAATTTGCACAGAACGAATTCCCAGTTCGTCACTGTGAACCATACGTAGCCGGGATTTGTCTGTCTTCCAGACCTGTGGGTTGGAAGATAGCATTTCCGATACTGTCATACCTGCACCCATTTCGTAACATAGTGACCGAAACGGACGGTCAGTTATGCCAGCCATTGGGGCCGCAATAAGACAGTTTTTCAGCTGGTATTGTCCGATACGCATAGACGAAGAAAGAGTGGCCATACTGTGACTGCAAGGGCGCGTATATTACGCATTTTTCGCAAAATATGAAAGGCCAAACTTTGAGCAAATCGACATTTGTTACAACTTTTTTCCAGCTATCCTTCTGAGATAAATATAATTATTCATAAATAACATGGTGTTATACGTTATCGGTAAAGTTTATCACTCAAGATTTTTCTATCAGCCAGTTTGCTGATAGCACGGATTATCATCAGTGAATGATCAAAAATTACTCTCGCCATCATAACAAAGATAAAATAATCTTAATTTGTTACTATTCTTACCCCAGATATCCGACACCATTCTTCCTGCTCCGCAACAGGGTCGATCATGAATTTATCAGTATAGGCTTGAATAACACTTTCTGCCTGACTTGCTAAAATACCCGATAAACCTAACAGGCCACCCGATTTTGGTAATGCACCGATTATAGGAGCAAGTTCACGTAGAGGGCCTGCCAGAATATTAGCAATTACTATATCAGATTCAAGATCGTTTGGCTGATCTTTCGCCAAATATAGCGTTAAACGCCCTAGAACGCCATTACGTTCTGCGTTATCGCGGCTGGCCTGAATGGCTTGCGGATCGATATCTATGCCGATAGCGTGTGCGGCACCGAGTTTTAGCGCTGCAATTGCCAATATGCCGGAGCCACAACCAAAATCAATGAGGGTTTTACCCTCCAGATTGAGGCTGTCCAACCATTGCAGGCATAACGATGTGGTTGGGTGGGTGCCTGTACCAAAAGCCAGTCCAGGGTCCAGCATGACGTTAACGGCATCTGGATCAGGAACGTCACGCCAGCTTGGGCAGACCCACAAGCGGTTACCAAAGCGCATTGGGTGGAAGTTATCCATCCATTCACGTTCCCAGTCTTTGTCTTCCAATTGCTCGATCTTATGAATAAATCCTTGACCTAACTGAGGAACTTGTTCGAGCTGGCTGATAACGGCTTTCATATCCGTTTCAGCATCATAAAGTCCGATAACATCTGTATCTCCCCATAAACGGGTCTCGCCTGGCAGAGGTTCGAATACAGGGTTATCGTGGCTGTCCTGAAAGGTGACTGATACTGCTCCACTTTCCATTAGATTATCCCCCAGGGATTCTGCCAGCTGTCCTGTGGTATTTAATCGAAGTTGTATCCAAGGCATAAAAATTCTCTTTAATTAAAAAATAGGTTAAAACGACCCGCTTAATAAACCTTGGCCACCCATTGTGGCAACCGGTGGCCGATGGTATTACCAATCCCGAAAGCCAACAGGCTGAGTAGCAGTGATGGTACGATCGGATGGAAGTCTAATAGATAAACATCGGAACTGGCGAGCAGAGTGTAACTTGCTGCCCCTGTAATCATCGAACTGACAGCGCCATATGCATTGGCTTTTTCCCAGTACAGTCCCAGCACTAATGGCCATAGGAATACGGCCTGTAAGCCACCGAAAGCCAGTAGATTCAACCAGATAATCATCTCTGGTGGGTGCCAGGCCGCTAAAAGTAGTAACAAACCAATAACCAGGGTTGAAAGACTGGAAATCCGGGCCAGTTTTTTCTCCTGTACGATTTGTTGTGGAAACAGGTTTAGATAGAGATCTTTCACGATTGTCGCAGAAGATTGTAACAATTGTGCATTAATCGTTGACATAATTGCTGCCATTGGTGCGGCCAGAAAGATTCCGGCAGCGAATGGAGGCAAGACGGTGATCATCAATGTTGGGATGACTTGATCGGGAATGGCCAGATCAGGAATAATTGCCCGGCCAAGGGCTCCTGCCAGATGCATACCAAACATAAGGATAGTCATGGCGATGGTACCGATGATAATCCCTTGGTGGACAGCTTTGCTGTCGCGGTAGGAGATACAACGAACGGCGGTATGTGGTAGCCCAATGACACCAAAACAGACCAATACCCAGAATGATGCCATGAAAGGCCAGCTAAGGATATGGTCCGCTCCTTGCGGGGAAACGAGTTCAGGATTGATCTTCCGTAATGTGGCAACCGCTTCCGCCAAACCACCTGTTTTATAGATAATCGCTATCAACAGCAAAACGGTGCCTGACAGCATGACCAGCCCTTGCAGGGCATCATTGAGGACACTCGCTCTGAAGCCGCCAAATGCGGTATAGAGCGCGATAGAGACACCGAAAATCATTAATCCGGTGCCATAAGGGATACCTGCGGCAGTTTCCAGCAGGCGTGCACCGCCAATAAACTGAACGGTCATCGCGCCGACAAAAGCGACTAAAAGACTCAGGCTGGCAAACCAAACCAGGAGACGACTGCCATAACGGGCATACAACATGTCATTGAGGGTGACGGCATTATAGCGACGAGCAAGAATGGCAAATTTCTTACCCAACACACCAAGGGAAAGCCATATTGCCGGTAACTGAATCAGCGACAGTAATACCCATCCCAGACCATATTTATAGGCTGCTCCTGGCCCGCCAATAAATGAGCTGGCACTGATATAGGTGGCGGTAATAGTCATTGCCAGTACAAAGCCGCCCATTGAACGGTTACCCAGGAAATACTCAGTCAGGAAGGTGCCTTTCTGGCGGTGCCGGTAAGCGTAGATTGACAGAAGAAATACCAGCACAAGATAGCCTAGCAGAGGTAAGATAACGTCACTTTGCATTCTCATCCTCCAGCGGGACTTCTTTGAAAATAAACTTCACCATTAACCAGCAGAGGATGATAAATACTACGGGTAGTAGCAGACATGCCATTTCAAACCAACGAGGTAAGCCCGTGACACCCGGGGCATCACTGGGTAAATAGGCTGTTATCAGCCAGCCAATGAGATAAGCAAGTGTCAGGAACACAGCCCAGCGTGCTTCTTTATGGGATTGAACAAATCGTCTGTCCATTCGTTCTTCCGGTAATTAAATAAATAAGATGGGAAAGGAGGAATTGTACGGCAAGATGCGGATTTATTCAGGAAAAATGTGATATGTAGTTAATAGCCTGAGTTTTGTTTAAAAATAGCAATGGACAAAAAAAGAGAATCTGTTTACACAGACTTTCTTGGTTGATGAGTTAAAAACTGGTGAAGGCTAAATGTCGCGTTTTATAGCTTCTCTCCCACTGGACCTGATGCGCGAGAATCACTTCTTGTTCAGCTTTTGCCAGCGCTGGTACACCTTGATAGCACTTTCGTCCTTCTTCTGGATCATGGGCAGGCGGCGTTCCTCGATGGGTTTCGCGTACTCTGCGTAGAACGTATCCAGCTCGAAGTACTTGCTCATCCTTGTAGAATGGTGCGTAGTCTTCGCGTGTGGTGATGTAGATGACCTGTTTCGGACTACAGTAGTAGAGCGAGCCTAGTACTACAGCCGTAGATACCAGAAAGTTGCATTTTCCGTGATGCTCACAACGCTGAGAAACCGCATGAATTAAGCTTTTCTATGCGTGTCTTTTCTGTTGAAAAAAGTAAGTACGGCTGTAGTACTAGTATAAATGTTATAGGTAAATGAATAACTGGCGGCTGGAGTTCGAAATTAATCCTAGTTTATTTAAATATACAGAGGTCAAAGGAGATTTTGCTTTTACTTAAGAAGACTTCTTGCTTTGTTTAAAAGTAGGAACGATGGGAGTGACTATTGGTGGTATAGAATTTTGGTTTATATACTACCGCGAGTACAACTCACGTAAATGAAATTAATATCCAGATTTTGGATTGCTATTTATTCGAGTTAAAAGAACATTTATAAGATAATTGCTGAGAATAGGCCATTTTTAGTCACTTTGTACCTTTTTTAAATCTGGCATTAATGGGAGTATTGTTTTAACCCTATAGCTGAAGAATAGTGAAGTTAATCACCGATAAAAAGGCGTTTTCGATTGCCTAAAAAGGGAAATACAAGTGAAAAGAAAAAATGAATCATGTTAAAAAGGTGATCGTGA
Organism: Photorhabdus stackebrandtii; assembly: GCF_011189495.1. Classification (NCBI taxonomy): domain Bacteria; kingdom Pseudomonadati; phylum Pseudomonadota; class Gammaproteobacteria; order Enterobacterales; family Morganellaceae; genus Photorhabdus; species Photorhabdus stackebrandtii. Next base: position 99,835 of record NZ_PUJV01000006.1, read on the forward strand.
GTAAAACGATTCTCATTTAATAAATGGTTTTCACTGAGCAGTTTTTTTAAACCTAATGGTTTTTTCCATTTCCTAATCCATAGTTAATCTCACCATTTTTATTAAGCCGAAATTGAGTTTTTTCGTTTTTCATTTTATTGTATTTAATTTTCTGGGTTTAAAATCGGAGAGGGTAATAGGTACGTTAACGATATTAAGATTAACACCCATTTTTTTAACTATTTTTAATGTGACTAAATAAACTTTTTTATTATTTTTTCATTGTTAATCCAATTAGCTTAAAGGTTTATCTGTTTTCTTTAATGGTTATCTCTGATTTTACGTAAATTCTTTACAGCCATGCAAAATCGTTTATTTGAGCAAATTTGCTTAATCCTGTTAAATGTTTTGATATAATCTCATACCCTTGTTATTGGATTAACGCTGTTGTTTTGTCATCTAAAACCCATTTTTACGGTATTTTCTCTTCCAATATTAATAATAGCATCGAGTTTTTTACCCGCTTTAAAAAATCCTTAATCATTTGTTTTTATCTTTATTGATTAAAGTTTTCACCTGTTTTTTCATGATACGCTTGCCTTTTTTTCCAGATTTTAAAACCACGCGGACAGATAAAAAATGGTTTTTCTTAACTGCTATTTAATTACTTTCAGATAAGGTATATTTAATCTTACGTGAATGAGTGAAAGTTTCTATAATCCTTTGTTTTTAGATGGCATGAAAAAGGATAATCCATATGATTTAACCTGAGTGAGTCGGGCTTTGCGGAGTCAATAAAAAGTAATCAACCTCAAGGTTAAAAGACAGTAAAACAGCGTTAAAATCCATCCGATAATAATAAAATACAATGAAAAGGCGTTTAATGCCCATGCAAACTGCCAGTATAAACTTTTTCGTTTTATTATTGATGAAAACCCGGTGCTAAAAACCAGCAATTTAAGGAGCGTTTAAACGCTCCTTAAAGATATATTGATGTTATTAAACCAGTTTTACGTTTCCTGTAATCCTAGTTTTTTCTCCAGATAGTGAATATTGGTGCCACCATTCTGGAAGTTTTCATCGTTCATAATCGTCTGTTGAAGCTCGATATTTGTCTTGATGCCATCAACGATCAGTTCTGCCAATGCATTTTTCATACGGGCAATAGCGTTATCGCGATTTTCACCGTAAGTAATCAACTTACCAATCATGGAATCATAGTAAGGTGGTACGGTATAACCGGCATAAATATGCGATTCCCAACGTACGCCAAATCCACCCGCTGAGTGGAAGCGGGTAATTTTACCTGGGCTTGGCAGGAAAGTGTTCGGATCTTCGGCATTGATACGACATTCGATGGCGTGACCACGAACAACAACGTCTTTCTGTTTAATTGAAAGTGGCATACCGGCGGCAATCCGCAATTGCTCTTTAATTAGATCAACACCAGTAATCATTTCTGTCACTGGATGCTCGACCTGAATACGGGTGTTCATCTCAATGAAATAGAATTCGCCGTTTTCATACAGGAATTCGAAAGTACCGGCACCGCGATAGCCAATTTCAATACATGCGTTGGAGCAGCGTTCACCAATGCTGCGACGCATTTCTGGTGTGATACCTGGAGCCGGGGCTTCTTCAACGACTTTCTGGTGACGGCGTTGCATAGAGCAATCACGTTCAGCCAAATAAATGGCTTGACCCTGACCATCGGCCAGTACCTGGATTTCAATATGACGCGGGTTTTCAAGGAATTTTTCCATGTAAACCATATCGTTATTGAAAGCCGCTTTTGCTTCCGCACGAGTCATATTGATTGATTGTTCCAGATCTTTATCACTGCGGACGACGCGCATACCGCGACCACCGCCACCACCAGATGCTTTAATGATCACAGGATAGCCGATGCGTTTAGCAATGGCTTTGTTTTTCTCTGTGTCATCAGTTAACGGGCCATCAGAGCCAGGTACACAAGGAACGCCTGCTTTTTTCATCGCATTGATAGCGGAAACTTTATCGCCCATCAGGCGGATGGTTTCTGCTTTTGGGCCAATAAAAATAAAGCCGGAACGTTCAACTTGTTCAGCAAAATCTGCGTTTTCAGACAGGAAACCGTAGCCAGGGTGAATAGCTACTGCACCGGTGATCTCTGCCGCAGAAATAATCGCTGGGATGTTCAGATAGCTTTTTGCAGAAGTTGCCGGACCAATACAGATAGTTTCGTCTGCCAACAGCACGTGTTTTAAGTCACGATCCGCAGATGAATGGACCGCAACAGTTTTTATCCCTAACTCTTTACAAGCTCGTAGGATACGCAGAGCGATTTCACCACGGTTAGCAATTACAATTTTATCAAGCATGGGAGCGCCTCGTTATTCGATGACGACCAATGGCTCGTCAAATTCAACGGCTTGACCGTTTTCCACAAGAATCGCTTTAACCACACCGGCTTTGTCCGCTTCGATTTGGTTCATCATTTTCATTGATTCAACGATGCAGAGGGTATCACCTACATTGACATGTTGACCGATTTCGATAAACGGTTTCGCATCCGGGCTAGGTGTACGATAGAAAGTACCTACCAGTGGAGAACGAACAACGTGACCGTCAATTGTAGCCGATCTGTCGCTGATCGTTTCTGGCAGCGTCTGGGAAAGAGCAACAGCGTTAGCCAGAGCAGGTTGTTGAGCTTGAACGGGAATATATTGTTGAGCTGCCGGAAAATTCTGGGGGGCTAATGCGCGGCTGATGCGCACTGACTCTTCCCCTTCAGAAATTTCCAGTTCAGAAATGCCAGATTCTTCAACCAGCTCGATCAGTTTTTTTATCTTACGAATATCCATGAGTGTGATTCCGTACTCTTTTGTTTCATTTAGTTGACTTTTAACAAGCGGTTTACCGCTGCCTGTAATGCAAAGCTATAGCCATCTACCCCTAAACCGCAGATTACACCAACAGCAAGATCTGAAAGATATGAGTGATGACGAAATGGCTCGCGCGCGTGAACATTGGAGAGGTGGATCTCAATAAATGGGATCTTCACCGTCAGCAATGCATCACGCAGTGCCACGCTGGTATGCGTGAATGCAGCAGGGTTAATTAAAATAAAATCAGCATTACCCTGTGCAGAATGAATTCTATTTATCAGCTCAAACTCTGCATTGGATTGCAGGTGACTGAATTTAACCCCTGATTGATAGGCCTCTTCAGACAATTTGCTGACGATATCATCAAGCGTTAAGTTGCCATAGATGTCAGGCTCCCTGGTTCCTAACATATTCAGGTTAGGGCCGTTAAGGAGTAAAATGTGAAATTTGTCCGCCATTGTGCTGGTATCTCCGGCAATTTGTCAATAATTGCCCAACATAATCCTATATTAACGATTTGTCATCTTTTTATAACAGCCACAAGTTCATTTCGGCGATAAAGCCCGACATTATAATGATATCGTAGCATTTAGCAGCTAAATACTGGTCTTATCAGAGAAAATGTCAAGAATAAAGCCATCGTACTTTAGAGGCTAGTCACAATTCTTAACGAATTCTTACCAATGTACGTCCTGTAACCTGGTTAGCTATCAATTTATTTGCGTATGCCACGGTTTGGTCCAGTGTTATCTCAGTCGTTGCCTGTTGGTAAAAAGAAGCAGGTAGCAATTTTTGCAAGCGTTGCCACACAGCAGATCGCCTGGTGGATGGAACCGTGACAGATTCTACGCCTTGCAAACGTACGTTCCGTAAAATAAATGGCATGACTGTTGTTGGCAGATTTGCACTACCGGCGAGTCCACAGGCTGCAACGGTACCGTTATAGTGAGTTTGGGCCAGTATTGTTGCCAGTACATTACCGCCTACAGTATCAATCGCTCCAGCCCAAAGTTGTTTTTCCAACGGGCGGGGGGGTTGATTAAGCTCATTACGTGGCAGAACTTTTTTTGCTCCAAGGGATAACAAGTATTCGTGATTTTCCTGTCTGCCGCTAACGGCAACAACAGAATAGCCAAGCTGTGAAAGAAGTGCTATCGCAGTACTTCCTACACCACCGCTGGCACCAGTTACAATAACATCACCACTTTCTGGCTTAACGCCCCCTTGTTCCAGCGCGATAACACACAGCATTGCGGTAAAGCCGGCAGTACCGATGATCATTGCCTGTCTGCTATTCAAACCGGTTGGTAAGGGTGTCAGCCACTCTGCTGAAACTCTGGCTTGTTCTGCCAGGCCACCCCAATGATTTTCTCCTACACCCCAGCCGGTTAACAGCACATGCTGACCGATATGAAAACGAGGATCTTCTGTACTGTGCACAATTCCAGAGAAATCGATACCCGGTATCATTGGGAATTGGCGGATAATTTTCCCTTTACCTGTGATTGCTAATGCATCTTTATAGTTTAAGGTTGACCAGTGAATATCGACGGTAACGTCTCCCATGGGAAGGTGAGAATCATCAATTTCTTCAATGGACGCTGATAGTTGATTCTGTTGTTGCTTAAGTAGCAGAGCTTTCATTAGATGGTTCCGTTCTCTGTAAGTCATTCTGTTATTAAATAAGAATAGATAAAAATTGGCAGTTTACATAAAGAATATAAGAAAAAATAAAGTGTTGATGGATTATAGAACAGAATCTGTTCGTGTTTTTCCTATGATGTTAGTGTTAGATTTCAGTATCAGTATATTGCAAGCTATTTCAGAAAGTTCTGTTCTTTTATTATTTTATAGCAGGAGATACTGTATTTTAGTCACAATTTATTACATCATTAACTTGTTCACTACACAGACTGATACTTACAGTTAACTATCGGAAATAGTGAGCAGAAGTGTCGATCGTATGTGAACTTACAGGAATAGCTACTGGTCGAAATAGAGATAAGCGGATCGGTTGTGACGGTAAGGGTGGCACTATAACGCTGAATTATGCAAAACCGGATGGTTCCTGCACTTCGTTATGGAACAATTGGTAAAATTAACCCATTTTTATGCAGTTTTTTTCTGCTCCGTTTGGAAAAAGTAACGTAGAATATTGCATTGTTGATATGAATAACGTAGCCACTTTTTTATTGAAGCAGGTGCTTATGCGCCTTGTCGCTGCTTCATGTGGTTGGTAGAGTAGACGGGTTTTGTTCCGTCCCCAGCTTGCAGGATTATCCTTTCGCTATGTTTAAAAAATTTCGTGGCATGTTTTCCAACGACTTGTCTATTGACTTGGGTACCGCCAATACCCTTATTTATGTCAAAGGTCAGGGTATTGTATTGAATGAACCTTCTGTAGTCGCAATCCGTCAGGATCGTGCAGGTTCATCGAAAAGTGTTGCTGCCGTTGGGCAGGAAGCAAAGCAAATGCTGGGTCGTACACCAGGTAATATCGCGGCGATTCGTCCGATGAAAGATGGTGTGATTGCCGATTTTTATGTTACAGAAAAAATGCTGCAACACTTTATTAAACAAGTTCATAGCAACAGTTTTATGCGCCCAAGCCCGCGAGTTTTGGTTTGTGTGCCAGTCGGAGCAACTCAGGTTGAACGCCGGGCAATCCGTGAATCTGCGCTCAGCGCCGGCGCCCGCGAAGTGTTTTTGATTGAAGAGCCGATGGCGGCGGCTATCGGCGCCGGCCTGCCTGTTTCTGAAGCAACAGGTTCAATGGTTGTGGATATCGGCGGCGGTACTACAGAAGTCGCGGTTATCTCTCTGAATGGCGTTGTTTATTCATCATCTGTACGCATTGGTGGTGACCGTTTTGATGAGGCTATTATCAACTATGTCCGCCGTAATTATGGTTCGCTAATTGGTGAAGCGACTTCTGAACGAATTAAACATACTATCGGTTCAGCCTATCCTGGCGATGAAATGCTGGAGATTGAAGTTCGTGGTCGTAATTTGGCTGAAGGTGTACCGCGTGGTTTTACCCTTAACTCCAACGAGATTCTTGAAGCTTTGCAAGAACCGTTAACGGGTATTGTCAGTGCTGTCATGGTCGCTCTTGAACAGTGCCCGCCAGAATTGGCTTCCGATATTTCAGAACGTGGCATGATCCTGACCGGTGGTGGCGCACTATTGCGTAATCTGGATCGCTTACTGATAGAGGAAACCGGTATTCCGGTCATTGTTGCGGAAGATCCGTTGACATGTGTTGCCCGTGGTGGTGGAAAAGCGCTTGAAATGATCGATATGCATGGTGGTGAGCTCTTCAGTGAGGAGTGAGTATTAACTTGCAAGTGAGGGAGGGATGACGGGTAGATCAGACCTCCTTGCTATTGCTGTCTGGGAATTCCATTGTTTATGAAACAGCACAGTTTGGAATAGCACAGCTTATGAAGCCAATTTTTAGCAGGGGGCCTTCCCTGCAATTACGACTTTTCTTTGCTGTTATTGTTGCCATTACTCTGGTTGTGGCAGACAGCCGCCTTGATGCTCTCAGGAAAGTCCGTAACTATATGGATACGGTGGTCAGTCCATTTTATTTTCTTGCCAATGGCCCGCGTCAATTACTTGATAGTGTGTCAGAAACGCTTGCCTCCCGTGAACAACTCCAATTGGAAAATCGTGCCTTACGCCAAGAATTATTGATTAAAAATAGTGAGATGCTGCTGTTAGGGCAACTTAAACAGGAAAATTCCCGCTTGCGTGAACTGTTGGGATCACCTCTGCGTCAGGATGAACACATGATGGTGACACAGGTGATTTCCGGTAAGGCTAATCCTTATAGTGATCAGGTGGTCATTGATAAGGGCTCAAGAGAAGGCGTTTATGAAGGGCAACCTGTTATCAGTGATAAAGGCATTGTTGGTCAGGTTGTTGCTGTCAGCCAGTTTACCAGCCGGGTATTACTGATTTGTGATACGACCCATGCTTTGCCAATCCAGGTTTTACGTAATGATATCAGGGCTATTGTTGCAGGTGCAGGCTGTGCTGATGATTTGCAATTTGAGTCATTACCAAGTAATACCGATATTCGGGTTGGGGATGTGCTGGTCACTTCTGGGTTAGGTGGCCGTTTCCCGGAGGGTTATCCAGTCGCTGTGGTATCGTCAGTTAAAGTCGATAATCAACGGGCCTATACTGTGATTCAGGCTCGGCCGACCGCAGAATTACAACGTTTGCGTTATTTGTTGTTATTGTGGGGGGCGGACAATAACCCATCTGAACCATTGCCTCCATCAGAAGTGTATCGTGTAGCTAACGAGCGCTTAATGCAGATGATGCCTCAGGTATTGCCACATGCAAACGAAATGGGGCCGCCGGCACCGTCTTCTGTTTCTAATGAAATAACTAAAATGACAGGAAGAGTGGAAAATTCTGAACCGGCAGTAACATCTGCTAAATTTATAAATGCGGGAAATCGTTAATGAATCAATACCGGAGTCATGGGCGTTGGATCATTTGGTTATCTTTCTTGATTGCAATGGTGCTGCAAATTATGCCGTGGCCGGAGCAAATTTATATGTACCGGCCTACCTGGTCAGCACTATTACTCATTTACTGGGTGATGGCATTACCTCACAGGGTCAGTGTTGGTACGGGCTTTGTATTAGGGATCATCATAGATTTGATTCAGGGGGCAACACTGGGGGTTAACGCCTTAGCTTATAGTCTTGTTAGCTATTTGGTATCATTTAAGTTTCAGTTATTCCGTAATATGGCACTTTGGCAGCAGGCTTTGGTCGTCGTTGCTTTATCGGTGCTGATGGATCTCAGTGTTTTTTGGGCAGAATTTTTGTTATCAAATGTCGCTTTTCATCCAGAAATATTCTGGAACAGTTTGGTCAACGGTATTCTTTGGCCGTGGTTATTTCTGTTAATGCGAAAAATCCGTCGTCAATTTAATGTGCATTAGTGGTTGGATCGCGGTTTTTAATGTCCTGCTGACTAAGAGCTTATTCCGGTAGACGTTATTGAAGCAGGCTATTCTTGCCGATAAATCGTGGATACGGACAGCGTACATAACCCGAAACGTACATATAGTATGTAAGGATGATTCGTTTCGTTCGCTCTTTATTATAAGAACGGCAAATAATAAAGCCCTAATGAGATAAGTAGTAAGGACAATATCATCATGAAAACCCTCTATTTGGCTTCCGGTTCACCAAGGCGGCGTGAGCTGGTTGAATTATTGGACTTTAAATTTGAAATTCTTTCTCCTCAGGTAAAGGAGCAATGGCAAGAGGGTGAAACTCCGCGTCAATATGTCAGCCGATTAGCAAAAGATAAATCTCTGGCGGGGGTTGTTATTGCGCCAGAGGATTTTCCAGTGTTGGGAGCGGATACTATTGTTATATTGAATGATAGGATTTTGGAAAAACCCCGTAGTGAACAACATGCCGTTGAAATGCTTAGTGCACTTTCCGGGCAGTGTCATCAGGTAATTACCGCGATTGCTTTATCAGATAGTCAGAGTACTTTAAGTGATATAGTTGTTACAGATGTGGCCTTTCGCCAATTATCTACGCAGGAAATTTTGGAGTATGTAGCGACTGGTGAACCAATGGATAAAGCGGGTGCTTATGGTATTCAGGGAAAAGCAGGTTGCTTTGTCAAAACGCTGAATGGGAGTTATCACTCAGTGGTTGGTCTGCCATTAGTGGAAACGCATGAATTAATCACAAAGTTTTTTGCGTTAGTTGATGGAAAGAGGAACACATGACAGCAGAGTTATTAGTCAATATAACACCATCAGAAACGCGCGTTGCCTACATTGATGGTGGGATTTTGCAGGAAATCCATATTGAAAGGGAAGTCAAAAGGGGGATTGTCGGCAATATTTACAAAGGTCGTGTAAGCCGGGTGTTACCAGGAATGCAGGCGGCTTTTGTTGATATTGGGCTGGAAAAAGCGGCTTTTCTTCACGCTTCAGACATTATGCCCCACACGGAATGTATTGCCGGCGAAGAACGCAAGAACTTCCATGTCAGAGATATTGCTGAATTGGTTCGTCAGGGGCAAGATTTGATGGTTCAGGTAGTGAAAGATCCACTTGGTACCAAAGGAGCCCGGTTAACTACGGATATTACATTACCTTCCCGCTATCTTGTGTTTATGCCCGGCGCTTCTCATGTTGGGGTTTCACAACGTATCGAAAGTGAAGAAGAGCGTAATCGCTTGAAAAATATTGTTGCTGACTATTGTGATGAGCATGGTGGTTTCATTATCAGAACGGCTGCTGAGGGAGTTGGTGACGAAGAATTAGCTCAGGATGCGGCTTTCTTGAAACGATTATGGAGTAAGGTGATAGAGCGTAAAAAGCGTAATATCACTAAAAATAAACTTTATGGCGAATTGGCTCTGGCCCATCGTATTTTGCGCGATTTCGCCGGAGCAGCCCTTGATCGTATTCGTGTGGATTCTCGTCTGACGTTTAATCAGTTACAGGAATTTATTAGTGAATATATTCCTAAAATGACCGCCAAATTGGAACTTTATAGTGGTAATCAACCTATTTTCGATCTGTTTGATGTAGAAAATGAGATCCAACGGGCACTCGATCGTAAAGTTGAATTGAAATCAGGTGGTTATCTGATTATTGACCAAACAGAAGCGATGACCACAATTGATATTAATACTGGTGCATTTGTCGGGCACCGTAATCTGGAAGAGACTATCTTTAATACTAATATTGAAGCGACGCAGGCTATTGCCAGGCAATTAAGGCTACGTAATTTGGGGGGGATTATCATTATTGATTTTATTGATATGAGTAGTGAAGATCACCGCCGACGGGTATTAGCTTCTCTTGAACAAGCCCTGAGTAAAGATCGTGTTAAAACAACGATTAATGGTTTTTCACAACTCGGGCTGGTGGAGATGACGCGTAAGCGGACCCGTGAGAGTATCGAGCATATACTCTGCGACGACTGTCCTACCTGTAATGGAAGGGGGACTGTAAAATCTGTTGAAACTGTCTGTTATGAAATTATGCGTGAAATTGTGCGTGTTCACCGGGCAGTTGATGCAGATCGCTTCCTTATTTATGCCTCACCGGCAGTGGTTGAAGCACTGAGAGGGGAAGAATCTCATGCACTGGCGGAAGTGGAGATTTTTGTCGGTAAGCAGGTAAAAGTTCAGACAGAACAGCTCTACAGTCAGGAGCAGTTTGACGTAGTTATGATGTAATTGTCTGGTTTGCTGGCATAACAGCGCTGGCAACCAAGGAGATGCGTGTGAGGCGACTGCCGGGAGTATTATTAGCGACAGCCGCAATAGTCATTATTATTATGGCTTTGCTTGTCAGTGGGTTACGTTTTCTACTACCGCATATTAATGGTTATCGCCCGCAATTGCTCGCTAAAGTTGAGTCAATTGCCGGTGTACCTGTTGATGTTGGATATATTGCAGGAAAATGGGAATCCTTCGGGCCTGTTCTTGAATTACGTGATATCAATGTGAAAACTGCCAGTGCAGATGTGAAAGCAAAAAAAATCACAGTTGCATTGGATATCTGGTTATCTTTGCTGAGAATGAGCTGGAATTTTCGTGATCTGACTTTTTATCAATTACAGGTGGATTACCATCAACCGTTGTTTGATAATCAAAGCGATAATATGTTTTCCCAATCAGATACGCTTTCTAATCTGTTTCTCGAACAATTTGATCATTTTAATCTGCAAGATAGCCGCGTTACTTTTCTTACCCCCTCCGGCGAACGGGCTGATCTGTTATTACCACAATTAACCTGGCTGAATAAAAATAACCGTCATCGTGCTCAGGGGGAAATTAGCCTTTCTTCTATCAATAATCAGCGTGGAAATGTCCAGGTTAAGTTTGATTTGCGTGACACTCATGGCGTATTGGATAACGGTACTATTTATTTGCAGGCAGATAATGTTGATATGCATCCATGGTTGAGTCATTGGTTGCAGGATAATACCGGACTGAAAGAGGCTGAATTTAGTTTGTCTAGCTGGATTATGCTGAAAGATGGGCGAATTGATGGCGGTCAATTGCAATTACGGCAGGGAGAAGCTAACTGGAAAGTTGCTGACAAATTTCACCGTCTTTCTGTCAGTGATCTGGTGTTACGGATGCGCCGTCAGGATAATGGTTGGTTGTTTGATGCACCTGAATTGGCAAGCCTGGCTACTGACGGTCAGCAATGGCCATCAGGAAAAGCATCCGTGCTCTATCTACCGGAAGCGAAGAAGTATGAGGGTAAAGATCACTGGCGTATCCGGGCGAAAAATCTTCAACTTGAACGGTTGAGCAGCATCTTACCCACTTTCTCTTTTTTGACCCCTGACTTGGTAAGAGATTGGGAACATCGCCAGCCGCAAGGGTTGGTAAATCATCTTGCTCTCGATATTACACCGGAAATTGCAGATGATTTCCGAATGAATATGCAATGGCAGAATGTGAGTTGGCAGCGCTGGCAGGCGCTGCCTTCTATTGATAATTTCTCTGGTTCTCTCAACGGCAGCTTGCAGCAAGGCGAATTTAGCTTTGGATTGAAAAATAGCGTAGCTGATTATCGGGATGTGTTCCTAGCACCGCTTGAGATATCCCAAAGTCATGGAGAAATATTCTGGCAGCAGGATAAGCGAGGTTTACAACTTTGGAGTCAGGGGTTGGACTTGCAGGCGAAATCATTGTGGGTCAATGGTGATTTTCGTTATCAACAACCAAAAGAGCAGCCTCCGGCGCTGAGTATTCTGGCGGGAGTTCGGGTTTATAATGCGGGTGATGCTTGGAGATATTTTCCTGAGCCTTTGATGGGGACATCTCTGACTGACTATCTGACCGCTTCAATTATTAAAGGGCAAATAGAAAACGCAACTTTTGTTTTTCAAGGCAATCCCAAAGATTTCCCATTTGTAAAGAATAATGGTCAGTTTCAGGTTTTCGCCCCATTGCGTCATGCTACTTTCCAATATCAACCAGATTGGCCGGCGCTGCTGGATCTTAATATTGATCTTAATTTCCATAATAACGGTTTATGGATGCTGGCTGCACAAACTGCGCTTGGCAAAGTGAAAGCGAATAATGTTTCAGCGGTAATTTCTGATTATAGTAGAAAGAAATTGTTACTTGATGCCAATATTCTGGGGGATGGTAAAGATATTCATGAATATTTTACCCGTAGTCCGTTAGCGGATTCTGTTGGTGAAACGCTTAATACGTTACAGATTGGTGGTCAGGTTGCGGGTAATTTGCATTTGGATATTCCACTCAATGGCGGCAATGTGGATGCCAGTGGTGAGGTCACTTTAAAAGATAACCGTTTGTTGATTAAGCCGCTGGGCAGCGAAATGAAAAATGTCAGTGGTCGGTTCCGCTTTGATAATGGTAACTTACAAAGTGACAAATTATCAATGCAATGGTTTGGACAGCCTGTCACTGCTAATTTCTCTACCAAGAAGTTATCAAAAAACTATCGGGTAGATGTTGGTTTGAATGCTCATTGGGCTGCTGCGAAATTACCTGAACTACCACCAGCAGTAGCCAAAACGCTTTCTGGTTCTGTTGACTGGGAAGGGAAAGTGGGTATTAGTTTACCGTTTCAGGGTAAGGCCCAATATGATGTGAAAATCGACGCTGACTTGTCACAAGTAGATAGCCATTTATCTGTCTTGAAAGCAGATGAATTGCGTAAACTGAAAGCGCTTCATATTTTGGCTGATGGTGATATGGATCAGCTGCGAGTAAAAGGGACTTTAGGTAAGCAGTATGCGTTTAATACTCAATGGCGTTTGGCAGAGAAAAGTACTCAACTGTCACGGGGAATTTTACAAAGTAACAGTGATAAAGTTCCTGACTTACCTGAAAAATCGTTATTGGAATTGAATCTTCCGGCAATTGAGGGAGAAGAGTGGTTAGGGCTAATTGCGCCTTTGACTTCAAGTTCTTCATTTTCAGGAAAGACACTCTTGCCACAGCATCTGCGTGTGGCACTTCCGTCACTGGATGTGGGGGGACAGCGTTGGAATCAGTTATCGTTAGAGGTAGAACAACAGCCCTGGGGAGCGCAAATTAGTGCTAATAGTCAGGAAATTAACGGTAAGCTTAATATTCCTAATAGTGGCCCATGGCAGCTGAATTTGAGCCGTCTTTACTATAACCCTCTGCAATATAGCTCTCAGCAACCTGAATCAGATTTATCTAAGCAATCTCAAACAGGTACAACTCAGCGTTATTTGCTGAACCAATGGCCTTCATTAGATATTGTCTGTTCTGAGTGCTGGATTATGGGGTTGAAACTTGGGAAAGTGTCTGGTTCCTTGATACCCGAAGGTCATTCGCTTGTATTAAGAGATGGAATGGTGGAAAACAGCGTCAGTAAACTCAATTTGGCTGGTCGTTGGCAGGAAAGTGCTGGAGAGAATAATACTCATCTTATGGGACAATTCTCCGGTGAAAAGTTTGATGAGATGGCATCTTACCTTGGTATCGTCGTGCCAATTGTTAAGTCGCCATTTAACTTCCGTTTTGATTTTAGCTGGTTGGATACACCGTGGAAACCCGATTTACAGATACTGAATGGCAATCTTAAAATCGATTTAGGTCAAGGTGCTATTGAAAAATTGGGAGGGGGAAGTGCCGGTCAGTTGCTAAAATTGATCAGTTTTGATGCTCTGTTGCGTAAATTGCAGCTCGATTTCAGTGATACTTTTAGTCAGGATTTTGAATTTGACTCAATTCGTGGTGATGTTTCAGTAAAAAATGGGATACTCAAGACTAAAAATTTACGGATCGATGGACTGATTGCTGATGTGATAGCGAAGGGAGAGATCGATCTTGTTCGCCAACAGATCAATATAGAAGCCATCGTCACACCAGAAATTTCTGCTACTGTCGGTGTAGCAACGGCTTTTGTTATCAATCCGGTAGCAGGCGCCGCATTATTTGCGGCAACCAAGGTCTTGGGGCCATTATGGAATAAGATATCGGTTATTCGTTACCGGATTACCGGTAATCTTGAACAACCGAAAATTGATGAAGTCCTGCGTCAGCTTAAGGAGAATAGAGGAACATGAGAAACGTCAATGTTGCACTCTTGCAGCTATGTAGCGGTGAGAATATCAAACATAATTTGGCGCAAATTGAACAACAAATTAAACAGTTGCCGAATACTATCAAGCTTGTGATGACCCCGGAAAATGCATTGTTGTTTGCTAATGCTGTCAGTTATCGTAATCATGCAGAACAGCAGGGAAAAGGGCCTTTGCAGCAAGCTGTCAGTGAGATCGCTCGTCGTTATGGTGTCTGGTTATTAATTGGTTCTATGCCGCTTATCAGCCGTGAAAATCCTGAACGGATCACCAGCAGCAGTCTGTTGTTTGATGATCAGGGTGAGATCCGCGCACGTTACGATAAAATCCATATGTTTGACGTCAATATTGATGATGAACATGGATCATATAACGAATCGTCTGTTTTCCAGCGTGGGGAACATATTACCGTTGTGGATACACCTGTTGGTCGTCTTGGTATGACCATATGTTATGATCTGCGTTTCCCAGGGTTGTTTCAGGCATTGCGTGAGCAAGGCGCTGAGTTGATATCTGTTCCTGCGGCATTTACCCGGTTAACAGGAAAAGCACATTGGGAGCCACTGTTACGGGCCCGTGCTATTGAAAATCAGTGTATTCTGTTGGCACCCGCTCAGGTTGGTGTACATGGAACTCGTCAAACATGGGGCCACTCAATGGTGGTAGACGGCTGGGGGAAAGTGATTAAGAAAAACCCAGATGCAGTCAGTGCATTACAACTGAATGTCAGGGCGGAAAGCCTGAAGATTATGCGTGAGCAGATGAAAGTGGTGAAACATAACCGCTTCCAGCCACAGTTGACTTCCCTGATTGAAAAGAATAAAGCAAATTAAAGAGTATCAATTATGAGTTTAACTTCTGTCAGTGAACATCTACTGGCTGTAAATAAATTAAGCCATCAAGATCTGTTTTCAGTACTTAGTCAATTGGCTGAACGTCGGCTGGATTATGCCGATCTCTATTTTCAGTCCAGTTATCATGAATCTTGGGTGCTGGAAGATCGGATTATTAAGGATGGCTCCTATAATATTGATCAGGGCGTTGGTGTTAGGGCTATCAGTGGTGAAAAAACCGGTTTTGCTTATGCAGACCAGATCACATTGAATGCGTTACAGCAAAGCGCACAGGCTGCCCGCAGCATCGTCCATGAAACAGGAAATGGTAAAATCCATACCTTCGGCGAAGTGGCTTGTTCTCAACTTTATGCGGCAATCGATCCGCTGCGAAGTTTCTCCCGTGAAGAGAAGATTGCGTTATTGCATCGAGTGGATCAAGTCGCTCGTGCCGAAGATCCGAGAGTACAGGAAGTGAATGCCAGCCTGACAGGGGTCTACGAACGGGTATTGGTTGCGGCAACTGATGGGACTTTAGCTGCTGATATTCGTCCTCTTGTTCGCTTATCTGTCACGGTGCTGGTGGAAGATAATGGTAAACGTGAACATGGTACCAGCGGCGGTGGTGGCCGTTATGGTTATGAATATTTTCTGGAAATGATGAGTGATCAGATCCGTGCAGAACAATTTGCGCGTGAAGCAGTTCGTATGGCGCTGGTAAATCTTTCTGCTGTTGCTGCACCGGCGGGTACTATGCCGGTTGTTCTGGGTGCGGGTTGGCCGGGTGTGTTACTGCATGAAGCTGTTGGTCATGGCCTGGAAGGCGATTTTAACCGCCGTGGTACTTCCGTATTCTCTGGTCAGGTTGGTGAGAAAGTCGCTTCTGAACTTTGTACGGTGGTTGATGATGGCACGATAAAAGGTCGCCGTGGCTCATTGGCAATTGATGATGAAGGTGTTCCTGGGCAATACAATGTATTGATTGAGAATGGCATTCTTAAAGGTTACATGCAGGACAAAATGAATGCACGTCTGATGGGGGTTGCGCCGACGGGCAATGGCCGCCGTGAATCGTATGCCCATCTGCCTATGCCTCGTATGACTAACACCTATTTACTGGCGGGTCATTCCACACCGGAAGAGATCATCGGTAGTGTAGAAAATGGTTTATATGCGCCAAATTTTGGTGGCGGCCAAGTGGATATCACTTCCGGTAAATTCGTATTCTCGACATCTGAAGCGTATCTGATTGAGAACGGCAAGATTACCAAGCCGGTGAAAGGTGCGACCCTTATCGGTTCCGGTATTGAGGCTATGCAGCAGATCTCTATGGTAGGAAACGATCTTGAGCTGGATAAAGGTGTTGGGGTTTGTGGCAAAGAGGGCCAGAGCGTACCGGTTGGTGTTGGTCAGCCTACTTTGAAGCTGGACAACTTGACCGTTGGAGGAACAGCCTGATTTTTGGCTGGTTAATACTCTTGTTTGAAGACGCGGAAGAGGAACTGGAAGGGGAACTTGGCTTTAAAATTTTCCCCTAACAGAATTAGTGTCTTGTATGTTTTAGATAGTCACGCTGATTCGGCCATATCTTTAAGATACTGGAAAATCTGACGATAAGATTTAGGTGGCTTATTAGCTGCCTTTTCTTTTTTAGCATTGCGAATAAGTGTGCGCAATTGCTGGCGATCGGTTTGTGGGAATAATTCCACCACTTCATCAATAACATCATCATTGCCATCAATCAATTTATCACGTAATTCTTCCAGCTTATGAAACAGAACGATTTGCTGATTGTGACGATTTTTCAGTTTATCAATTGCAGTGGTAATTGGTTCGACATCCCGGGCACGCAGCATTTTACCAATTAATTGTAATTGGCGACGGCGTCCTTCTCTTTTTATCTTCTGTGCAAGTTCAATGGCTGCCAGCAGATCCTCATCCAACGGAATACGTTCAAGCGCATTTTTGCTGAGATCAACTAATTCTGCACCCAGCTTTTTCAATGCTTCTGCATCACGTTTAATTTCGCTTTTACTGACCCAAATTATTTCTTCTTCTTCCTCTTCAGCAGGATAATCATTGAGCCAATCTTCAGGCTGCTTTGCCATGGTGGTTTTCCTTTTAAAAAGGCCGGATCTGACAGGTTGATTTTTGGAGCATGACCTGTAGCCCGGTGGGTGTTAACATCCTAATATTGGGTATTGTAACTGGGAAAAACGCCTGATTACCACTCGGCATTACTTTTGTGGATAAAATGGTTCTATTTTCCTGACAGATTTTCCCTTTATTCATCAAATTACGGGTAATTAATGAAAATCACTGATCAAATTGCGGAACAACGCAAACAACTGGAAAATGCAGTTTCACAAGCATTAGAACTGGCAACAGCGGGTTGTGATGCTGCGGAAGTTGCTGTTAATAAAACAACGGGTATTGGTGTCAGTACCCGCTTTGGTGAAATAGAAAATGTAGAATTTAATAGTGATGGTGCGCTAGGGATCACCGTATACCATCAGCAACGTAAAGGGAGTGCTTCATCAACAGATTTAAGTCCGGGTGCTATTGCCCGTACTGTTCAGGCTGCGATCGATATTGCCCGTTATACTTCTCAGGATCCCTGTGCTGGTCCGGCGGATAAAGCGTTACTGGCGTTTGATGCGCCGGATCTTGATTTGTTCCACCCAACAGAATTGGATACTGATAAAGCAATTGAACTGGCGGCCTGCGCGGAACAAACGGCATTACAATCAGATAAACGTATTACCAATACTGAGGGCGGTAGTTTCAACAGCCATTATGGTATCCGGGTGTTTGGCAACAGTCACGGTATGTTGCAAAGTTATTGTTCTAGCCGTCATTCGATGTCGAGCTGTGTGATTGCTGAATTTAATGGCGATATGGAACGGGATTATGCGTATACCATTAGTCGTCGTATTGAAGATTTAAAATCGCCAGAGTGGGTTGGGCATGAGTGTGCTCGCCGTGTGTTATCCCGTTTATCTCCACGTAAATTACCGACTATGAGAGCACCTGTGCTGTTTGCTGCGGAAGTTGCAACAGGTCTTTTCGGTCATTTGGTGGGTGCTATTAGTGGTAGCAGTATTTATCGGAAATCCTCTTTCCTGCTTGATCATCTGGGCAAACAAATCCTGCCATCATGGCTGACGATTGAAGAGCGTCCACATTTGCTGGCAGGGCTGGCATCTTCTCCATTTGATAGCGAAGGTGTGTGCACCAGTAACAGGGATATTATTAAAGATGGTGTATTACAGACCTGGCTTCTGACAAATTATTCTGCCCGTAAATTGGGAATGGTAAGTACAGGCCATGCTGGTGGGATCCATAATTGGTGCATTGCAGGGCAAGGTGAAGATTTTACTGGTTTACTGCGTCAGATGGGAACGGGATTAGTGGTTACTGAACTGATGGGGCAGGGTGTTAGTGCAGTAACTGGTGACTATTCCCGTGGTGCCGCCGGTTTCTGGGTAGAAAATGGTGAGATTCAGTATCCTGTCAGCGAGATTACTATTGCAGGTAATCTGAAAGAGATGTGGGCCAATATGGTCACTATTGGGAATGATATTGAAACTCGCAGTAATATCCAATGTGGTTCGGTATTACTGCCAGAAATGAGTATCGCTGGTCAATAAGGGATACTCAGATTCGGTTACAGTGACCAGCCTTATTGAAATGGGCTGGCTGAATTAACGGTGGAGCTCACCGGCAGTTTCTGGTTGGTAAAGTCATTCTAATCCTGTGAATATTTGCCCGCATTGAGGTACACACTGAAAGCACGGCCAGCGGCGATATTTCTGATCCATTCCGGCCACGCTATGCCGTTGATGTGCAATTATTGGATGATGATGGTAAGGATGCCGCTGTTCCTGTTTACCACGCTGTCCCGCTGCCTTTACCGATGGCGGGCAGTGAATCCGGTATGTTCCAATATCCGCCAGTCGGAACGGTGGTTGAAATCGTTTTTGAGGCAGGCAGGCCGGACAAGCCCTTTATCCGGCAGACATTAAGCCAGGGCAATACTTTACCGAATATCAAGCCGGGCGAGCAATTGCAGCAGCGGGCGGAAGTCTCGCAGAGAGTGACACAGGACGGTAGCTGGATTCGTCAAACTGACCAGACCATTAACGAATCATCCATGCACCGTGAAGTCAGGGCAGACACGGAAACACGCACGGTAGTCGCGCGGGAAACCACGATTCAGGCTACGGATAAAACCACGGTTTTGGGCACGTCTACGCCATTGGCGGGTGCTGTTCAGCGAATCGCAGACGGTGACTATAGTATGGCGATATCATCAAATTTCGTTGCCAGTGTAGGGAAAGAGGCCAATATCGAAATCGGACAAACGCTGATAGAGAAAATCGGCTTGCTTAAGCAGAGTATCGCCGGAGCCAGGCAAGAAATCGTCGCGCCAGTGGTTTGGGTGGGCAGCCAGCAAATCAATATCATGACATTGATGTTAGAAACGCTGGATGTGGTTAATGAACTGACAGCCGCGCATACGCACTACAAACACAGGTATGCCGGAGAACGCCAGCACGATAAGGAACACGGCCTATAAATCGGATGGGCTGAAACAGAAATATTCTCCAGTGATTGGGTGAATATCGTCCATTTGTGTGAGGTCCTTTACGCTGTACCCTAGGTTGATATTTTATGCTATAGGTATTAGACTGGTTACGTCAGTTAAGGAATATCGCGCTAGGACTGAGGCTACTAATCTCGGTAATAGCACAAAAGATACCCCCGCCCTGTATGGGTAAAAACAAAAAAGCCAACCTCACCAGTTGGTTTTTTTGTTTTTACCAACTCATCATTTTAATTGATTGAATCATCTGAAAATAAACCTATAATCAACGGCTGTTAGTTTGGGGTAGCGTTCTGGCCTGTGTATCTCTGACGCAAGTTTTCGTAAGTCCTGGCTGAAGAACAGGTGGTGCTGCTTCAGTGCCTCGGTCAGAGCGCGATATTCCTTAACTGATTTGATGGAAGCCAGCCGGACAGGCAGCGTAAAGGCAATGGCTGGTTAAGTCGTGCTCCTAACTGGAGCAAACGGGTGAAAGCATTTATTGACACTGCTATCATCGTTCTCAAAGCGTTAATCGCGCTTTTAGAGCTGAAATTAGTTGTTAAGGAATGAAACCTAATAAAACTGAGTGAATAGGATAGTTATCTGGACTTGTACCACTTGTAGTAGAAAGTATTATCCAACCTCCTTGAAGATATAAAATTCCTGTCGCCATTTGGCTATCAAAGACAAAAAACCACTTGTGAGATAGTGGTTTTTTGTATTGATTTAATAGGGTTTTATCTGTGATATTCACCGGCAGCTTCTGGTTGATAAAGTAATTCTAATACTTTGACCCGGGTTTCTTCGCCATTTGGCAATTTCCAACTGATTTCATCGCCGATACGAAGGCCCAATAATGCAGCTCCCAGAGGAGCCATAACAGAAAGCTGGTCTGAACTGTCTTGCAGTGACGCAGGGTAAACCAGAGTGCGCACTCGCTCTTCACTGCTTGTCAGATCAAGGAAACGAACCCGGCTATTCATAGTCACAACATCTGATGGAATTTCTGCTGGAGGTACAATCTCTGCACGATCCAGCTCCTCATTCAAAGCGTCAGCGATACTAGTATCTGCAAACGCTGGCTGTTCCAACAGGGAATCTAAACGTTCTGCGTCTAATTCGTTGATGATAATTGCTGGTTTAGTCATACCACACTCCAAATGGAATCCAACACAAAATAACACCCCGCACCGTGAGGAGGGGGTGTTATTTAAAATGATTAACCTGATAGTAGGCTGTTCTTACTGGAAAAGAAAGAGATCATGATCACGAACTGTTTTGTGTTGCTAATGAAAGCAGTTAAGAACATGATAAGCCAGAGGAGTGGAGGGCGTTATTCTTCGTCAAATCCTGAATCAAATAGATTAATGATAGCGGCAAGAGCCTGTGCTTCATCTGGGCCACTGGCTTCAACTTCAATATAGCTGCCTTTTTCTGAATCCAGCATTAGCATAGCAATCACGCTGCTGGCTTCAGCTTCAACATGGCTATCATTGCGCAAGACGACATGAGATTCAAAGAGCTGTACCAGATCATACAGCTTCATTGCTGGCCGGGCGTGCATTCCCAGCCGGTTTTTGATTTCAAGCTTCTGCTTGACCGTCATTATTTCCGCTTTTCAAGAGTACGGTGGCGCGACTGTACGTTTTTGCCACGGGAGCGGAAATAGTCGGCCAACTGCTCTGCCACGTAAACAGAACGGTGTTTACCACCGGTGCAGCCAATAGCCACGGTCAGATAACTGCGGTTATTGGTTTCAAGCATGGGTAGCCAAAGTTCAAGATAACTGCGGGTCTGATAGATGAAGTTATGCACTTCCGTATGGCGGTCGAGAAAAGCGGCGACGGGACGATCAAGACCTGTCATTGGTCGCAGTTTTGGGTCCCAGTGTGGGTTTGGTAGGAAACGTACGTCAAAAACATAGTCGGCATCAATTGGAATACCATGTTTGAAGCCGAAAGATTCAAAGACCATTGTCAGCTCACGTTCCCGTTTACCCAGCAGACGGGTCCTTAGCATCTCAGCCAGTTCATGGACTGACATTTCAGAAGTGTCAATAATTAGATCTGCTCTTGAACGAAGTGGCTCCAGCAGATCGCTTTCTTGATCAATTGCGCTTTCCAGAGAAAGGTTTTTGCTTGATAGTGGATGGAGACGGCGGGTATCGCTGTAACGGCGGATTAGCGTATTACGGTCAGCATCAAGAAACAGTAATTGCGGTGAGAAACTGGCTGGTAGTTTAGTCAGGGCTTCTTCGAAAACTTCGGGGGATTCCGGCATGTTTCTTACATCAATACTGACAGCAGCAGAAATATCGCGGTCAGCCAGTGTATTTGCTAATTCCGGCAGCAACACTACCGGCAAGTTGTCTACACAATAAAAACCCATATCTTCCAGTGCGCGCAAGGCAACGGATTTACCCGAACCGGAACGGCCACTGACTATCATCAGCACCATGAGACGACTCCCCTTAATTTCTCAGTGGTTATTATTATGAGCCACTGTTATCTGTTGCTTTCCATTCATTGCAACAGCTATTCAGTGATAATTGCGTAAAGTTCTTCATCACTTTGTGCCGATCTTAAACGACGGCAGAGATTTTTATCTGCAAGGCGTTTGGCAATTAATGACAATGTGTGTAAGTGTGTCTGGCATTGATCGTTTGGAACCAGTAAAGCAAACAGCAAATCGACTGGTTGATTATCAATGGCATCGAAAGCAATGGGTTGCTCCAGATTGAGGAAAACGCCAACAGCTTGATCTGAGCTTTCTTCATCCAGCTTACCGTGAGGGATAGCAATACCACTGCCAATTCCAGTAGTGCCTACTTTTTCTCTGGTTAATATTGCTTCAAATACGATATTCTCGGGTAATTTAAGCCGTTTAGATGCCAGCTCACTGATAATCTCTAAAGCCCGTTTTTTGCTCGAACAATGTACATTATTGCGTGTACATTCGAGGGAAAGTACAGAGCTTAGTAGTAAATCTGCTTGGTTATTCATTTTTCTATTCGCTTAGGTGCTTATTGATACCGGATGCCATAGGTTATCTGTGGCATCCGGTATTTGTGCACTGTTTTACAGCAAGACTCCGCTGTTTTTACTACAGCTATTGTTAAATAACTGTTAATGTTGTCTCAGTTTATCTTTATGTTTGGTTAACTGACGAGCTAGTTTATCGACCAGTCCATCAATTGCTGCATACATATCTTCATGTTCTGAGGATGCGTGCAACTCGCCTCCGTTAATATGTATCGTGGCTTCGGCGATTTGTTGTACCTTTTCCACACGGAGGATTACCTGAATCAGGTTGATCCTGTCGAAATATTGATCCAGTTTGCTGCATTTTGCAGTGATAATGTCGCGTAATGCATCAGTAATTTCAATATGGTGACCAGTTATTTTGAGTTGCATATTGTCTTCCTTCTCTGTTCATTTCAAACCAAACGCTTACGTTGGTTTGATGGCGGAATGGATAACGACTCTCGATATTTTGCGACAGTCCGTCGGGCAACCATAATGCCTTGATCGGCTAGCATGCTCGTCAGTTTGCTGTCACTTAATGGTTTGGCGGAGTTCTCCGCTGCTACCAGTTTTTTCACCAAAGCCCGTATTGCAGTTGAAGAGGCTTCGCCTCCACTTTCTGTATTAACATGGCTGGAGAAAAAATACTTCAATTCGAAAATGCCACGTGGGCTGTGCAGGAATTTCTGGGTAGTCACCCTGGAAATGGTAGATTCATGCATATCAACCTGGAAGGCAATATCTGCCAAAACCATGGGCTTCATATGTTCTTCGCCATGTTCAAAAAATTCCTGTTGCTGCTCTACAATGCAGCGCGTAACTTTCAGTAGAGTATCATTTCGGCTTTCCAGGCTTTTGATAAGCCATTTAGCTTCCTGTAGGTTATTGCGGATAAACTGACTATCATTTTCATTGTGTGTATGTTGCCCAAGTTCCGCATACTGCTGATTAATGTGTAAACGGGGAATGCTATCTGTATTTAATTCTACTTGCCAGTGTTCACTCTCTTTTCGAACCAGCACATCAGGGATGACATACTCTGATTCACCTGTGTTTACCGCCAGGCCAGGTCTTGGTTCAAGTGACTGAATTAAATCAATCACTTCTTTCAGTGTATCTTCTTTTAAGCGACTTAAGCGGATTAAATTGCGAAAATCCCGATTACCCAGTAACTCCAGATGTTCGCAGACGATCAGTTTCGCCTCTTTCAGATAAGGTGTTTCTGGTGGAAACATGGATAGCTGGATCAGTAGACAATCTTTCAGATCACGGGCAGCGACACCTATGGGATCAAAATGTTGTATCCGTTTGAGCACGGTTTCCACTTCTGCCAGAGTCAGTTGATCGTCGCCAATGCTGGCGAGGATCTCCTCCAGTGGTACAGTAAGGTAGCCTGTATCATCTACGGCATCAATAATTGATGTAGCAATTGCTGCATCTG
This sequence comes from Photorhabdus stackebrandtii, assembly GCF_011189495.1. NCBI lineage: Bacteria > Pseudomonadati > Pseudomonadota > Gammaproteobacteria > Enterobacterales > Morganellaceae > Photorhabdus > Photorhabdus stackebrandtii. Next base: position 123,674 of record NZ_PUJV01000006.1, read on the forward strand.
TTTCTGTGAAAGGGGTCAGCTCTGCTTGCCACATTAAATAGTCTTGCAGGGTTTGGACTGTTTCACCTTGGTAAAGTGGCAAGTCGTCGTCACTATAGTCATTACGTGTACCGGAAGGCGTACCCGCGGTGTAAATTTCATCCCAGCTGGCATCCAGTGGCAACTCATCTGGCATATCTTTTTGTTGTAGGGCATCAAGCGTATCCATAACGTCGGTTTCGTTGTCAGGAGATTCCTGATGACTGATTTCTTGATGATCTTCATCCTGCTCAAGCAAAGGATTCATTTCTAACGCTTGCTGTATTTCCTGTTGAAGTTCAAGCGTAGAAAGTTGCAACAAACGAATGGCTTGTTGGAGCTGTGGTGTCATCGCCAGTTGCTGACTGAGCCTGAGTTGCAAACTTTGCTTCATAGCGTTAAATCAATTCTCCTGGCTGAATTAGAGCCGGAAACCTTCGCCTAAATAAACGCGCTTCACCTGTTCATTATTGAGAATATCATGCGGTGTGCCGTGAGCAATCAGCTGCCCTTGACTGACAATGTAAGCGCGCTCACATACATCCAATGTTTCACGGACGTTATGGTCTGTGATCAGGACGCCTAACCCATAATCTCTCAAATGTTGAATAATCTTTTTGATATCGATAACTGAGATTGGATCTACGCCGGCGAAAGGTTCATCCAGCAAAATAAATTTAGGGTTGGCTGCCAGCGCGCGGGCAATCTCTACGCGGCGACGCTCACCGCCGGAAAGTGATTGACCAAGATTGTCACGTAGGTGGCTGATATGGAACTCTTCCATCAGCTCTGCGGCACGTTCCTTCCGTTGCTCCTGAGTCAGATCCTGACGGATCTCCAATACAGCCATCAGATTGTCGAATACGCTCAGACGACGAAAAATAGAAGCTTCCTGAGGTAAATAGCCAATACCACGGCGCGCCCGTTCGTGAAGCGGCAGCAGGCTGATATCTTCGCTATCAATGGTAATTGTCCCGGCATCCCGTGAAACAATACCTACAACCATATAAAAAGTCGTGGTTTTCCCTGCACCGTTCGGACCAAGCAGACCAACAATTTCACCGGAGTTCACGTTTAAGCTGACATTTTCAACGACCTTACGGCCTTTGTAAGCTTTTGCTAGGTTTTCTGCGTTTAGTATTGCCATATCTCGTTATTTACTCTTGTTGTTAACCGCAGGGCTTTCTTCTTGTAATTGAGAAGGTAACAAAACGGTTGTCACTCGTTTACCTTTGTCACTGAACGCTTCCATTTGCTGGGTTGGGACTAGGTAAGTGATACGGTCGCCTTTTATATTGCTGTCTAACTGTTCCAGATAGGCGTTGCCAGTGAGAGTAACCAGTTCTTTATCCATTTCGTAACGCATTTTGGCGCCGCGGCCTTTGATTGGTTTGCCGTTGTCCTGTAGCTGATAGAAAGTTACTGGATTACCAAATGCCTCAATAACCATTTTCTTAGAATCGCCATCAGGGCGAGTCACAACAACTTTGTCGGCGTGGATATCAATAGAGCCCTGTTTAACGATCACATTTTCTGTAAATGTGGCAGTGTTCCCGGTCATGTCAAGGGATTGCTTAGCAGAATCAATAGAAATTGGTTTCTGGGTGTCATCTTTCAGTGCCAGAGCCGGAAGACTGACTGTAAAAATGGCACAGGCAATAAGAGTATTACAGATTCTGTTGTTCATGTTGGATTTCATAGTAGGTGTTAACCTTTTCAATCAGTTCAGCGGTTTTGTTCCGCAGATTGCCACGCATTTTCATACCGACGGATTTCAACCCTACGCCAATCAGTGTGACCTGATCGTCAGATGAAACATCCTGAGTGACCAGATTGACGATAGCATTTTCTGTGGTAATACGCTGTAATTGTGCCGTATCAGTCAAGCTGTCAACCTGCACATCTCCGTAAAGATAGAGCATTCTGTCGTTGGTCAGTTTGGCTTTGTTAGCACGAACTGTCCATGTAGCAATGGCATTTGAGTCATATGTAATTAATACCGGCTTAGTAAACCAGGTAAGTTTTGATTCAGCATAATTCTGGACGTCATCAGCGACCAGTTTGTACGTCAGCTTACCAGTAGGATCATAGACAAAAGTTATGGTTTCCTGACTTTGGTATGTTGGCTGACTGTTATCTGTAGCGGAAGATGAGTTAGTCTCGTCTGAATCAGATAAGTTCCAGCCAATTAACGCCAGGGTGATTAACGCTAGTATTATAGCCAGCCAGGATTTGATTTTATCCATTCTCGTTTCGCTTCAACCTACTATATTGATAATCCTTTGGCCTCTTCCAGCTTATTCTGAGCGAAAAGCACCAAATCACAAAGTTCTCTTACCGCGCCGTGTCCTCCTGCAATTTGGGTGACATAATGCGCTTTTGGTAATAACAGTGGATGCGCATCTGCCACAGCGACAGATAAGCCCACTTGTTCCATGACTGGCCAGTCAATCAGATCATCACCGATGTAAGCAACCTGTTCTGGTGTTAGCCCCAGTTTATCTAACAGTTCTCTATACGCCAAAACCTTATCACTTTGTCCCTGGTAAAGATGTGTAATGCCCAGTGTGTTTGCTCGATCTTCCAGCAGTTTTGCCTTACGGCCGGTAATAATAGCGACTTCGATTCCTGAAGTAATTAGGCAGCGAATCCCGTAACCATCACGAACATTAAACGTTTTCAGTTCTTCGCCGTTATTACCCATATATATCAGGCCATCAGACATCACACCGTCAACGTCGCAAATGAGCAGACGGATTCTATTGGCTTTTTCAATAATGTCTTTATTAACTGGGCCATAACAGGTGTCCAGATAAACTAATTGGTTCATTAATATGTTCTCAGGTTAAACTACACCCGCTTGTAGCAGGTCATGCATATGTAATACACCCAGCAATTTATTTTCCTCGGTAACCAGTAAGGAAGTGATATGGTGTGACTGCATTAAGTTCAATGCATCAACGGCAAGGGCATTCGGTTTGATACGGATACCGCCGGCGGTCATAACATCTGAAATTTTGACATTATACAAATCAAGCCCCATATCAAACACTCGCCGTAAGTCACCATCGGTAAAAATACCATCAATATACATATTTTCATCGCAAACGACGGTCATACCCAGTTTTTGGCGGGTGATTTCGATGAGTGCTTCACGTAAAGAGGCATCACGATTCACCCTTGGGATATCATCGCCTGTATTCATTAAATCACTCACCAGCAGCAGGAGTTTGCGCCCAAGTGTGCCACCTGGGTGTGATAATGCGAAGTCTTCAGCGGTAAAGCCGCGCGCCTGGAGCAATGCAACCGCTAAAGCATCACCCATAACCAATGTTGCAGTGGTACTGGTTGTTGGCGCTAAACCTAACGGACAGGCTTCCTGCGGGACTTTGATACACAGGTGAATATCCGCGGCTTTGCCCATGCTGCTGTTGTAATTGTTAGTCATGCAGATAAGGGGAATTTTTTGGCGTTTCATTGCGGGGATCAATGACAGAATTTCATTGGATTCACCCGAATTTGAGATGGCCAAAACGATATCTTTAGGTGTAACCATACCGAGATCGCCGTGGCTGGCTTCCCCCGGATGAACAAAAAAGGATGGTGTACCGGTACTGGCGAAAGTTGCGGCAATTTTACACCCGATATGGCCGGATTTGCCCATCCCCATGACAATAACTTTACCTTCGCAGTTGAACATCAGTTCACAGGTGTGGGCAAAATCTTCATTGATATATCGTTCAAGTTCTGCCAACCCATCACGTTCTATCTGTAATACTTTCTTACCCGCTTGCTGAAAATCAATCCTGGACATTTCTTTTTCCTACTAATTCGTGTTTATTCAATGCTGTAATTGAAAATAAACAGCACAATAAAATAAGCGATAAAGCAACTTAATAACAGGACACCTTTAAATCGGTTTAATCGATGTTTACGACCCAGACAAAATGCTGCAAATATTGTGCTGGCTATCATCATGACCCAAAAATCACGGTGGAAAGATTCTGGGGAAATGGTTGCTGGTGAGAGTAATGCGGGAAGGCCCAAAACAATTGATATATTGAATATATTCGAACCTATAATATTCCCGAATGCAATATCGTCTTCTCCTTTGAACGCGGCTGCAATAGAGGTTGCCAGTTCTGGCAGGCTGGTGCCGACCGCAAGCACAGTCAGCCCGATAACTAACTCACTAATACCATAAATGCGGGCAATAACAGTTGCATTATCAATAACCATACGAGTCGCCATAGGTAAAATAATCAATCCTAATAGTATCCAAAGCAGGGCAATGCGTTTATTGCCTTCCCGCGGTAATTCAGAAACCTGCTCTTGTGTGTAAATATCAGCGTTGGCACAGCGTGGCAGAGCAGCCATTTTTATCATCAGTAATATATACGCAATGGCAGAAGCCAGTAATACTAATCCGTCCATCCGGCTGAGATAGTTATCACTCATCAAATAACCACAGAAAGCGGTGATCAGCAGCATTAAAGGCAGCTCCTGCCGTAGCATATCTGATTTTACTTCCATAGGACGAATAAATGCGGCGGCACCGGTTATCAGCAGCAGATTGGTAATGTTGGAGCCAATAACATTACCAACAGCCATATCGGGTTGGCCGTCCAGCATGGCAGTAACTGAAACCATTAATTCGGGCAGAGATGTTCCAATGCCAACAATGGTAACGCCAATAATAAAGGGAGGCAGTCCCAGAGTACGGGCAAAAATTGCAGCACCATATACTAATCTATCGGAACCATATACCAGTAGAATCAACCCGGTAATTAAGAGTAAAAAGGTCAGAAGCATGAAGCGTCCTTTGTAAGGTATATTCCGAATTTAATATTAACGTTGGTTGATTTCTTAAACAAAAATTGTTTGTTCAATTAGATGGGGTATATTCTGACGGCGGAGGATGGAAAAGTAAAATTTGTCACAACTTTGGTAGCGAAAATTCTCCCGCTTTTTTGTAGTATATGTGATTAATATATGAACCAAATATAAAGCCAATTTATTAACCGTTAAGGTCTATCAATAATGAGCCAACAAACAGCAAATCTTATCGAGATCCGTGGCATGTATTTTACCCGTGGTAACCGTCCGATTTTTGCTGATATTAATCTGGCGGTACCCAAAGGAAAAGTCACTGCAATTATGGGGCCCTCTGGGATAGGGAAAACAACACTATTACGGTTGATTGGCGGTCAGTTGCGTCCTGAACGGGGAGAGATCTGGTTTGATGGCGATAATATTCCTGCTTTATCCCGCTCTCGTTTGTATGCTGCCCGTAAGAAGATGAGTATGTTGTTTCAGTCCGGGGCATTATTCACTGATCTGAATGTTTTTGAGAACGTCGCTTTTCCGCTGCGTGAACATACGAATCTGCCTGAAGAAATTATACAGACGACGGTCATGATGAAATTGGAGGCAGTTGGGTTACGTGGCGCCGCGAATTTGATGCCTTCTGAACTTTCCGGTGGTATGGCAAGGCGTGCTGCTCTGGCTCGTGCCATTGCACTTGATCCTGATCTGATTATGTTTGATGAACCTTTTGTTGGTCAGGACCCGATTACGATGGGGGTTTTGGTGAAACTTATTGATGAACTGAATAAGGCGCTTGGTGTGACCTGTGTGGTTGTTTCCCACGATGTGCCGGAAGTTCTGAGCATTGCAGATTACGCTTATATTATGGCTGAACAACAGATTATTGCAGAGGGTACGGCTCAACAGTTGCAGTCTAATTCTGATCGGCGGGTACGGCAATTTCTTGATGGTATTGCTGACGGCCCGGTACCTTTCCGTTTCCCGGCAGGGGATTATAAAACTGAGTTATTAGGATAATGGAATGTTAATGTTCACACAGGCGCTGGCGGCACTTGGCAGGCGGGCCATTGAGGTATTTGCCTCTTTTGGCCGTGCAGGTTTTATGCTTTTTAGCGCGATAATTGGCAAGCCAGAACCTGCCAGACAATGGCCATTACTTCGACAACAGCTTTACAGCGTGGGTGTTCGGTCATTGTTGATTATCATGGTTTCAGGGTTGTTTATTGGCATGGTGCTCGGTTTACAGGGGTATCTGATACTGACAACATACAGCGCAGAAGCCAGTCTTGGCATGATGGTGGCGCTGTCTCTGTTACGTGAACTGGGTCCGGTTGTCACTGCACTGTTGTTTGCCGGCCGTGCAGGATCAGCGCTAACCGCCGAAATAGGGTTGATGAAAGCCACGGAACAAATTTCCAGTCTGGAGATGATGGCGGTAGATCCATTACGGCGTGTGATAGCACCCCGTTTTTGGGCTGGGTTTATCAGTATGCCGTTATTATCCTTGATTTTTGTGGCTGTAGGTATTTGGGGCGGTGCGGTGGTTGGTGTTGATTGGAAAGGGATCGACAGCGGTTTTTTCTGGTCTGCAATGCAGTCTGCTATAGAGTGGCAGAAAGATTTACTTAACTGTTTTATTAAAAGTGTCGTTTTCGCCATTACCGTGACCTGGATTGCTTTATTTAATGGTTATGATGCGATCCCCACCTCAGAAGGGATCAGCCGGGCAACGACCAGAACGGTAGTTCATGCGTCGTTAGCCGTTTTAGGTTTGGATTTTGTGCTGACAGCACTCATGTTTGGGAATTAAGTCAATGCAAAGCAAGAAAATTGAAGTTTGGGTTGGGTTTTTTATCTTGATTGCACTGGTTGCAATTGTCTTTTTATGCCTGAAAGTGGCAGATATTAAATCGGTCGGTAACCAACCGACTTACCGTTTGTACGCAACTTTTGACAATATCGGTGGTCTTAAAGTGCGTTCACCGGTAAAAATTGGTGGAGTGGTGATTGGTCGTGTTGCAAATATCTCTCTTGATGAAAAAACTTATACACCGCAGGTGGCACTGGATATCATGAAGCAATATGACCGTATCCCTGATACCAGTTCTCTTTCCATCCGCACTTCTGGTCTATTGGGTGAACAATATATTGCTCTGAATATGGGGTTTGAAGATCCAGATATGGGAACCAGCATCCTGAAAGAGGGGGATCGTGTGCAGGATACCAAATCAGCGATGGTACTTGAGGATCTGATTGGTCAGTTCTTGTATAAGGGGGGCGATAACTCCCTGAGTGGAGCAGAACATACTCCAGCACCAACCCGCAATTGAATATCATTAAGAGGAACCAATTATGTTGAAGAGATTATTAATGGTGGCGCTGTTGGTGGTAGCGCCATTCGCTAGCGCCGTTGATCAGACGAACCCTTACAAGTTGATGCAGGATGCGGCAGAAAAGACTTTTACCCGTTTGAAGAATAGTCAATCACAAATTCGTCAAAATCCAGATTATTTGCGCCAGGTGGTGAAAGAAGAATTACTGCCCTATGTACATATTAAATATGCAGGGGCATTAGTTCTGGGGAGCTACTATAAAGATTCGACGCCGGCGCAACGCGAGGCTTATTTTACTGCATTTGAATCTTACCTTGAGCAGGTTTATGGGCAGGCTCTGGCAATGTACCACAATCAAACTTATCAGATTGATCCTGAAAAACCATTAGGAGACAACAATATCGTTGCGATTCGTGTCACTATCATTGATTCGAATGGTCGTCCGCCCGTTCGCCTTGATTTTCAGTGGCGTAAAAACAGTAAAACAGGTTACTGGCAGGCGTACGATATGATTGCAGAAGGCGTCAGTATGATTACAACTAAGCAGAGTGAGTGGGCTTCTATCTTACGTCAGCAAGGTATTGATGGTTTGACTAAGCAACTTGAAATCAGCGCTCGTCAGCCAATCACGCTGGAAGAGAACAAGTAAGATGAATGAGAGTCTGAGCTGGGAAAAAACAGGGCAGATATTGATCCTCAAAGGTATTTTGGATCGTGACACTTTGCTTCCTCTCTGGCAGCAAAAAGAAAAGTTAATGGCCGATATCGACTGTATCAATGTGTCACAGCTTGAGCATGTGGATTCTACCGGGTTGGCTCTTTTAGTCCGTTTTAAACATCATATGCAAAAGGAAGGGGTTAAATTGCTCTTTTCCGGCGTCAGTGAACGGCTTAGTACCTTGATTACACTTTACGATCTGCAAGAAATTATCATTGATAGCTAGCCGATAATCTTATAATTATCTGTATAATCAGCGCCCTTGTAAGCAGAAATGTTACAAGGGCGTTTTCATAGTTTAAGAATAAGTCGGATTCTATTAGGATGGACGACGGTCTATTATTTCTAACTACAGAATTGAGCAATTATGGATACTAATGAGATTAAACACGTGCTGATGGATAAATTAGCACTGGATGAAGTCATCGTTAACGGAGATGGCAGCCATTTCCAGGTTATTGTGGTTGGTGAAATGTTTGCCGGCATGAGCCGGGTAAAACAGCAGCAAGCCGTTTATGCGCCTTTGATGGAATACATTGCTGACAATCGTATTCATGCTCTGTCAATTAAAGCCTATACACCGGATGATTGGAAACGGGATCGTAAGCTCAACGGTTTTTAATGCTGTTTGCCTCGCTGCGAACAGCAAATTATATTAAGAGAGTCATCACAGATGGATAAATTTCGTGTGAAGGGACCAACTCGTCTGTCGGGTGAGGTTTCTATTTCCGGGGCAAAAAATGCTGCACTGCCAATCCTGTTCGCCGCGTTGTTGGCTGAAGAGCCTGTTGAATTGCAAAATGTTCCAGAACTGAAAGATATTGATACTACTATCAAATTATTGAATTGCCTTGGGACCAAAATTGAACGTAATGGTTCTGTCTTTGTGGATGCCCGCAGTGTGAATCAATATTGCGCGCCTTACGATCTGGTAAAAACGATGCGTGCCTCCATTTGGGCGTTAGGCCCTTTGGTCGCGCGTTTTGGTCAGGGGCAAGTTTCTTTGCCTGGTGGCTGTGCTATCGGCGCACGTCCGGTTGATCTGCATATCAGTGGCCTGGAACAGCTAGGTGCTGAAATTGTTCTGGAAGAGGGCTACGTTAAAGCTTCCGTTAATGGTCGTCTGAAAGGGGCCTGCATTGTGATGGATAAAGTCAGTGTCGGGGCGACAGTCACGATTATGACTGCGGCAACATTGGCAGAAGGGACAACGATTATTGAGAATGCGGCACGCGAACCTGAAATTGAAGATACCGCCAATTTTCTCAATACCTTGGGGGCAAAAATTACAGGGGCGGGTACTGATCATATCATCATTGAAGGCGTAGAACGTCTTGGTGGTGGTGTATACCGAGTATTACCTGATCGTATTGAGACAGGTACATTTCTAATTGCGGCTGCGATATCCGGTGGTAAGGTTGTTTGCCGTCATGCTCAGCCTGATACGCTGGATGCAGTATTGGCTAAATTGCGTGAGGCGGGTGCTGATATTGAAATTGGTAAAGATTGGATAAGCCTTGATATGCACGGTAAACGGCCCAAAGCTGTGACATTACGTACTGCTCCCCATCCCGGTTTTCCGACAGATATGCAAGCCCAGTTCAGCTTGCTGAATTTGGTTGCTGAAGGGGTTGGTATGATCACTGAAACTATTTTCGAAAACCGTTTCATGCATATCCCTGAATTAATCCGTATGGGGGCTCATGCGGAAATTGAAAGCAATACCGTGCTTTGTCATGGTGTCAAAAAGTTGTCTGGTGCTCAAGTAATGGCGACTGATTTACGCGCATCTGCGAGTCTGGTTCTGGCGGGTTGCGTTGCGGAAGGGGTGACGGTTGTTGACCGTATCTATCATATTGACCGTGGTTATGAACATATCGAAGATAAACTGCGCGGGCTTGGTGCGGATATTGAACGAGTGAAATAAGCGGAAAAGTGATTTTGTTTCTTTATTTAGAAACAGGAAGCGGTGTAGCTTAAAAAACCAGGTTGATGATGGGTAGAGAAGTAAAGTGTATCCGTAGGGTGCATGGCTCAAGCCGATAAAAAACATTTATGTGCTATTACGATCTACCCATCATTAACGACCGTGATTGAAAATTTTACTGAGTAATTAATCTCAGCTCTGCTTAAGAACAGAGATTTCAGAAGCACGTAGATTCAGACTCCATCTTATCGCTTGGAATGTAAATGTGCCGCTTCTATGAGTTTCGTGCATTTACTCACGCATTTTTATGCCGATAACGTATCAACAGTAAGTTTGTCGGACATTTGTTCAAGTTCACTTTGGCTCAGCCCGGTAATTTTCATCACTGTTTCACGGTCGATACTCATACTTCGGTGACTGGTCTGACAGTCACCGTAAGATCCTCTCTTAACAGGCATCGTTGAATACGAATTAAGAACTTTCAGCACAAGTTAGTGGCGTATTTGCTCAAGTTCGTTCTCGCTCAGACCGGTGGTTTTCATCACCGTTTCACGGTCGATTCCGCTATTTAGCAATGCATGAGCAATTTTTAAAGTTGCCTCTTGGCGCCCTTCCTGACGTCCCTCCTGACGTCCTTTCTGCTCCAGTTTCTGCGCTATAGTCATCAGTACCTCCTCATACTTCGGGGACTGTTCTGCCAGTCGCCGGATAAAACCCTCTGGATCGGCGGTATCTCCCGCCTGTAATAAGTAGTTTAGCACGCTTTTTAGCTGCTCATCCGTATAGTAATCATACGTCAGCAGCGTAACCAATTCTTGCAGCAGTTCCGCCATATCACGCTGCCGGATATGTTTTTGCACCATTTCCAGTAGTGCAACCCGTTTGTGCGTCAGGATCTTATCATCCGGGATTACCGTCACATCTACCAGTGGGAATGCGCCGGAATAGATCTCCTTCGCCAGGGCCGGAGCATCGAAGCAGTCGAGCCAATGGGTGCTCCACGGATACGGCTGTATTTTTCCGTGATAGAACAACACCGGAATAACCAGCGGTAATTTTTTATGTCCCTGCTCCAGATGCCGTTGCATTGCTGAAATACTGTAGCGCATTAACCGGAATGCTATCATTTTGTCCGGGGAACTTTGGTGCTCGATCACGCAATACACGTAACCGTCACCCTGCGCCGTTTTCAATGAATACAAAATGTCGGAATAATGCGCCCGCAGATTGTCTTCAATAAACGACCCTGATTCCAGCCGCAATGTATCCAGATCACAAACTGCCCGTAATGTCGCAGGCAAATGAATCTCCAAAAAGTCTCTGGCGGTATCAATATGACTTAAAAACTGTTTAAAAACAGCGTCATGTGGCGTTGGTGTATTTTTTTCTTCATCGGCGAATAGTAGCATACTTTCTTTTATATTGAAGGAATATTAAGCAAAAAACCAAGCGGACTGAGATGTCTTGGATTTTCTTTGACAAAAACTTTGATCGTATCTCAGATTCTTTAATTTCCTTCTTAAGCGAAGTTCAGGTTAATTAATATTCATCAAATTCTGCAATCGTCACTTGCAGTGACAGCATCTTCCCATTGCGTAATAAAGTTACAGGAACAACGCTGCCTGGGCGTATTTCAGCCACTTGATCCATTGTTTCAACCGCAGAAATAGCAGGTTTGTTATTTACATTGATAATGATATCACCAACCTTAATACCAGCTGTTTGGGCGGGTCCATTTGGGGTAACCTGGAATACCCGTAGCCCCTGAATCTGATTAATATTGCCGTTATAAGAACGAATATGTGGGAGTTCCTGTGACGTTATGCCGATAAAGCCCCGGATAACCCGTCCGTCACGAATCAGTTTCTGCATAATCTTTGTGGCGAGTTCAGTAGGAATAGCAAAACCCAACCCCTCTGGTGTTTCACCGTTTTCACTTTTATCAAATGATAATGTGTTGATACCCACCAGTTCACCAAGGGTATTAATCAACGCACCGCCGGAGTTACCTTGATTAATGGAAGCATCTGTCTGGAGAAAGTTTTGACGTCGGGTAGGGCTTAATCCAACGCGGCCGGTAGCACTAATAATCCCTTGGGTAATAGTTTGACCTAAATTGTAAGGGTTACCAATAGCCAGAACGATATCCCCCACATGGGCCACTCTATCTGGATTGATAGTAATGACAGGCAGATTCTCGGCATCAATTTTCAGGACTGCAAGATCCGTTAAACTGTCAGAACCTATGACCAGGGCTTCATAAAAATGACCATCTTGTAATGCAACAATAATTTGCCCTGCATTATTAATGACGTGTTTATTAGTGAGAATATAACCTTTATCACTCATGATGACGCCGGAACCGAGGGTATGGTTTTCTCTGCCTTCATGAGAAAAACTGCCCATATTGCTGCTATAGACATTAACTACTGCGGGTGCTGCCTTGCGGACACCTTGATTAAAGCTGAATGGAACTTCATCATTATGATTGCTGAACATTGCGGATACCAGCCCGGTAGGGCGCAGTGATGGAACGGTAATTAGCAAAATGACAGCGACAAGTAATCCCAAAAAAGCAGAACGCAGTAACTTGGCAAACATGGATATTATTCAGTGTGAGTTAATGAATAACTGTAGGATAACATACGAAATTAACAAACACAGCATTACGCTGTATCTCAGGTTGCTGACTTTTAGCACCCCGACTATCACTGCTGAGTTTTCATTAAGGTAAGATTAGATATGCTTTATCTTAAAGTGATAAAACTAGCAGTTGAGAAAAGCCATTATTTTGTCTGTCAGCTTGGTTTTAAAATCTGAAAAAGATGGTAAGCGTATCATGAAAAAACAGGTAAAAACTTTAATCAATAAAGGTAAAAATAATTGATTAAGGATTTTTTAAAGTGGATACAAAATCCGATGCGATACTGGCATTGGAAGAGAAAACATTAGGGAAAGTGGGTTTTAATTTTATTAATAAGGTGATAAAGTTAAACGAGAATATGAGATTAACTGCACAGGGCGGGATTCTATTCATTTTATTGTTTAAAGCACCGTTTTAAATAAAAATTTTTTAGCAATAGATTTACTGTACACTTGGCGGTTTTTTACCATTTTATGGTTTTTGTATTGTTTTTAATAAAATGGCTATTTTAGAGTAATAAATGGCATGTGCATTTAGTGAATATCATTTTAAAAAGGTTTTTGTTGTCAAAATAAAATCGTTTATTTATTAAAATAGGATCTTCATATGATTTTCACTTAACGCCATCCTCCTATATCTGTTTAAATCGAACGGTAAATTAATTTAATAACGATTTATTACACTTACAATAGTGAAAATTATCGAGAATTAATCAGTCAGAAAGGTTATAATGATTAAATGGGTATTTAAGCGTTAAATCACATTAACGGTATAAAAATAGAAATGATTTTTATACCATAGAAAGGTAATGTTATTGGGCTGGATAAAATAATATAAAACAAGTTTAAATGGGTGTGTTTAATGTGTTGCATGATAAATGCAACATAATAACGCCGAAAATAATCTAGTTCGTATTCAGTTAAATCATTTATTTGCGGATTATGTTATTCATGTTTTTCACAAGAGATTATTTATCTGTCTGAATGGATGGTATGAAATGTGATCAACGTCTGGTTGTTTAATCCTGATAATGGGGAATGAGATGTATTAAATGCCAGAAAATCGCGATAAGGTTGGAGGTACTTTCTTATTACATCCAACCCCAATTCTTTTAACTTCCGCGTTTAGGGGGAGAATTCCGCAGTTTCGTTAAATGAATTTTTAATTAAGAAAATAGGAAAGCCTTCGGAATGATAATCGTCTTACAGGCTTATCATATTTTTCACATTGTTCACTTTCATTTTTTTGACGATCGCAAACTCCTTTTGCATAAGACACTGCATTATACAGTGTCTTATGCTGGAGCTAGATAGCGTTTTTCAACCTAAAAGTCTTAATTTCTCAGTAACAGATAGATACTCTCGTCACCGCGAAGAATATTCAGCGCTATTACCGGAGGTTTAGAATCAATAACTTTGCGCAGTTCGTTAATGTTCTGTACCCGTTCATTATTGATCCCAACAATCAGGTCACTTTTCTGTAAACCAGACATCGCCGCAGGTGAGTTTTGCATGACACTATCGATTTTCACACCGAGAGTGCCTTTCACTTCGCCATTGCTCAGAGTTGCGCCTTGCAGGGCAAGCGTTAAGTTTCCAGCTTTGGTGGTTTGACCTTCACTGTTTTCCAGAATAACGGAAACTTCCATTGGTTTGCCTTTACGCAATAAGCCAATTTTAATTTCTTTACCTGGCACAGTTGTACCAATTTTGGCTTTCAGCTCAGCAAAGCTATTGATCTTCTTACCATCAACAGACACCAGAATATCACCGGATTTAATGCCTGCTTTCGCTGCCGCAGATTTTGGCAATACTTCACTGACAAATGCACCGCGTTGGGCATCAATATTGAATGCCTTGGCGATATCGGCGTTCATTTCAGTACCTTTAATACCGAGAATACCGCGTTTGACTTCGCCATGAGCGATAAGCTGCTCACTCAGGGTTTTTACCATATTACTTGGGATGGCAAAGCCGATACCGATGTTACCGCCGCCTGGAGCCAGAATTGCCGTGTTGATACCAATCAACTCGCCATTCAAATTAACCAGTGCACCACCGGAGTTACCTCGGTTAATCGAGGCGTCGGTTTGGATAAAATTTTCCAGCCCTTCGAGATTCAGACCGCTGCGTCCTAACGCCGAGATAATTCCTGAAGTCGCAGTTTGACCAAGACCGAACGGATTACCCACCGCGACAGCAAAATCACCAACCCGGAGCTTATCGGAATCGGCTATTTTAATTGCCGTTAAGTTCTTGGCATCTTTCAGTTGCAGCAAGGCGATATCAGTTTGAGCGTCGCGACCTAACAGTTTAGCTTCATATTCACGTCCATCGTTTAATTGCACTCGGATTTTATCCGCATTCTCAATAACGTGATTATTGGTTAATATATAACCTTTATCAGCGTCAATAATGACACCTGAGCCAAGCCCCTGAAATGGGCGGGTGCTTTCACGGCCCATTGGCAGATTCGGGCCAAAGAAGAACCTGAACTCTTCAGGTATACTCTGCTCCTGTTGTACCTGAGTACCGGAAACATGCACGCTGACAACCGCTGGCAATACTTTTTCAAGCATTGGAGCAAGGCTTGGCAACGTCTGACCGGCAATAGCAGCAGGTAAAGCAGCGCTACTGATAGCAGGAACGGAAGCTACGGATAACCCGATACTGATTGCTAACGCACTAAGGAATAAGTTTTTTCTTTTCATCTGATTTCGTTCTCTTGTATGCCTAAGCCAGAAGGCTAATAAGTTAATTCGGGCAAATTGCCATGATTACTCTATGACTATTAATTATTAAATAAAGTTCATCTGGCAAACAGGTCTGGCACACTTTTTTACAGGTATTTACATGATTGAAGAATAAAAAACAAAACTTTTTGCAGGTGAAAGAGTAGCGCTCAAATTTGGAATTAATGCTGTGGCACAAAACATGCCACAGCAGAAATAGTTACTGGCTTTTTTCATTAACCGGACGGAACAGGCCGGAAGCGCCATCAGAGTAATCTTTTGGTGGCATTTTAACCGGAGCCTGATCGTTATCTGCTTCTGATTCAGTCAGTCGATAATTGAATGGGTTTTCTTGTACTGGCATATTTGGCATCAGCTCGTGAGAGCTTTTGACCATATGCTGATACAACTGACGATAATCGCGGGCCATATTATCGAGTAATTCTGCACTGTGGGCAAAATGGCCGACTAATTCTTTACGATACTCTTCCAGTTCTAATTTATTATTCTCCAGTTCAGTTTGTAAGGCTCCCTGCTGGCGCAGCTTAGTGTTACCAAAGCGCATGACTAGCGCTCCGATAACAAAACCAACTACTAATCCAATCAGTGCATACTCCCAAGTCATAGCTACTCCTTCATCAACATCGTTGTTCAGCAGAATGTTTCACTTAATTATCGTCACTATAACCGTTAATCTAGTTAGAGTGGAATATTGATCATGATTTACATATTGTTTGTAGACCTTATTCTGAACCTTATTGTAGACAATTGATCCGGTGATAAGGTCAATCCGAATCATAAAAACGATAAAAAACGGGAAATTATTTTTTAAGGATTTTTTTGTCATGCCATCATTGATTATCCCTTCGTCATTCTATCAGAAAGCCCTTTCTAGGGGGGAATACCAGCCAGATGATGTCCAACGTCATGTTGTCGCTCAATTGGATGTTATTCACTATGCCTTGATTAATACTTCTCCCGGCAATCCAGCGAAGCGAAAAAGCTTGAAATGGCGCCTGAGTAAACTATTAGGCAAGCAGGCTGCAACGACCTGTATACCTGTTCAAGGGCTCTATATGTGGGGTGGTGTTGGCAGAGGGAAAACGTGGTTAATGGATATGTTTTACCAGAGTTTGCCGGGTGAAAGAAAACTGCGTTTGCATTTTCATCGCTTTATGCTGCGGGTGCATGAAGAATTAAAGGAGTTGCAAGGGCATGAGGATCCGCTGGATATTGTGGCGGATGGTTTTAAAGCAGAAACCGATGTGCTCTGCTTTGATGAATTCTTTGTTTCTGATATTACGGATGCCATGATCCTGGGTACATTGTTGGAAGCTCTGTTTGTCAGGGGGATCACGTTAATTGCAACGTCCAATATTCCTCCTGATGAGCTCTACCGTAATGGTTTACAGCGAGCTCGTTTTTTACCTGCGATTGAGCAGATTAAAAAATATTGTGACGTGATGAATGTGGATTCAGGTATTGATTACCGGCTGCGTACTTTGACACAGGCTCATCTCTATTTCACACCGCTGAATGAAGATAATGAACGGGCTATGGATCGAATATTTATCCGTTTGGCGGGTAAAAGCAGTGAGCAAGCCCCGGTGTTGGAAATTAATCATCGGCAGATGCCGGTAATTCGTAGCGCCGATGGTGTATTGGCAATTGGATTTAAAGTTTTGTGTGAAGATGCCCGTAGTCAGATGGACTACATTGTTTTATCAAAACTTTATCACACCGTTTTGTTATATCAGGTTCCGGCGATAATGTCCGGAAATGAAAATGCCGCCCGACGTTTCCTGGCGCTGGTTGATGAATTCTACGAGCGTCGGGTAAAACTGATAATTAATGCCGCGGTACCGATGGAACAGATTTACCAAGGGGTTTTGCTGACTTTCGAATACCAGCGTTGCTTGTCCCGTTTACAGGAAATGCAAAGCGAAGAGTATCTGAAATTACCTCATTTGCCTTAATTTTGTGCTTATCCTGTATATTTCGGATTTAAAGCTGGGTTTAAATAATTCAAATTGGGGTCGATTTTTATTTTTGACTTCTCTATAATCTTGCGACCCCACGTTACAGCAATGTTTTTTTTCCCAAAAAACTTGCATAGTGCCGGCATAGGCTATTCGAAGGGGTAGGTTTGCTGGACAAGAGTCGTGTGAACCTCAGCAGTTTCTGAACCTTGAGTGTTCACCAACGTGTAACTTATTATTGGGTAAGCTTTAATGAAAACTTTTACAGCTAAACCAGAAACCGTAAAACGCGACTGGTATGTTGTTGACGCAGATGGCAAAACTTTAGGCCGTCTTGCAACTGAAGTGGCTAGTCGTCTACGCGGCAAGCATAAAGCGGAATACACTCCGCACGTTGATACTGGTGATTACATCATCATCGTTAACGCAGAAAAAGTTGCAGTAACCGGTAACAAGCGTTCTGATAAAATCTACTATCACCACACTGGTCACATCGGTGGTATCAAGCAAGCGACCTTTGAAGAGATGATTGCCCGCCGTCCTGAGCGTGTAATTGAAATCGCGGTTAAAGGCATGCTGCCAAAAGGGCCACTGGGTCGTGCGATGTACCGTAAACTGAAAGTTTATGCAGGTAGCGAGCACAACCATGCGGCACAGCAACCGCAAGTTCTGGACATTTAATCGGGATCATAGGCAATGGCTGAAAATCAATACTACGGCACTGGTCGCCGCAAAAGCTCTTCCGCACGTGTCTTTATTAAGCCAGGTAGCGGTAACATCGTCATCAATCAACGTAGCCTCGAAGTTTACTTTGGCCGCGAAACAGCACGCATGGTTGTTCGTCAGCCACTCGAGCTGGTTGATATGTTGGGTAAACTGGATCTGTACATCACCGTTAAAGGTGGTGGTATTTCTGGTCAGGCAGGCGCAATCCGTCACGGTATCACCCGTGCACTGATGGCATACGACGAAACTCTGCGTTCTGATCTTCGTAAAGCTGGCTTCGTTACCCGCGATGCTCGTGAAGTTGAACGTAAGAAAGTTGGTCTGCGTAAAGCACGTCGCCGTCCACAGTTCTCCAAACGTTAATTTTTTGTCTCTATGGCAATTACTTAATGTTCAAACCCGTCTTTATGGCGGGTTTTTTACTTAATTATCTATACACTTCCCCCAAAATGTACAAAATCTGGTAAACTAGTGCCAATTTTTGCCTCATCCATTTATCTGCCTACTATCTGAACGATAGGCCATTGTGTCGAGTAGC
Source organism: Photorhabdus stackebrandtii (assembly GCF_011189495.1). NCBI lineage: Bacteria > Pseudomonadati > Pseudomonadota > Gammaproteobacteria > Enterobacterales > Morganellaceae > Photorhabdus > Photorhabdus stackebrandtii. Next base: position 142,115 of record NZ_PUJV01000006.1, read on the forward strand.
GCATTCCGTATTCACCGTTGCGGCGCAGGAACATAAGGGGTGAGAATGAATGAGTAGGAATAGTCGTTATAGCGTGGGACTATTCATTCCTTTTTTAGATAAACTTGGAGGTTTTCATGGCTGTCGCTGCCAACAAACGTTCGGTAATGACTCTGTTTTCAGGCCCGGCCGACATTTTTAGCCATCAAGTGCGAATTGTACTGGCGGAAAAAGGTGTCAGTGTTGAAGTTGAACAGGTTGAGGCAGGTAATTTGCCACAGGACCTTATCGATCTGAACCCTTATCAGACAGTTCCGACTTTGGTTGACCGTGAGCTGACGCTGTATGACTCCCGCATCATTATGGAATATCTTGATGAGCGCTTTCCTCATCCGCCATTAATGCCAGTGTATCCGGTTGCCCGTGGTTCCAGTCGTTTGATGATGCACCGTATTGAGAAAGACTGGTATTCCCTGATGCACACTATTGAGAAAGGTAATTCTCAGGAAGCCAATGCTGCCCGTAAACGATTAGCAGAAGAATTGCTGGCAGTGGCGCCAATATTTAAAGAAATGCCCTTCTTTATGAGTGAAGAATTTAGTTTGGTTGATTGCTATCTTGCCCCTTTGCTATGGCGTTTACCTGAACTGGGTATAGAGTTACCAAGTTCTGGTACCAAAGATTTACAAATTTACATGCAGCGTGTCTTTGAACGTGATGCATTCCTGGCTTCATTAACCGAAGCTGAACGTGAAATGCGCTTGCAATCCAGGAACTGATTTATGGAGCTGTCTCAAATGTCTCCTCGTCGCCCTTATTTGTTGCGTGCTCACTACGAGTGGTTACTAGATAATGATATGACTCCATATCTGGCTGTAGACGTGACTTTACGTGGAGTAAATGTACCAATGGAATATGCCCGTGATGGGCAAATTGTGCTGAATATAGCGCCGAGAGCTGTTGGTAATCTTGAGTTAACCAATGATGAAGTACGCTTCAATGCCCGTTTTGGCGGTATGCCCCGTCAGATTAATGTACCAATGGCGGCGGTTCTCGCTATTTATAGCCGTGAAAATGGGACAGGAATGATGTTTGAGCCTGAAGCAGCTTATAAAGATGAATATCTTTTTGAGTTTTCAGGGCATGATAAAGCTGACGCTTCTGCGGCAGATAACTTGGTATTAGTTACGGATACCCTCCATGATGCTGAAGATAATAGTGGAACTTCACCCGATGATGAGCCACCAAAACCGACAAGAGGGCGTCCTGCTTTACGGGTAGTAAAGTAGTAAAATAAGCGCTAAAAAGGGGGCGATTTGCCTCCTTATTTTTTTCAAATTTATTGATTAAAATTCCACATTGTAGGCTTTCTCTAACTCCCAGAAACATTCTTCTACTCTGTTTTTAGCTTCGTAGTCTGTGATGGCCCCTAAGCTCTTTCTGACTTGATTGATAAATTCTATTTTATTCTCTCTGGTCTCAAGTTCTGGCGGGATTGTACAGATATCAGCCAATGATATATTGTTTTCTTTATCGGCAGTAGTAAGGACATCAACGGGATTATTAATTAATGCCATAGATAATGCGTAACGTATCTCTTTGGAAAAATCCAGATGTATACTTTGCGTTAATTTAAAAGCCAGTTTTATCCAGTCATGGTCACCAGTAGTAATTTTGTGAGTGATCTCTTGTCTGGCTCCTGTTTCCCCTAATTCTGCAACGACAGAGTTGATACCTCTATTGATAATCTCTTTATTAATATTATCGGGTGTAACATGTCGTGACAACGCAAGCACCGGAAGACTAGTACCAGTAAGCAATGCCAAAAATAACAAAATCATAGTTTTAATTAATTTCATTAATATTTCCAGAATTTATGGTTGAATAAGCATAGTGCTATCTTAGCTAGGTAGTTGGTAAAATCCACTCTGATAAGATGAAATACACCAAAATGTTAATTATGACAGAAGTAAGTACGGAATGTTCATTAAATACATTCGCTCTTTATATAAAAATAGTCCAGCTAATATAAATTATTGAGCTGGTAATAGGAAGGTTTGGGAGCTGGAAAGCTCCCTTTGTTTATTAGATATTGAGGTAATCAAGGATGCCTTGTGCAGCTTTACGCCCTTCGGCAATTGCAGTTACAACCAAATCTGAACCACGAACGGCGTCTCCGCCAGCAAATATCTGAGGATTGCTGGTCTGGAACGGCATGTCTGAGAACTCAGGAGCAACGATACGCCCCTGTTTATCCCGCGCTATTTGATGGTTATTTAACCAATTCATTGTATGTGGTTTAAAACCAAATGCCATAATCACGGCATCAGCTTTGAGCAGATGTTCGGAGCCGGTGATAATTTCAGCCTGGCGGCGTCCATTTTCATCAGGTTTACCTAATTGGGTCCGTACCATTTTTATGCCACAAACTTGACCTGAACTGTTGATTTCAATGCTGAGAGGTTGCAGATTAAACAGAAATTCTACACCTTCTTCCCTGGCATTTTTCACTTCGCGGCGGGAGCCTGGCATGTTAACTTCGTCACGGCGATAAGCACAGGTAACAGAAGCCGCTTTTTGGCGAATAGACGTTCTGACGCAATCCATCGCTGTATCGCCACCACCGAGCACCACGACTCGTTTATTCTGCATATCAATGAAAGGCTGTGATTGCTGAGGGGGATACCCCATCAAGTGCCGGGTATTGGCAATCAGAAATGGCAGTGCATCATAAACGCCATCAGCATCTTCATTTGCCAGTCCCCCGCGCATTGAGTGATAGGTTCCTACACCAAGAAATATTGCATCAAACTGCTCTGTCAGTTCAGATAGGGCGATATCTTTGCCTATTTCAGTATTGAGCCGGAATTCAATTCCCATCTCAGAGAAAATTTTACGCCGGCGTATCATCACTTCTTTTTCCAGTTTAAACGCAGGTATGCCAAAAGTGAGTAATCCGCCTATTTCCGGGTGGCGATCAAAAACGACTGCTTTTACACCATTACGGGCTAATACATCAGCACAGGCCAGCCCTGCGGGGCCTGCACCAATAATCGCAACCTGTTTGCCCGTTGGCTGAACTTGTGACATATCGGGCTTCCAGCCCATAGCAATCGCTTTATCGTTGATATAGCGTTCGATATTACCAATAGTGACTGCACCAAACTCATCATTTAGGGTACAGGCGCCTTCACAGAGGCGATCCTGTGGACAAACGCGACCACAAACTTCCGGCAGGCTGTTTGTCTGATGGGATAAATCAGCGGCTTCCATGATACGCCCTTCATTGGCAAGTTTAAGCCAATTGGGTATGTAGTTATGGACAGGGCATTTCCATTCGCAATACGGATTACCGCAGGCAAGGCAGCGATCTGCCTGTGTTTGTGCCTGAATTGCTGAAAACGACTCATAGATTTCCACAAATTCTATTTTGCGGATCTTCAGTGGTTTTTTAGGCGGATCGACGCGTTGTAAGTCGATAAACTGATAGACATTCTGGCTCATCTGGGCTCCTTATTGCGCTTGAATTCGCAACTCTGCGGAAGAACGACTACGATGTCCCAGCAGGGCTTTCACATCACTGGATTTTGGTTTCACAAGCGCAAATTTGCTCAACCACTGTTGCCAGTTAGCAAGAATATCTTCCCCGCGCTGGGAACCGGTCAGGAGAACGTGTTCAGTGATAAGTCCTCTCAAATGTTCTTCGTGGATAGCTAAGGTCTCTACTGCCAGTACTTCTACCAGCTCTGGGTTAACCCGTTTACGGAAATCATCATTTTCATCCAGAACATAGGCAAAACCGCCGGTCATACCTGCACCAAAGTTGATTCCGGTGCGTCCGAGAATGCAGACGATACCGCCTGTCATATATTCACAGCCATTATCTCCGATACCTTCTACAACCGTAATAGCACCTGAATTACGAACAGCGAAGCGTTCTCCGGCCCGTCCAGCGGCGTACAGCTTGCCGCCGGTCGCTCCATACAGGCATGTGTTGCCAATGATGGTTGCCTGATGGCTTTTAAAGGCAGAACCGACAGGGGGGTGTATTACGATGCGACCACCGGCCATACCTTTACCAACATAATCATTGGCATCACCGATAAGTGTCAGCTCCAGACCGCCAGCATTCCAGACACCAAAACTTTGACCGGCAGTACCATTGAAATGAATTTTTATTGGGGCAGCTGCGACGCCCTGATTACCATATCGGGTAGCGATAAAGCCGGAAAGAGAAGCCCCAACTGAACGATCGGTATTACGGATATCAAAATAGAAAGTTTTACTTTGTTGGCTTTCAATATAACTGGAGGCTTGAACCAATAAATTTTTATTCAATGTGCCATTATCAAATGGCAGGTTATTTTCAGTGCAATATAACGTTTTACCTTGATGTGGTTCAGCTGTTGCCAATAGCGGCTCAAGATTTAATTTGCTCTGTTTTGCTGAAATACCTTCCAATACTTCCAACAGTTCAGTTCGGCCTATTAAATCAGTCAGATTTCTGATCCCTAATTCCGCCATGATCTCTCTGGTTTCACGGGCGATAAAATGGAAGTAATTTATTACCCGCTCAGGCAATCCGTGGTAATGGTCGCGGCGTAATTTCTCATCTTGCGTTGCAACACCGGTCGCACAGTTATTCAGGTGGCAGATACGCAGATATTTGCACCCAAGGGCAACCATGGGGCCGGTGCCGAAACCGAAACTTTCAGCACCAAGAATGGCTGCTTTGATAATGTCCACGCCGGTTTTCAACCCGCCATCTACCTGTAAACGGATCTTATGGCGCAATCCGTTGGCAACCAGAGCCTGTTGAGTTTCCACTAATCCCAATTCCCAGGGGCATCCGGCATACTTCACTGATGACAATGGACTGGCGCCAGTACCGCCATCGTAACCTGCGATAGTAATTAAATCGGCATAAGCCTTGGCAACACCCGTTGCAACCGTACCAACGCCTGGCTCTGAAACCAGTTTTACTGAGATCAGCGCATTGGGATTGATCTGCTTTAGATCGAAAATCAACTGAGCCAGATCTTCAATAGAATAAATATCGTGATGCGGTGGTGGAGAAATAAGTGTTACGCCTGGTACGGAATAACGTAGTTTTGCAATATACGGTGTGACCTTATCACCCGGTAATTGCCCGCCTTCTCCAGGTTTAGCACCTTGGGCCACTTTAACCTGAATCACATCAGCGTTGACCAGATAGGCAGGTGTTACACCGAACCGGCCGGAAGCAACTTGCTTGATACGGGAAACTTTTTTTGTACCATAACGTGCGGGATCTTCTCCGCCTTCACCGGAGTTGGAAAAGCCACCCAGCGTATTCATTGCTTCTGCCAGAGCTTCATGTGCTTCAGGGCTTAATGCTCCAATCGACATTGCGGCGGTATCAAAGCGTTTAAACAGCGCTTCGGCGGGTTCTACTTCTTCAATGGGGATAGGTTCATCTTTTGTTTTTATCGCCAGCAAATCACGGATTGTGGTCACAGGGCGCTGATTAACCAAGCGGCTATATTTCAAATAATCGTTGTATTCGCCACTGTGAACTGCAGATTGCAGAGTGCTGATGACATCTGGGTTATAAGCGTGGTATTCGCCGTTATGTACATATTTCAGTAACCCTCCCTGATCAACTGGATGGCGGGGAAGCCATGCGCGTTTGGATAAGTTTCGCAGATCCTGCTCAAAATCGCTGAAGTTAGCACCGCCAATCCGGCTGACAACACCATTGAAGCAAAGCTCAGTTAATTCAGAATGTAAGCCGACAGCTTCAAACAGTTTAGAGCAACGATAGGAGGCGATAGTCGAGATGCCCATTTTCGACATGATTTTATATAGCCCTTTATTAATGCCATTGCGGTAGTTGAGCATGACATCAGCATAGGGTTTATTAATCGTGCCATTATCGACCATTTTGGCCAGTGATTCGTAAGCCAGATAGGGATAGATAGCGGTTGCACCAAATCCCAGCAGCACAGTGAAATGATGTGGATCACGGGCACTCGCAGTTTCTACTATCAGGTTGGTATCGCAGCGCAGGTTTTTTTCCACCAAACGGTGCTGAATGGCCCCGACAGCCATAGGAGCCGGTATGGGTAACTTCTCCGGCGTAATATTGCGGTCAGATAATACCAGCAATACTGCACCATCTCTGGCGAGCTGTTCAGCCTGGTCACACAATGCAAACAGCGCATTTTGCAGATGAGTTTCCTGCGGATTGAAAGTTAAGTCTACGTGTTCTGCACGATAGTGCGGACTTTGCTGTGTTGTTAATTGATGAAAATCAGAGTAGAGCAGAATAGGGGATTTAAAACTTAACCGATGCGCCTGTCCCTCAGCTTCACAAAATACGTTCATCTCCCGTCCAATGCAGGTGGTGAGAGACATAACATGCGCTTCGCGTAGTGGATCAATTGGCGGGTTAGTGACTTGAGCGAATTGCTGACGGAAATAGTCATAAATAATCCGTGGACGGCTGGAAAGTACAGCAAACGGCGTATCATCACCCATTGATCCCGTCGCTTCCTGACCATTCTCTCCCAAGACCCGGATAATTTGATCCAGTTCTTCATTACTGTAGGCAAATTGTTTTTGATAAACCGCCAGTGATTGATCGTTCAGATCCCGGTGACCCGCCCGATCTTCCAGTAATTCTTCAAATGGGATCAGGCGCTTGACGTTTTTATCCATCCATTCTTTATAGGGATGGCGGCTTTTCAGGTCATTGTCTGTTTCTTCTGCATGAAGGATACGGCCTTGGCGGGTATCAATCACCATGAGTTCGCCGGGGCCGACTCGTCCCTTTTCTACGACTTCGTCAGGCTGATAATCCCAGATGCCGACTTCGGAAGCACAAGTGATCAGCTTATCTTTAGTAATGACATAACGTGCCGGGCGTAAGCCATTACGATCCAGATTACAGGCAGCATAGCGGCCATCTGACATGACGATACCGGCAGGACCATCCCAGGGTTCCATGTGCATAGAGTTGAAATCAAAGAAAGCGCGCAGATCCTCATCCATATCAGGATTGTTCTGCCATGCCGGCGGGACCAGCAACCGCATAGCACGGATTAAATCCATTCCGCCATTGAGAAACAGCTCCAGCATGTTATCCAGCGAGCTGGAGTCTGATCCTGTTTCGTTGACAAAAGGAGCCGCAGATTGCAGATCAGGGATAAGCGGGGTTTTGAATTTATAGGCTCTTGCCCGTGCCCACTGGCGGTTGCCGGTAATGGTATTTATTTCACCATTATGAGCGAGATAGCGGAAAGGCTGTGCCAATGGCCAACGTGGTACGGTATTGGTTGAGAAACGCTGATGGAACAGGCAGATTGCTGATTCTAATCGTAAATCAGCCAGATCAGGATAGAAACGGGGTAAATCTGCCGCCATGCACAGCCCTTTATAGATGGTCACCAGATTGGACAAACTACAAACATAAAAATCACTGTCGCTGATGCGTTTTTCTATCCGGCGGCGGGCAACGAATAAACGGCGTTCTAAATCACGGGCACGCCAGCCAGCAGGAGCATTAACAAAAATCTGTTCGATACGGGGGAGGCTGGAAAGGGCTATTTCGCCGAGAATATCACTGTTGGTCGGTACTTCACGCCAGCCAACGACTGACAGCGTTTCATTTTGCAGCTCCTGTTCGACTATTTCCCGGCAGTTTTGGGCAATCTGAGGATCCTGGCTGAGAAATAGCATACCGACTGCATAATTGCGGGCTAAACGCCATTCGTGCTCTTGTGCGACCATCCGAAAAAAACGGTCGGGTTTTTGCAGCAATAAACCGCAACCATCGCCGGTTTTACCATCTGCCAGAATTGCGCCACGATGTTGCATTCGTGCCAGTGCATGGATAGCGGTACGGACTACTTTGTGGCTTGGCTCCCCTTCAATATGGGCTATCAGTCCAAAGCCACAGTTATCCTTTTCTTGAGATTTGTTATACAGCATAGTGTGAACCTCCCCAGGTTCTGTCCGACTCTCACAGAAACTCACAGAAATTTGTGAGATGAATATTTTTACAGGCGTCTGAATTGCGCCCTCAATCAACTGCCACCTGTCTATTGACTATGAACAGGCGGTACTGAAATGGTATTGTGTCACTGCATAATTATGGTGCAGATGAGGATCTGACGGATGATTTCTAGTGACTTCTCAAGTTAACGAGAAATGCAGATCAGGTCAAATATAGCTGGGATAAGGTAAATACAGGCAAAAAATAGAGTTAATCATATGATTTATAAATAAAAAAATTAATATGAAAGTTGTGTGATATAGATCATGTTAGAATTTTAATGTGAGTTATATCACTAATATTAGTGTAATATCTGTTTTGTATATACTGTTAAATGTTTATTTTTTGGATTTAAGTTCCGACAAATATAAACTAAATGGAATTAATATATATTTTTATTTTTTTATAAGAATAAAGTTTTATCTTTTTGTGGTTATTAAAAGAGTGAAAAAGAATTTTATGCTTATTTTGTCAATGAATTTGATTATTTATTCATGCTTAGATTGTGCGAAAAGACCGGCAGGGGTAAAAAGCCAGAATAATGTTTGGGAAGTCCTCATCAAAACTATTAAATAATACTATTGTTTTACTCGATCAACAATTTCTGTATTCCTTCAACGAAGTAGCGGACTTTTTACGGTATGATTCGGATTGGTCATATTTAACGGGAGTCTTTATGAAATGAAGCTGCTTAGGGGCCTGGCCCAATATTATGTTGATTTAATGATGAAATTGGGGCTAGTACGCTTCTCATTACTGCTTGCATCTGCGTTAGTTGTTCTTGCTATGAGTGTGCAGATGGTCGTCACTTTTCTGCTTCAGGGAGGAGTGCAAAGTATTGATTTAGTTCGCTCAATTTTCTTTGGTTTGTTAATTACTCCCTGGGCAGTCTATTTCCTTTCGGTTGTTGTTGAACAGCTTGAAGAATCCCGCCAACGATTATCCAAATTAGTTGAAAAATTAGAAGTGATGCGTCAGCGTGATCGGGAACTTAATCAGCAATTAAAAGACAATATTATTAAGCTGAATCAGGAAATCTCAGAAAGAGAAAAAGCTGAACAGGCGCATCTGATATTGCTGGATAAACTAAAAGAAGAGATGAAGCACCGTGAGCAGACCCAGATTGAATTGGAACAGCAATCTATATTACTGAAGTCTTTTCTCGATGCTTCTCCTGATTTGGTCTATTACCGTAATGAAGATAATGAGTTCTCTGGTTGTAACCGGGCGATGGAATTGCTGACGGGTAAAAGCCAGAAACAACTTGTCGGGCTAACACCAAATGATGTTTATGATAAAGAAGTTGCCCGCAAGGTGATGAAAACGGATGAAAAAGTGTTCCGTCATAATGTTGCCCTAACTTATGAACAATGGCTGGTTTATCCCGATGGACGAAAAGCCTGTTTTGAACTGCGGAAAGTCCCTTTTTATGATCGGGTAGGAAAAAGACACGGGCTTATGGGATTTGGGCGCGATATAACGGAGCGTAAGCGTTATCAGGACGCTTTGGAGAATGCAAGTAGGGATAAGACGACTTTTATCTCAACGATTAGCCATGAGCTTCGTACTCCTTTAAATGGCATTGTTGGTTTGAGCCGTATTCTACTTGATACTGAACTGACCTCTGAACAAAATAAATATCTGAAAACGATACATGTCAGTGCTATCACGCTTGGCAATATTTTCAATGACATTATTGAAATGGACAAAATTGAGCGGCGTAAAGTCCAGCTTGATAATCAGCCAATTGACTTTACCGGTTTTATGTCCGATCTGGAAAACCTCTCTGGGCTGCTGGTACAGCCGAAAGGGATTAAATTTGTGATGGAACCCGAGCTGCCATTACCTGCCAGAATCATGACAGATGGTACTCGCTTGCGCCAAATTCTGTGGAACTTGATTGGCAATGCAGTGAAATTTACTCAAAAAGGCGAGATTAATGTTCGAATCTGGTATGAAAAGGGTGAGCGTTTGTTGTTTGAAGTCACGGATACGGGGATTGGTATTCCACTTGATGAGCAAGAGAAGATCTTTGCGATGTATTATCAGGTGAAAGGCAGTCATGGTGGTTGTCCGGCAACGGGAACAGGTATTGGACTGGCTGTATCCAAACGTTTAGCGCAAAGTATGGGCGGCAATATTTTGGTGGAAAGTGAGCCGGGACAAGGTTCTCGATTTACACTCTCTATTATTGCTCCTGCTATGGAAGAGAGTCTGCCATGCAGAGAAGATACAGAAGATTGCCCACTTCCGGCTTTGCATATTTTGCTGGTAGAAGATATTGAGCTGAATGTGATCGTTGCTCGTTCAGTACTGGAAAAATTGGGTAACAGCGTAGAAGTCGTTATGAATGGTAAGGATGCTCTGGAAGTGTTCAAGCCAGGGGAGTTCGATCTGGTATTACTTGATATTCAGTTGCCTGATATGACCGGATTAGACATCGCCCGGGAATTACGTAAGCGATATGCCAAAAAGGATCTGCCCCCACTTATTGCGCTGACGGCAAATGTCTTAAAGGACAAAAAAGAATATCTGGATGCGGGCATGAATGGCGTGCTGAGTAAACCGCTGTCTGTGAATGCCTTAACGGCCATTATTGAACAATTCTGGGGAGAACAGTCTGTGCATCATATGAAGCCAGAAGAAGAGGAGTCAGGATTGATGAAAGATGAAGATTTACTTGATACAAAAATGCTTAATCAATACATCGAACTGGTTGGACCTCAGTTGATTCGCGATAGCCTGAATGTATTTGAGAAGATGATGCCGGGGTACCTGTCTGTGCTGGAATCGAATATGACAGCTAAAGACCAGAAAGGCATCACGGAGGAAGCACATAAGATAAAAGGTGCGGCGGGGTCGGTTGGATTACTTCATTTACAACAACTGGCTCAACAGATTCAATCACCTGATTTACCTGCATGGTGGGACAATGTTCAGGAATGGGTTGATGAGTTAAAGCAAGAATGGAGAAACGATACGGAAATTTTAGGGGAATGGTTGGCAGGCGCTGAAAAAAAATAACCCCAACCGAGGTTGGGGTGCGCGAATACTGCGCCAACACCAGGGAAAACTTTTTACCCGCCTATCTGATGCATCTTTGTTGCGGCGAGTAAATGGGGAATTCTCCGTACATCATACAAGTACCAACATAGCAAAGATAAGATTTTTTGTTACAAGATTCATTAAAATCTGTGATGAAGATTGGTGTTTAACCCCCTAAAGGGTTAAGCAATAATCTACTACAAATGGAGTGAGCTATGAAATCAGTTGCGGTTGTCTTAAGTGGATGTGGTGTATTCGATGGTAGTGAAATTCATGAATCAGTATTAACTATGCTTTCTTTAGATCGTTTAGGTGTTAAAACGAGCTTTTTGGCACCTGATGCGCCACAACTTCATGTTATTAATCATATTAGCGGTGAAGAAACAGACGGAGAACGTAACGTTCTACAGGAGTCAGCCCGTATTTCAAGGGGAAAAATCAAGTCTTTGTCACAAGCAAATGCAGATGAGTTTGATGCCCTGATCATTCCTGGGGGATTTGGTGTTGCAAAGAATTTATGTGACTTTGCTGCTAAGACAGTTGATTGCGAAATAAATAAAGATTTATTAAGTTTAGTGAGGGCTATGCATAAACAACATAAACCTATGGGGTTTATGTGTATTGCACCGGTTATGTTGCCAAAACTACTTAATACACCGGTGAAACTAACGATTGGTAATGATCCTGAAACTGCTGCTCAGGTGGAGGAAATGGGAGGGATCCATATAGTTTGCAAGGTAAATGATATTGTTGTTGATTTGGAAAACAAAATTGTTACAACTCCAGCCTATATGCTTGCTGAATCTATTTCTCAGGCAGAGGAGGGAATTGATAAACTTGTCAGAAAAGTATTGGAAATGACTGAGTAACTGGATGAGAAATCCTGTGCAATTTTTATGGTGCTGGCTTAAAAAAATCGTAATCTCAGTTATTATCTTATGGATAGTTTCTGTTGTTGCGTTTTCATTTTTGCCAGTGCCATTTTCTATGATTATGGTTGAGCGCCAAATTAACGCTTGGCTATCAGTTAATTTTTCTTACGTATCCCGTTCTGCTTGGGTAGGGCATGAACAAATATCCCCAAATATTGCATTGGCTGTTATTGCGGCTGAGGATCAAAAATTTTCACAGCATTGGGGATTTGACTTTGACGCTATTGAAAATGCCCTTGAGCATCATCAAAATAACTCTGGCAGGTTGAGGGGCGCTTCAACGATTTCTCAGCAAACGGCCAAAAATTTATTTTTGTGGGATGGACGTAGCTGGTTGAGAAAAGGGCTGGAAGCTGGAATGACCTTTGCCATTGAATTGGCATGGTCAAAAAGCCGAATTTTGACGGTTTATCTTAATATTGTAGAATTTGGTGAGGGTATTTTTGGTGTTGAAGAGGCATCCAGACACTATTTTCATAAATCAGCCAGTAAATTGACTGCATCAGAAGCTGCTTTACTCGCTGCTGTATTGCCTAACCCGCACCGTTATAAAGTTAACGCTCCTTCGGCGTATGTTTTACAGCGTCAACAATGGATTTTGCGACAAATGCGGTTGTTGGGCGGGGTGAATTACCTTAAGGAAAACGAGTTATTGAAAAGTTATTGAGGGAAGAATGGAAAGTCCCCCGGTTTGACGTTGGATATTTGGCATTGGATAGTAAGTAAAAAAGGAAAGCGCCCGCGTCAAAGAATGACGCGGCTTAATATATTCAGGGTAAATTTATAGTGTTATCACCCTCAGTAATATGCTTAATTCAGATAAGTAAACGCAGTTGTTACCCGCTTAACACCGTCAGTTTCGCTGGCAATTTTCGCTGCGGCGTTACCTTCTTGTTTAGTCAGAATACCCAGCAAAAAGACCTCACCGTTTTCTGTAACGACTTTTATGTTGGAAGACTTAACTGAGTCACTAGCCAGAATTTTTGAGCGTACTTTAGTGGTAATCCAGGTATCTTTAGAAGCCGTACTTAATTCAACAGGTTTCCCCTGACGAATTTCATTGTACACAACATGAGTTCCATCAACACGGGACGCTATCTGTTTTGCACGGTCTGTAAGGCTTGAGTCCGGGCTTTGGCCTGTCAGCAAAACTTTCCCTTGATAGGCGGTGGTAATAACACGGATACGCTCTTTGATCTGCTTATCTTTGTTAAGTGCATTACTGACACGTGCTTCCAGCGTACCATCGTCAACCTGTTGACCAATAGTACGGGGGTCGGTTGCGCTTTTAGTCGCTACAGCGGCAGAACCTACCACGGCTGCACCAATACATCCTTGTAACATGACTGCGGCACAAACCGTAGCTAATAGGGGAAAAAATCGCATTATTGGTTCCTTAGTCATCCTGGTGGGGAAAGAGTGTATTATCGATTAAGTCACATAGGCAGTTAACTGTCAGCATATGAACTTCCTGAATTCGGGTGCTGCGATGAGATGGTATACGAATCTCCACATCTTGTGGCCCTAACAAGCCAGCAAGTTCACCACCATCATAGCCGGTAAGCGCGACAATCGTCATATCGCGGGTTACAGCCGCTTCAACGGCTTTAACAATATCCCGGCTATTTCCATGAGTGGAAATAGCCAATAACACATCGCCTGGCTGACCTAATGCCCGTACCTGTTTAGCGTAAATTTCATCATGTTGTTTACTACTTGAAATCGCTGTTATCACCACATTGTCTGCGTTAAGTGACAATGCAGGCAGACTCGGGCGTTCAGTTTCAAACCGGTTGATCATATTGGCAGCAAACCGCTGGGCAGTTGCAGCAGAGCCGCCATTACCACAGCAAAGGATTTTGTTACCATTCAGCAATGACTGAACCATCATTATTGCGGCCCGGGAGATAGCATCAGGTAATGCTTCTGCGGCTGCAATCTGAGTTTGAATACTTTCTGTAAAACAGACTTTAATTCTATCCAGCACGTTTATAACCTACCCAGTATCATTTTAGCGAGCGAACTCATCTTGATTGAAAGCATTTGGCAACCACACAAATTGTTGACCAGTAATAGCACAAATATCAAAGCGACAAGAAGTGGTTTCAAAACACTCACCTCGTTGAAACAGCCATACTGCGGCAGCGTGCAATAATTTTCTACGCTTGCTGCGGGTCACGGTCGCCAGTGCATCGCCATATTGCCCTTGTTTGCGAAAACGGACTTCAATAAAAACCCAGGTTTGTTTGTCTTTCATTATCAGGTCAATTTCACCACCATGAACTTTCACATTCGCAGCGATAAAAGTTAGCCCCTGTTTTTGCAAAAACAACTTTGCCTGTGTTTCGTAGTTACGTCCCAGCAAATAACTTGTCGGCTTTTTTATTTTCATCCTGAAAAGCGTTATTTGAATTTAATTGCCGCCTGATAACAAGCGGCAATTAATGCTTAATTAAATGGCAGTGATTTGTCCCTGAGAATATTGCATCCAAGAGAGTTGCCTAAAAATCGCGCAGTTATCCTGAACAGACAGCATCCCCGAAGCACCATTGAGATGGAAATCACTTTGAAGTTGAACCTGACTGAACTGATTTGCTAATGACCAGGCATCAATACCCATAGCGTAAAGGCGCATCAAAGAGTAATCATTGGCAAATTTACCGGCTGCTTGTTGCATCAGTGGCAGGTTAGCGCCAGCGATTAATGGAATATCGCTGAATTGCATTCCTTCCATTTCCAGACGGAAATCAGGACCGGCACCAGCCTGATTACTGCGAGAACTTGCATAAAGGGCTGGTTTATTACGGGAACTGATTGCCATATCAATCATCGGCTTAATCAGAGTCAGTTCATCCAAAGTGGAAACAATATAAACCGCGTCCACTGAGCCGCCGGCAGAAGTAGGAACAACATCTGTATTTATCTGGGGAATTTCCAGATCACCAATAGTGGTTGATACAGGTTGATTGTTTGTTGCACTAATGGCTGTTCCTGTCAGGCGAATACCTGTACCTCTATTAATTAACTGTTTCAGTTCGGTGGAAGAACCAAAGGTTTGTTGCAGAACGGTATGCCCACCTTGTTTTTGCCATTCCTGTGCAAATGCCTTGGCAATCCGGTCACCAAAAGTACCCCGGGGAACGAGTATCAGAGGATTCTGTTTCTGTTGCTGCCAAATATGCTCCGCGGCATTTTTCGCTTCATCCTCTGGTGATAAAGAGAAATAACAGATATTGGGCCGGGGCTGTGCATTATCTAACTCGTTCAGCACCAGCATGTTTAATGAAGTATTCATCTGAACCAGTTTAACCACATCTGGTTTCAATAACGGCCCGACAACCAAATTCACGCCATCTTGTTCAGCCTGAATCAATAAATTTTCCAGTGGCTGGCTTGCCGTATCATAGATTTTGACCTGTTGTGTGTTAACCGGCACATTGGCGATGACGGGCACTGGCTGAACGGCTAGTGTTGTTGATTCAACAGGAGCCGCTGCATTTGGCAAGGCATCGGCAGAAACCATTGTATCTGACGTGTTGTTATCGTTGGTTGCTGTAGATAATAAATTTGCCGGGTTTTCTGTTGGCAGAGATGGGGTTGGCAAACCAGCCTGAGCATCAAGAAAACCCTGACGAATTGCTTCGCCGAATACTTTTGCCTGGCCGCTTAATGGCAGGAACAGTGCAATACGGATGTCAGTGCCTTGAGATTGGATGGCGGCTGGTTGTAACTGGGTTGGGAGTGACTGCGCGGCTGGGTTTTGTGGATAACGAATTTTCCAGTCAAGGACAGCTGCTTGTAGTTTGTCAGAGTCCTGTTTGTTATCCTGATAGGTACTGAGTAAGTCCAGCCAGCCTTGCAGAATATTTTCATCAGCGTTGATGACCAACCCACTGCGATTTTGTGGTGAAAGACGGGTTAGCATTTGCCAGGTATCATCAATATTTTTTTGATGAGCGGCATTGTCTTTCAGAAGTGGTTCCTGAGCGATATAAGCACGGATGACATCCAGAGAAGGTTCGCCATTAGCGGCATCAATGATGGATTGATAACGGGCGATTTCTGTACTGACTTTGTCCTGAGTTTGCAAAGGTTGCTGTCCCTGTTGGTCAGGCACGGTACACCCTGCGATGATCATAACTGCCAGCATAGCTGAACAGACTAAACCAGTTTTGATACGCACAAAAATTGAGGAAAGCATACTGTATCCAGCGATGTTTTTTTCAAAGATGCTCAATTTTAAATCGGTCATTCGGATGAAACAATGAATCAACCCAATCGAGCAGTGGTTACGACATCCACGCTATATGTTGTGCCAACCCCCATTGGAAACCTGGGTGATATCACTCAGCGTGCGCTTGAAGTTCTTGAGCATGTCGATCTGATTGCGGCCGAAGATACGCGACATACCGGCTTGTTGCTTCAACATTTTGCCATTAATGCGCGCATGTTCGCACTTCATGATCATAATGAACAGCAGAAAGCAGATCAATTAATTACAAAACTTCAGCAGGGGCAGAGTATTGCATTAGTCTCTGATGCGGGAACGCCACTGATTAATGATCCTGGCTATCATGTGGTTCGCCGTTGTCGTGAAGCGGGTATTCATGTTGTTCCTCTGCCTGGGCCTTGTGCGGCGATAACCGCATTGTCTGCCGCTGGTCTGCCATCAGATCGTTTCTGTTACGAAGGGTTCTTGCCAGCTAAAAGTAAAAGCCGGAAAGATACCTTACGGGCTTTGGAGCAGGAGCCGCGGACGTTAATTTTTTATGAATCCACTCATCGCCTCATCGATAGTTTAGAAGATATGGTTGACGTGTGGGGAACTAAACGTTATGTCGTTCTGGCACGGGAATTAACAAAAACTTGGGAATCAATTCAGGGGATGCCGACAGGTGAACTTTTGGCATGGGTTAAGGAAGATGAAACCCGTCGCCGTGGTGAAATGGTATTGATTGTTGAAGGTTATAAAAAACCGGATAACGATACTTTACCGCCAGAGGCATTAAGAACATTGGCGCTCCTTCAGCAAGAATTGCCGTTGAAAAAAGCGGCTGCTTTGGCGGCAGAGATCCATGGTGTGAAGAAAAACGCGCTTTATCGTCATGCTCTGGGAGAGCATGACGAATAACAACAATTGTTGATAAACAAGGCAGATAATGAGTATACGCCTATACATCGTTTGTTAAACCTCTTATAATCCGCCGCGGAGTTGACTAGACAGTCGCTGCTTTATCACCGTCCTTTTGGACGAGAGGTAGGGGAGAGGAAAGTCCGGGCTCCACAGGGCAGGGTGCCAGATAACGTCTGGGGGG
Source organism: Photorhabdus stackebrandtii (assembly GCF_011189495.1). Lineage (NCBI taxonomy): Bacteria > Pseudomonadati > Pseudomonadota > Gammaproteobacteria > Enterobacterales > Morganellaceae > Photorhabdus > Photorhabdus stackebrandtii. Next base: position 159,421 of record NZ_PUJV01000006.1, read on the forward strand.
CGAAAGCCCACGACTAGTGCAACAGAGAGCAAACCGCCGATGGCCTGCTTATGCAGGATCAGGTAAGGGTGAAAGGGTGCGGTAAGAGCGCACCGCGCGGCTGGTAACAGTCCGTGGCACGGTAAACTCCACCCGGAGCAAGGCCAAATAGGGGTTCACTAGGTACGGCCCGTATCGAACCCGGGTAGGCTGCTTGAGCCAGTGCGCAAGTGCTGGCCTAGATGAATGATTGTCCACGACAGAACCCGGCTTATCGGTTAACTTCACCAATTTAGCCCCATCAGGTTTAGCCTTGATGGGGTTTTCATTTTCTCAGGCGGCTAGATCAATTAACAACCCTTGAAATTCAGTATCTGCTTTTAAAACCAGATAATCTTCTTCATGAATAAAAGCGCCATCTCCACATTTAATCAACGCGTTATCCTTCGAATTGCCTTTTATTTTTATATTGCCGTTCAAGGATTGCAGATAAGCATTTTTTCCTTTCAATTGTAGATGGTGAGATTGGCTCTTATTAAGAGAAATATGATTAACCCACACTTGCTGGCGTAATTGCATACTGCCATCTTCTGCGGTTGGAGAGGCAAGCATAGTCAATGGTTGCTCTGGTAATGCCATCCGTTGCAACGGTAAGCTTTCCTGCTGAGGAAAGGCATTTAGCCAAAGTTGTAAGCGGGTCAGTGGCTTATTCGCACTGATATTATGTTCGCTATAGCTGATGCCTTGACGGGTAGAAAACAGTAAACATTCTCCCTTGCAAGCTCTGACATGATTGCCTTCACTGTCACGATATTCTGCTTCACCTCGCAGAATAATGTTCAGTATATCCACATGTGGATAAGATTTAGGCTGAAAAGCGGCTTTTGGTGCGATAACTTCCTGATTCAGTACACGCAGAGCGCCATAACCTAAAAACTTTGGATCAAAATAGTGACCAAATGAAAATGTATAACGAGCCTGTAGCCAACCATAGTCAGCTTTTCCACATTGCTTTGCTGTTCTATTTATAATCATGATGGCGGTTACCTCCAAAAAACACACACTAACGATAGTAATTATCTGGACGGCGAAATGTTAGCCAGTTAATCTGGTCACCATATTCAAATTTCCTGATTGAGAAAAATATGAGCAAAGAACGAGCGCTTACACTGGAATCTCTACGGGTCATGGATGCAATTGACCGGCGGGGAAGTTTTGCAGCGGCAGCTGATGAGCTTGGCCGTGTTCCTTCTGCACTTAGCTATACGATGCAAAAGCTGGAAGAGGAGCTGGATGTGGTGCTGTTTGACCGTTCGGGTCACAGGACTAAATTCACCAACGTTGGCCGAATGTTGCTTGAGCGTGGACGTCAATTGCTTGAAGCTGCGGATAAATTAACCGCTGACGCAGAGGCATTAGCGCGAGGTTGGGAAACTTACCTGACAATCGTTTGTGAGGCACTGGTCCCTGCTTCTTCATTGTTCCCATTGGTGGGTAAACTTGCTCAGAAATCGAATACCCAGCTCTCTTTATTGACTGAGGTTTTAGCTGGTGCATGGGAGCGGTTGGAAACAGGCCGGGCGGATATTGTTATTGCGCCAGATATGCATTTCCGCGCATCGGCAGAAGTGAATTCACGTCAGCTTTACAGCATTACCAATGTCTATGTTGCCAGCCCTGATCATCCTATTCATCAAGAGCCGGAGCCTTTGTCTGATGTAACGAGGGTGAAGTATCGTGGTATTGCTGTGGCAGATACAGCAAGGGAGCGCCCGGTATTGACGGTTCAGTTATTAGATAAGCAGCAACGTCTAACGGTGAGTTCGCTGGAAGATAAACGTCGGGCTCTTTTGGCCGGGTTAGGGGTTGCCACGATGCCTTATCCTATGGTGGAGCAAGATATTGCGGCTGGTCGTTTACGGGTGATTAGCTCTGAATACAGCCACGAGACAAATGTCATTATGGCATGGCGACGAGATAGTATGGGGGAAGCTAAATCCTGGTGTTTGCGGGAAATCCCTAAATTGTTTGCTAACCGCTAAGATAGATGAAAAAGCCGGAAAAATCCGCCATGATCTTCCGGCTTTGTTATCTACAGTGAGAATATTCTTACCAAGCCAGAATGATATTATTTTATTATTATATAGATGATGTGGGATTAAATGTATTAATGTGATGGCATTCATTAAGATCATTGGATTAAATAGAGTGTTGAATAATTAAGGATAAAAGATGATTGTAAGGTTTAACAATGAAAAGTTTGTGTTGTTGTTAATGATTATTCTGCTTTAATGGATTAAATGTTATTTTTAATAAAATCAATTTTTTATGTTTTTATTTCTCAGTTTTTTAATGGTGTAAAATAATGGATAAATGATAATATACATTTTAATTTTTTTATTTGTTAATAATGTTAAATATGTGTTTTTGGATATTTTAATGAATGATTTTAACTCCAGTTGAAAATACTTTTTTATTTCGATTTGTTTTGTGAGAAAATGCATTAAATAATGTTTTTATTGGGTTTATTTAGAAATGTATTGAAATTTTAATGTTATTTTTTAACTTGATTATCACTAAGTGCTGAATTGGTTTTATATTATATATCCTGTATGTTAAACTGCTTAAACTGCTTAAACTGCTTAAACTGCTTAAACTGCTTAAACTGCTTAAACTGCTTAAACTGCTTAAACTGCTTAAACTGCTTAAACTGCTTAAACTGCTTAAACTGCTTAAACTGCTTTTAGATCTTTAACTATAAGATAAATGAAATTTTTATCTGGTTATATTAAAGGGTAAAAAATGTATAAAATCATTGATGATGAATTCTATGAAAATATATTTTGCTATTATATGAATTGATTGCGCTTTTTAGTGCTGTCATTAATGTTTTATCGGAGCTACGATGCTTTAATAAAAGTTGGCTCTATTGATTAAATAAAAAAAACCGAAAAATCTGCTAGATTTTCCGGTCAGCTATTTATATTGAAACTTAATATGAGATCGTTATCTAATAGGATAATTGAGCAAAGTGGGAGTTTGATGGTTTTACTCTTTACCTAAAACTGTTATTTCTCAGATTCAGAACAGCAACAACAGTATATTACCAGTTTTTATTCATCAAGCGGTCAATACTGAATTTACCTGGACCGATGATAGCCAGTAACAGGTAGCCACCGCCGATAGTCAGGTTTTTTAGAAACATAGTCTGGTTCATGCCTTCGGCAAAATTGCTGTGGAAAAGCAAGGCAGTCAGAATACAGAAACCAAAGGTAAATAGTGCGGTTGTACGGGTTAAGAAACCGAACAGAACGGCCAGGCCGCCACCCAGTTCAAGCAAGATAGTCAGAGGTAATAAAAAGCCAGGAATCCTCATTGCTTCCATATATTGTTGAGTGCCAACATAGGCATCGCCTAATTTTCCATAACCTGCAACGATAAACAGGATTGACATTAAAATACGGGCTAATAGCAAGGTTCTATCTTCAAATTTTTTCATTAACAACTCCAGGGATACAGGTAAGGTAGTGATGATTAGTCGGTACTAACTTGAAATAGCACAATTTGCTAATCATTAACGAATGGAATGTATACTAAAGAGAGGAGAGCTTAGTTGTAAGCAAGGATTATTAACAATTTTATACAAAGTTTTTGAATGTAAGTAATGTAGTTGATAATCAATAAGATATATTATGAAGAATTATTACTTCTTCCTTTTCAGTATCTTCAATGCACCAATGACTCGGCGGGTCCAGCGATAGAATTTCACTGGGTGACGAAGACCATATAAAGAGAGGGTACTGGCTCCGAGTAGCAGATAAGGTTTTAATGACAAAAGCTTTTGCCAGCCTTTGTCATAAGGCTCAGTGATATTTCGCCAGTGCTGAGCATCGTTAGAAAGTATCAGCCGTTGTAACAGGATACTTTTGAGTAATTGCTGTTTTTTCAGTTTTCTTTTTTGGCTCTGTTTACTCATTACTGTGATCCTCCAGCATCTCTCTATCAATCTTTAATTGCTCGCGGGTTGCGTTGAGTAATGTGGAATTACGGGATTTCCTGATGGTCCATATCAGGCCAATGAGCGCCAGGATCAGCAAAGTGCCTGTGGTGATGGCTAATGCAGTAAGACGCCAGGCTGGATCGACAGCCCAAAAAATCAGAGCAAGCAGGCACATTAGGCCAAAAGCGGTAAACAGCAATGTCAGACCGGTCATTAATATCAGTTGTATTAGCGTTGCCTTTTCCTTTTCCAGTTCTACAACGATCAGTTGTAAGCGGGTTTCTACCATCCCGATAACGATGATGGCAATGCGTTGAAGAGAATCAAGGACCCCTTTACCGGGGCCTTGAGATTTGGATGGGTGGTTCATATTAGCGTTTAGCCAATAGTACACCTAATACGACAGCTGCTACTGCACCGATGCCGATACTTGTCCACGGTTTGTCGTGAACGTAATCATCAACATGACGGGCCATCTCTTTAGTTTGCATAACGACTTTGTCACTGACAGTGCCAAGTTTCATGCGGGTTTCTTGGAGTACGCTTTCTATTTTGCTACGAATTTTTTCCAGTTCGATATCGGATTTATCACCAGAATTTTTGATCACTTCCTCTAGTGTTTTAGAGAGGGATTTTAATTCAATGCGTAAGTCTTCAGCGGTTTTGTTCTGTACCATGTAAATGACTCCTTATGTAGGTGTGTATATTTGACTTAGTTAGTCGATTTTCCAGAGGCTGGAAAAGACTATCCTTAAATATAGCTTATATTTTGGAAGGTGAATGAAAAACATTAGCGTTATTTCACTATTATGCCGCAAACGATACTTTTGTTTGCGGCAGAAGGAGATTTAAGAAATTTTCAGAAGAAATTACTTTTTTTGAGGGGATTGGCACGTTTTTTTACGTAATACAACTAACAAACTACCGCTAAAACCAATAATTAGTAAAGCAAGTGGTAGTAATATCAGGAAATTCATAACCAGATCTTCGTACTGACGAAAAATGGGGGTCTTACCGAGTGCATAGCCCAAAGAGGTCAGGATAATGACCCACAGGAAACCGCTGAGCCAGTTAAAAAACTGGAAACGACTATTTTGCAGACCCGTCAGGCCCGCAAGTGTTGGTAGCAGGGTTCTTATAAATGCGAGGAAACGGCCAATAAGTAAAGCAGATAGGCCGTGGCGGTGAAAAAGATTGTAAGCTCTCTGGTGATAATGAGCTGGGAGGTGGGAAAGCCAACCTTGTACTATCCTGGTATTTCCTAACCATTTCCCCTGAAGATACCCAACCCAGCAACCTAAGCTTGCTCCAGTGGTCAATATAACAAGCGTTACAGGGAAACTCATTGCACCTTTGGCAATTAATACGCCAACCAATATAAGCAAGCTGTCTCCAGGTAAAAATGCAGCGGGAAGCAGGCCATTTTCAAGGAAGAGGATCAAGAATAGCATGATATAAATGGCCCATGATAGGGATGGATTGGCCAGAGTTTCATAATCCTGGTGCCAAAGTGCATATATAAGTTCTTTTACTATTTCCATCTGGTATTCCTAAAATGCCTTTGTTCGTTCATCCTGAAAGCACGGGGCTAAACTGATTAAATTGCATCCTGTTTTAGTTATTTGGCCGATTATAATGCCTTTTCAATCCGTTGAAAGAGGCAAATGGCGCGGCCTGCGACACTGTAACAAAATCAAGAGTGACTAAACAGAAAATTTTGGTGATCAATTGAACATTGAAAGGAATGGAATAGTAAATTGGTCCAATGAGATCAGTTTATTAGATTTTTAATTTAAATGAATCGCTATTCTGTCGCTGTTTTATTTACCGTTTATTGGCGACTGTTTATGAACCAATATTTTTTCAATGGTAGATTGATTCTTGCGTAAATTTGATTTACTTTTCACCCACAGCAAAGGGGAGTAACTTCCTTGCCGGTTTATCGTCATTACGGTGCAATAGCATCCGGTAGCCGGGCAACCTTGAACTGATACCTTGTGGTACATTTTCTGTGTTGTAAGTGAGACCTTGCCAGAAGGCGAGGGTTGCTTGCAATACATTCATCTCCATTGAGTGGGGAAGAAATATAGCAACGGCTGGCGTCTTCTGAGACTTCAGCCGTTTTTATTTATGTAGAGAAAGAAAATGAACTCAGTGGGTAGCCCTGTCTTATGGGGAAGTTTCGCCGTTTTAATTACGATTATGCTGTTACTGGATCTGCTTTTACAAGGGCGTAAGAAAGAGCAGGCAATGTCATTTCGTCAAGCTGCTGTCTGGAGCGTAATTTGGGTAAGTCTGTCGCTTTTATTTGCATTAGGATTATGGTGGTATTTCAGAGAAACTGTGGGGGAAGCTGTTGCCAATAATCAGGCAATGGCTTTTCTTACGGGTTATTTACTTGAAAAAGCACTTGCTGTTGATAACGTGTTTGTCTGGCTGATGCTGTTCAGTTATTTTGCCATTCCGGCAAATTTGCAACGCCGGGTGCTTATTTACGGTGTCTTAGGCGCAATTGTGCTGCGTTCTGTGATGATCTTTGCTGGGAGCTGGCTGGTTTCTCAATTTAGTTGGATACTCTATTTGTTTGGCATCTTTCTGTTGGTTACCGGCGTTAAGATAGCGTTGGCAAAAGAGGATAATGCTCCGGTAGGTGATAAACCTTTTGTTCGTTGGTTAAGATCGCATATTCGTATGACGGATAATCTGCACGGAGAACGTTTTTTTATTAGAAAAAATGGTTTGTTATATGCGACGCCATTGATTCTGGTTTTGATTATGATTGAAATCAGCGATGTTATTTTTGCTGTAGACAGCATTCCTGCTATTTTTGCAGTAACGACAGATCCTTTTATTGTTTTGACCTCTAACCTTTTCGCTATCTTAGGATTACGTGCAATGTATTTCCTGCTGGCAGGTGTAGCAGAGAAATTCACAATGCTGAAATATGGTTTGTCAGTCATTCTGGTATTTATCGGTATTAAGATGCTGTTAATGGATGTTTATCATATTCCTATGGGCGTTTCTCTGGGGACTATTGCGAGTATTTTGACAATAACAATGATTATTAATGTTTGGGTAAATAAGTATAAAGCTAAAGAAATCCAGTAATCAGGTAACTATTTTTTAACAGATAACCCTATTTTCCTGAACAGGAATATAGGGTTTTTTCTGGTCTTAACTTACTGAAAAATGGTTAAACATAAAAACAAATAATTGTGCTTTGTAAATGTATAAATTGCCATTTTGATCACATAAATGTGAATGTGTTGTTAATAAGTGCTGACAAGGTTGTATATTTTAACTGTTTCTGCTTTCCACCATTCTTGGTTTCCCTATACTGAGGCAGCAAACACAGAAAATACAGGTTCAGCAGAATTGTTAATAAAATGGGTCAGTTATGGAAAAACAAAAGCGTGGTTTCGTGCATTACATTGCACAAGGGAGCCTGGTTAAACAGATTTTGGTAGGTTTAATTGCAGGGATACTATTAGCGTGGTTGGCGCCTTCGGCTGCTAAGTCAGTCAGCTTGCTTGGGACGTTGTTCGTTGGTGCCTTGAAAGCGATAGCCCCGGTATTGGTATGGGTTCTGGTTATGTCTTCTATTGCTAACCATAAAGAAGGCCAGAAAACCAATATACGTCCAATTCTTGTTCTCTATATTCTGGGTACTTTTTCCGCCGCTTTAGTTGCCGTGGTCGGTAGCTCTATGTTTCCGTCACAACTGGTGCTGGTTGTAAATAATGCTCAGATGTCTCCTCCTGAAAACATTATGGAGGTGATGAAAGGGATATTGATTAATGTTGTCGATAATCCGGTGAATGCGTTACTGAATGGTAATTATGTCGGTATTCTTGCCTGGGCGATTGGTTTGGGTATCGTACTGCGTCACGCGAAAGATTCAACTAAGTCTCTGATTCATGATATGTCAGAAGCGGTTACTCAGGTTGTTCGGGTAGTCATCCGTTGTGCGCCTGTTGGTATCTTCGGCTTGGTGTCTTCAACTATCGCAGAAACCGGTTTTAATACTTTGCTGGGATATGCCCAACTGCTGGTTGTGTTACTGGGTTGTATGCTGGTTATTGCATTCGTTGTAAACCCGCTGATCGTTTACTGGAAAATTCGTCGTAACCCTTATCCACTGGTATTTGATTGCTTGCGTGAAAGTGGTGTGACAGCATTTTTCACCCGTAGTTCGGCTGCGAATATTCCGGTGAATATGGCTATGTGCCGCCGTATGAATTTGCATGAAGATACTTATTCTGTTTCCATCCCGTTAGGGGCAACGATCAATATGGAGGGCGCTGCGGTGACTGTCCCGGTGTTGACTTTGGCTGCGGTAAATACGCTTGGGATACCTGTTGACTTGCCTACGGCATTGTTGTTAAGCGTGGTTTCTGCCATTTGTGCATGTGGTTCTTCTGGTATAGCGGGCGGTTCCTTACTGTTGATCCCTCTGGCCTGTAGTATGTTCGGTATTTCCAATGAAATTGCTATGCAGGTTGTGGCAGTAGGTTTGGTTATCGGTGTATTGCAGGATTCGGCAGAAACCAGCTTGAATTCTTCTACCGATGTATTGTTCACCGCCGCTGTTTGTCAGGCTGAGGATGACCGTCTGGCATCGGATCAGCTAACTCGGCGTAATTGATTGACTGAAGTTTTACAGTTGAAGTTAAAAAGGTAGTAATAGGTAAGAAGAATAAAACATCCGCGCCAGGAATGGCGCGGTTTAAGTGTTTATGCATCTTTACGGTTTGCTTGTGACTGCCATTATTTATTATCAGATCTTAAGCCCTAACCGGGTGCCTTGATTGATAGCCCGTCGGGCATCCAGTTCAGCAGCAATATCTGCGCCACCAATAAGATGTACGATTTTTCCTGCTTGTTGTAACGGCTGATACAATTCTCTCAGTGGCTCTTGTCCGGCACAAATAACGACGTTATCTACGGCAAGACAGCTCTGTTCCCCATTACAGCTGATATGTAATCCCTGATCATCTATTTTCAGATATTGCATATTATTGAGCATTTTCACGCCGCGCATGTGCAGACTGGTTCTGTGTACCCAACCTGTTGTTTTACCTAATCCTTCGCCAACTTTAGTCGGTTTACGTTGTAACAGATAAATTTTTCGGGGGGATGGTTCTGGTTTCGGGCCTTCAGGAGATAAACCACCACGATGTATCAGATTCTGGTCAATGCCCCACTCTTCGCTGAAAGCGGTACGATCAAGGCTAGTGCTTTTTTCTGGTTGACTCAGATATTCTGCGGTATCAAAACCAATTCCCCCTGCGCCAATGATAGCCACACTCTGACCGATATTTTTCTTATCCCTGAGTACATCTAAGTAGCTCAGTACTTTTTCGTGGTGAATACCATCAATAGTGAGTTGTCGGGGTACAATGCCACTGGCGATGATCACTTCATCGAAATCTGAGAGTATTTCTGCCGTTGCGGTCTGGTTCAACCGCACATCAACATGATGGATTTCTAATTGACGCTGAAAATAACGTAATGTTTCATGAAACTCTTCTTTACCGGGGATCTGTTTGGCAATATTGAATTGCCCGCCAATCTGCCCATGACGTTCAAACAGTGTGACGTGATGACCACGGCTAGCAGCCGTCACGGCAAATGATAATCCAGCAGGTCCTGCACCGATAACAGCCAGTTTTTTCGGCACGGTAATCGGTTCAGCTGTCATTTCTGTTTCGTGACAGGCACGGGGATTAACCAGACAGGAGGCTATTTCACCGACAAAAATTTGATCCAGACATGCCTGATTACAGCCAATACAGGTGTTTATTTCATCAGCTCGTCCTTGTTGGGCTTTCAGAACGAATTCAGCGTCTGCCAGAAAAGGCCGCGCCATGGAAACCATATCTGCGCAACCTTGTGCCAGTGCTTTCTCTGCAATTTTTGGATCATTAATCCTATTTGTTGTGATCAATGGGATTGAAACTTTCCCCATCAGCTTTTGTGTTACCCAACTGAATCCGGCGCGGGGAACCATTGTGGCAATAGTTGGAATTCGTGCCTCATGCCAGCCGATACCTGTATTGATAATAGATGCTCCTGCTTGCTCAATGGCGACGGCTAATTGTTCGATTTCCTGCCAATCAGAACCCTCTTCGACTAAATCCAGCATTGAAAGCCGGTAAATCAGAATAAATTCCCGTCCAGTTGCCTGGCGGACCGCTTTGACAATCTCCACGGCAAAACGAGTTCGATTTTCAAAACTTCCACCCCATTTATCCTGGCGGTGGTTGGTTCGGGTAGTCAGAAATTGGTTAATCAGATAACCCTCAGAGCCCATGATTTCCACACCGTCATAACCTGCTTTTTGTGCCAGTTGTGCACAGTGAGCGAAGTCAGCAATAGTTTGCTGAATGTCTTCTTCTGTCATTTCACGGGGCATAAATGGGTTAATCGGGGCCTGAATGGCAGTAGGGGCGACAAGATTCGGCTGATAGCTGTAACGGCCGGTATGCAGGATTTGCATTGCAATTTTTCCACCAGCTTGATGAACCGCATCTGTAATAACTTTATGATGGATAAGGTCTTTTTCATCTACCAGAAATGCTGTGCCTTTTCCTATAACACCTTGTTTATTTGGGGAAATACCGCCTGTGACAATCAATGCCACGCCTCCGGCTGCCCGTTCAGCATAAAAGCGGGCAAGTCTTTGGGCGCGATCGGGATGTTCTTCTAACCCGGTGTGCATTGATCCCATCAGAATGCGGTTTTTCAGTGTGGTGAACCCCAGGTCTAAAGGGGTGAACAGGTGAGGGTAGTGGCTCATTGCAATCTCCGTCGGGTGTTTGTCAATCATAACCAGATTATTGTTATTGTGTCCGAAACCATGAGGTAAAAACATCAGGTGGTCGGATGAGATGGTGGTTCAAATCTAGACGGAATAAGGTTAATTGGGAAAAAAATGTTAAACGAATGTGATGTGTATCATAAAATCTCTCTCAGTCATAAAGTTGATAAGCAAAGGGGGTGGGAGGATAGGATAGTGTCTTCTATTCTTAACTTATTTATTAACGCCAACGAGTATTATGAAAAAACAGATGACTGAATGGGTAACTCTGGAAGGGAAAGGGGTTATTCTTGAACCTTTGACGCACCAGCGGCATGATGAATTTGTACGGGCAATTGAAGAGGGTGAGCTACATAGATTGTGGTACACCAACATTCCTTCACCGGCTGATCTGAGTAAAGAGATTGATCGCCGTTTATTTTTGTATGAGAGAGGCACCATGCTGCCTTTTGCTGTTGTTGACCACCGGACAGGCAAAGCAGTTGGAATGACTACTTATATGAATATTGATTCTCATGCCCGCCGGATGGAAATCGGTTCTACCTGGTATGCGCGTTATGTCCAGCGGACACATATCAATACAGAAGCGAAGTATCTGCTATTAAAATATGCTTTTGAGGAATTGGGTTGCATCGCCGTAGAATTTCGTACTCATTTTCTTAATCATCAGAGCCGCAAAGCGATAGAACGGCTGGGTGCGAAACTTGATGGAGTTTTGCGGAGTCATACTTTATCTAAAGATGGTAGTGTCAGGGATACTTGTGTTTATAGCATTATCAATTGTGAATGGTCTGCGGTTAAAAGCCATCTTGAATGGCAAATGATTAAACCAAGATAGAAGCCATTTTAAGATCAGGCTATACCACACTGAGTGGTGGCCTGATTCTGAATCCTGATTTAATTTGAAGGCAGAGAATCCCGTATTCCATTATCCAGTTCATCCAGTAATTGATAACGGCGACGATATTCAGCTCGTTTCTTACTGGCGATATCTTCAAGAGATTTTCTTGCAATGGCTAATGGCAGATGGAAATCTTTATTTTTTCCCCTTGCTCCACCTAATGATTCCCAGAAAGAATCGTAATCAGCAACTAATTTGTCTTTCTTTTTATGCCAATAGCGCAGGCTTTTATAGATGTGTGTATCATTGCTGGCAGCCAGAATTTGCTGACAACCAAAATGGGCAGCAAAACGGCAAACAGATTCAAGCAGTAAACGTTTTGGAAATAATCCATAACAATCTTTCGTGGCATTACGGATAATTTCAAGGGTCGTATCTTCTTTAGAACCTTGTAGCCCACCAATAAATAGTGTTTTTTTGCCGGCAATCGTTAGTAGTGTAAAGGCACATCTTGCCAGAGTCTTGTTATCTTCTGTTCCAATAAATAAGGTAAGCTCGCCCTCTTTATTAAAACAGTCCATGGAATCTACAAAAATAGTATAAGTTCCACTCTTACCATTGATAACGGCTAATGGATATGCATTAGAACAAAATATTTTATTCACAATAGACTTATTTAGCCCGGCAAATAACAACTGATAATGTTCATTTATTGCGCGCAACGTTTGCCCTTTGTTGAAGTTAATACTCAGATAAGGACGATGTAGTTTAGAAGGCAAACAAGGTTGTTTCTTCAAAATATCCAGATAAAACGGTGTATTAACTATCTGGTTTAATAATTTTAGCGTCGATATTGGCATCAGAGCGCTACGCAAAGCAAACTTAGTGCGATTCTGTGCAGAATACCAGTGGGGACTGGGGCTGATTTTTTTTCCGACTAAATCTGTGAACAGTCGAATACCTGAGTTGGCGGGTTGATACATATATTCCATTTCTTTAATCTAGTTCTAAAAAACACGGGAGGGAAGATGATTTAAACTCTCCGAGTATACTCTTTTGGTATTAAACGGTACTTCAACAGATGTCTCTTTTTGTTTTTTAAGATAAAAAATAATGATTTTTTAATAAAATTTTAGCAATTAATGATATTTTTCTTGTTTGTTTATTATTTATTTAGTTTTCTGTGACGTTTTTTAGCTGTAAAAGTATGCTAAAGAATATAAAAGGAGCGGCTATGGATTAGTGTGATACATGCTCTGTAACGAATTCAGCAGGCTAATATTAGTTGTAAATAAATCATATTGGATATGTTCGTTTTGGAATTAGTTTAATTTTATTATTAGGGAAATTAATGTTATCTATTTGATGCTTGTTATTAACATCATAATAAGATGGTTGGATGATTTCGTATTTTATTATTTATATCATTTTATTATGAAATTAATTTGACACTTGCAGGGTATGTATTTCGATTTTATGATTGATTAATATTTATGTTTTAGTTTACTTCATAGAAAGGCCATTAATAATGGATGAAATGCTTATTCTTGTTGATAAATATGACAATCCCATTGGTTCAGCGGGGAAAATGAATGTTCACCAGAAAGGTATGTTACACCGGGCCTTTTCTATATTTATTTTTGATAAAAAAGGAAATTTACTACTGCAAAAGCGGGCAGCAACAAAATATCATTCGGCTGGGCTTTGGACCAACAGTTGTTGCGGCCATCCTCGGGTTGGCGAAGCACTGGATACCGCAGCACATCGGCGTCTTGGTGAAGAGATGGGCTTTGATTGTCCATTGAAAAAAATTTTGTCATTTATTTATTATGCCTCACTTCCTAATACTCTGATTGAATACGAATACGATCATGTTTTTATCGGTCAATTTGATAAAGAACCGATAATTAATGCTGACGAGGTATCCGATTACAAATGGGTTAATCCATTGAAATTGAGGGATTTAATTAATAAGGCCCCTGGGGAGTATACAGTTTGGTTTAAAAAAATCATTGATGGTCTTTCGAATCAAGACATTAAGGATTGGCAAAGGCAGCTCTGATGGTAATGTAATTTATCGATAATCACAGAATTTAATTATTAGATATGAATGCCTCATTGAAATTTACCAATATGCTGCAAATCCTGAAAAATAAGGTTGCGGCACCTTTTAAAACCATTTAACAAGGAAAACCTCATGAGTAGTTTTAATAGTGTGTTTTACACTGGTGTTGAGTCTGCTCCTCCTTATCACATCATTCGGGGGGAAAATACCAACGACTACGAAAACAAAGTGGTACAGGCTTATTGCGAAGATCCTGAACGCTGGCGTAAAGCGATTGGCGATACGCTGTTATTCCAGTCTGGTATTTACGATGATCCTGCCTCAAAGCCACCCATTTCGTTGGGTGAATCAGGTATTCGTTATTTTGATCGTCAACTGCTGTTGGCTGGTTTGGAGACAAGAATCGAGCGGCCATCGGTTCGGCGAATACTGGATATCGGTTGTGGCTGGGGCTATATCCTGAAATATCTGGCTGAATATTTTCCTGAGTGCGCGTGCTTGGACGGAGTGAATATCAGCGATCAACAGTTGAGGTATTGTGCCAAGTTTCACGCAGAACATGGGTTGGCCGAGCGTATTAATCTGTACCTGTGTAATGCGCAGGATATTGATCTGTTGCCTGACCCACAGGAACTTTATGACTTGGTGATTATCCGTGGTGTTATTTCACATTTTCCTAACTCATTGTATGAAAAAGCCATGAACGCGCTGTTCAAACGTGTACGGGTTGGTGGCCGGGTGATTATTTCTGACAACCTCTATAATGTGGAACTGGATAGCTATAAATCGGATATTCCCGACATCATCGATCGCCTTGCCTGTAGTAATCGCAAAACACCTGCTTATTTCAGACAAGTGCTGGAGAGAAGTGGTTTCACTATCAAGGATATGAGGGTGTTGCCGTCCAATATTGATACAGTGCATTGGTTTCTGGATATTAAGGCTAATATCGAGCGGAACTTTCCGGAAGGTGTGAGTGGTACTTTGGAGGAGCTGCGTGTGATGGCTGAAAATTTTTCAATCGCGTTGGTGAAAAACTATGTGTCGGTCTATAGCGTTATCGCACAGAAACTTTAACAAGCAGCTTGTTTGCTTTTTGGATTGAATAGTAAATCTGTTAAGAAAATTTCTGCCGCCATTTTGTCGCCACTGACTACTAGAAACAAAAAAGCCACTCGTCATAGAGTGGCCTAATGCGCTGATTTCACAGCTAAAATCTGGTGGATCCTACTGGACTTGAACCAGTGACCAAGCGATTAAGCCTAAAGCGTTGCACATTACGGGGATCATTCCCTTTACTGAACAAAAAATGCTGTCACGTCTGTTTGCCCTGGCGGAAGCGAAAGACGGCGGCAACCTAGAACGCTACCGTGTCGCCAACCTCACCGCACAGGCCATCAATTTTCGTATCGGGACATTCACCCATACCCTTGATGCCAGCAAAATCGACGGTAAACAGGCATGGCAGGTCACATTTACTTTGCGTGAACATTTATCTGTTGTTGAAAAACATGATGCCCGTACTGCTGATAATATTCAGGCTAAAAAGCAAACAGCACAGGGCGCAGCTGCAGCAGAAGAAGAGCCGGAAAAATTAAGCTGGTTTGAAAAAGAAAAGTATTGAAACCGATTAATGACAAAATAGGACCCGCTAGATAATGACACTGATTAACTGGCTCTATCTTTCCGGTGATGAAATTCACCTGGCTGACGCCAATATTATGCTGGAACTGTCATCCTGTGGTCGTGGCTTTATCACGGCGGAAACGACAACGGACTATACCGGAAAACTCGTGCGGCTGGATGTCGGTTACACGGATTTAGTGTTGCGCTGGTTCACGGGCTATGTGGAGCGCTCACAGCCAGCTCAGAACGGTTATCAGTGTCTTTTTGTGCGTGAACTGGTTGGTGTGTTTGACCGATTGTGGCCGTGTTCATTTCAGCATCCAACACTGAACCAGATTGTTGGCTGGTTGCAGGAGCACAGCGGACTCATCTTCACATTGCCGGCTGCCCCTTATACTGATATACCCATCCCGTATTTTACCCATCGTGGTACCAGCTATCAGTTGCTGGCTAATTTTGGGCAGGTTTTTTCGATTGAGGATTATATCTGGTATTAGTTGCCGGATGGCTCGGTTTATGTCGGCAGTTGGGCGCATTCGATATTTATTGGAAAACCGGTAAAGATCCCCAATGAATTTAGCCAGCGCCAGACGGCGGGCAATGCCATGACCATTCCCATGATCCCATCGTTGCGCCCAGGCGTAGTGATCAATCAGCACCGGCTGAACAAGGTCAATCTGAACAATGAAAACATAGTCATTACATGGGAAGCCGTCAACGAACTGACCGGTCAGTCTCAGACCAGAACGCCCATGCCGCGCCAGATTGATGCCGCCTACCCCGAATTATCGGCAGGGTTGCACTTACCCAAATTCGCCCGTATTGAGGCACACACCGAAAGCACGGTCTGCGGTGATATTTCCGATCCAT
Source organism: Photorhabdus stackebrandtii (assembly GCF_011189495.1). NCBI lineage: Bacteria > Pseudomonadati > Pseudomonadota > Gammaproteobacteria > Enterobacterales > Morganellaceae > Photorhabdus > Photorhabdus stackebrandtii. The sequence continues at coordinate 175,622 of NZ_PUJV01000006.1, forward strand.
TCCGACCGCGCTATGCCGTTGATGTGCAATTATTGGCTGATGACGGTAGCGATACTGCCGTTCCTGTTTACCACGCTGTCCCGCTGCCTTTGCCGATGGCGGGCAGTGAATCGGGTATGTTTCAATATCCGCCAGTCGGAACGGTGGTTGAAATCGTTTTTGAGGCAGGCAGGCCGGACAAGCCCTTTATCCGGCAGACATTAAGCCAGGGCAACACCTTACCGGATATCAGGCCAGGCGAGCAATTGCAGCAGCAGCGGGCGGAAGTCTCGCAGAGGGTGACTCAGGAAGGGGATTGGATTCGTCAGACTGACCAGACCATTAATGAATCGTCTATGCACCGTGAAGTCAGGGCAGACACGGAAACACGTACCGTAGTTGCACGGGAAACCACGATTCAGGCCACGGATAAAACCACGGTTTTGGGCACGTCTACGCTGTTGGCGGGCGCTGTTCAGCAAATCGCAGACGGTGACTATAGTATGGCGACATCATCGAATTTCGTTACCAGTGTAGGGAAAGAGGCCAATATCGAAATCGGACAAAATCTGATAGAGAAAATTGGCTTGCTTAAGCAGAGTATCGCCGGAGCCAGGCAAGAAATCGTCGCGCCAGTGGTTTGGGTGGGCAGCCAGCAAATCAACGTCATGACCTTGATGTTAGAGACGCTGGATGTGGTTAAGGAATTAGCTGAACTGACCGCCGCGCATATGCACCACAACACAGGCACGCCGGAAAACGCCAGCGCAATAAGGAATATGGCCTATAAATCGGATGGGTTGAAACAGAAATATTTGCCACTGATTGGGTGAATATTGTCCATTTGTGTGAGGTCCTTTACGCTATGCCATAGGTTGATAACACCTTTTTTAAGGTGTAGACTGATTGTGTTAGCAGGAGAATGTCGCGCTAGAACCGAGGCTACCAATCTCGTATAGCACAAAGACAAACCGCCCTATCCAAGGGTAAAAGCAAAAAAACCAACCTCACCGGTTGGTTTTTTTATTTTTATCTACTCATTGTTTTAATTGATTGAATCATCTGAAAATAAACCTATAATCAACGGCTGTTAGTTTGGGGTAGCGCTCTGGCTTGTGTATCTCTGACGCAAGTTTTCGTAAGTCCTGGCTGAGTACAGGTGGTGCTGATTCAGTGCCTCGGTCAGAGCGCGATATTCTCCTGCTAACACAGATGAAGGCCAGCCGGACAGGCAGCGTAAAGGCAATGGCTGGTTAAGTCGTGCTCCTAACTGGAGCAAACGGGTGAAAGCATTTATTGACACTGCTATCATCGTTCTCAAAGCGTTAATCGCGCTTTTAGAGCTGATCCGTGCATTTCTGAAATAGATAACGGAAACGTAGCTAAGGCTATCGGGGTAACCTCCCGGTGGCCTTTAACATTTACCGCTTTTGATCAAGCTACTGTGTTTTATAATTTCTACCCTTCATTGCTCTGGTAGTATGGGAGGGTGATTAACAGATTAATGTAATAAAATTAATAAATTAAGTGTCTTATGTGGTTAAACAATTTGCAGCTTACCGCGAGTCATACACATAATAACACTGGGACACCTTTCTTAAATGCGGTATCAATCAGCGCTACTGGTTTGTGTTCTGATGGTCTGAAATAAAATTATCTCGCCCGCAACATGCGGGCTTTTTTACACCTTCATAGAGCTATGAATACAATTCTGATATTAAAGAATGGTCAATGAGTGTAATAAAAAACTGATAATTCAGAGTGTTATATTAGGGGCTGTTGACGTTTTGAGAGGAATTATTGAACAGCATGATGATTGGGTATAATTGCTTTCGCCAAAAACCAACCATGCCTTACCATCATGCCGAGAACCATGTTATCAAAAACCCTATGGAATACGCTAGCTGTATTCATGAAACAAAGTGGGCTTATTTATCACAAAGAAGAACATCGCCTGACCTTTGAAGGTATCCTTTACCGTATGAGAACCGGCTGTCCCTGGCGTGACTTACCCCCCGAATTTGGGAAATAGAATACCGTCTTTCGACGATTTAGCGAATGGGCAAAGAAAGACATTTTTAATTTAATATTCAAATTGTTATCTGAATATTCTGACACAGAGTGGCTGTTCATTGATGGCAGTATTGTGCGGGCTCATCAACACAGTGCTGGCGCGGCTTCTAAAGAAAATGAATCGATAGGAAAAAGTCGGGGTGGACGTTCAACCAAAATCCATTTGGTCGTGGACAGCTACGGTTTACCTGTGCATTTTGAGCTTTCCAATGGTCAAACACATGACATCGTTCATGGTGAAAGTCTTGTGTCGCAGTCACCGCCATCGGATTTTGTGATTGCGGATAAGGGTTACGATAGTGAAGCCTTCAGGCTTACCGTGAAACAACAAGGCGCAACGTCGGTCATTCCCGACAAGAAAAACCGTCGAAAAGCCGATAAGCGTGTTGATAAATGTTTATACCCGTAATCATTGAAGGTGCTTGATTTTATCCGAAATGGAGATCATTATTCTCGCCATGAAAATATTTATCACATCAGAACAAAAAACCAAACTTGAACGTCTTCACGACACCACTCGTGATGGCCAAGTACGAGACAGAATAAAAGCTATCCTTCTGGCTTCTGAAGGGTGGAGTTCTGTGATGATAGCCCAGGCATTGCGACTCCATCAGACCACCGTTGACCGCCATATCGGTGATGACCTCAATCAGGGGAAACTTCAATCTGATAATGGGGGGTCTGATAGTTTACTTTCTCAAGAACAAACTGATTTTTTAATCAACCACTTATCTCAAAATCTTTTCCATCACACACATGAAATCGTGGCCTATGTTGCTCAGCTCTGGAATATTACCTTTAGCATTCCAGGCATGAATAAATGGCTACACCGTCAGGGGTTTTCTTATAAAAAACCGTGTGGTGTCCCTCATAAATTCGATGCAGAAAAACAGAGACAATTTATTGAATATTATGAAAATCTTAAAGTCACAGCGAAAGACGAACCCATCCTCTTTCTTGACGCGGTTCACCCGACTCAAGGCACTAAACTCGGTTATGGTTGGATGCGAAAAGGCGAGAAAAAAACAGTCAAAACAACGGGAAGCCGAACTCGTCTGAATCTATTGGGCGCCCTCAACCTGAATGCCATTGGTCGTACGGTGTTCCAGGAATATCAAACCATCAATGATGACAACATTTGCTGTTTTTTCAATGAAATAAGAAAGTCTTATCCTGACTATCATCAAAAAATTCATCTTATTGTGGATGGGGCGGGTTATAACAAAGCTCATCTTGTGAAGGAGTGGGCTTATGTTAGCAATATTGAGTGACATTACCTTCCGCCATACAGCCCAAATTTAAACCCGATAGAGCGATTATGGAAGGTCATGAATGAACATGTTCGAAATAACCGTTATTTCGCTAATAAACATGAATTTCGAGACAAAGTATTCAAATTTTTCACCACAACGCTACCTGATATAGCGGACTCGCTGATGTCTAGAATTAACGACCATTTTCAGGTGCTAAAAACTGCATCTTGAAGTTTCTTGGGTATATATCGTTACCGCCACTTGGTGGAAAATGCGTTTGCCAGAATTAAACATTTTCGCGCAATAGCAACAAGATACGATAAGTTGGAACGTAATTACGCCAGTATGCTAGCTCTGGGTTTTATCCTCATCTTGCTGCCTATGTGGGCTGAATAAATTAGGTACCCGAAAGGTAAACAGCCCCTAGTTTAGTGGTTTAAACGTTGTCGTTACTTTTTCGGATATAGAAATAACTGATGTGATATCAGAATTGTTTGGTAAATCATTTCGGACGGTTCGTTTGATAGGCTGCTTATTTTCATCAAAATACCGACTGGGCCATATCTCAGCAGGGGTTACACCAATTTCCTGAGCGATCAACAATTCCCCTTTGGGCCAGGGCCGCGTTAAAGCATTTGCTAATGTTGAAGAGCTTAAACCGTGCTCTCTGGATAATGATGCCAGCGTTTTATTCTTCTTACGTATTGCAGCGATAATATCGGCGGTACGCCAGTCTTTTTTCATATTCCTGCTTACCGCTTTGATGGTGGCGATTCAAACAGGGTTCGCAGTACCGGAGAACATCCAATCCGGTGAGGCATAGCCTCCCCTGCCTGAACCGCCATAGAAGGTGCGATAGCAGGCACACTGGTAAATAGTCTTTACCAGTGTTGATGAATCCAAGGCTGCGACCCCTTGACCATCGGATTTCGCCGATGGCGATACTACTTTAACTGATTGTATTATCTGACCCAAGGCTCAGATAGCTCGTCCTATTACGCTTATGACACGAAATAAACGAGCTTATGGTGAAAACGGCACTACACCGCACCCGCCTGCACGCCTTGGATCAAAAAATTTTTTCAGTTTTAAAATCCTACAAGGCAAACTGCCAAACCGCGCCAGAATTGGCGGTGTGAGAGAAATCATAAACTGAAAGGTTTGAAAAGATTTTCAGGAAATTTCAGTTTGTAGATCCAGGAAGGATCACAGCAGAAAGATTAACGCAATGATAGTAAGGGAATATTTCTATTTTACGTAAGAAGTAAGATCACGAAGATAAGCCGAAGGAAATTTCAAAACACAGTAATAGCGCGGTCTCGTGGCTATTAGAAAATTGAAATCAATTAAGTTAAGTAAATATATTTTCATTGGCAGAAATTTTTTTCGCGTTTGGTTCATTCGGTCAAAAAATAATCTTCCTTGTGTATGAACAATGGCACAACAGGGACAAGAAAATTTTCTCAGGGGACAAAAAGGGGACACTGACTAAAAGACATAAAAAAACCACTCGTTGTTGAGTGGTCTATCTATCTGTTTTCACAGCTAAAATCTGGTGGCCCCTACTGGACTTGAACCAGTGACCAAGCGATTATGAGTCGCCTGCTCTAACCAACTGAGCTAAGGGGCCGTTGGATAGGAAAGATTATACGTACAGTTTTGCTCGTGGTCTAGCTTTGTAAGCTCGTATGATCACTTTGTATACAAAATTAAGTTTTTATTAAGTAGTAGAAGGGGATAGCGGTATATATTGGTTGTTTTTACGGCTTATTTAACGTTTTTATAAATCATTGGATTAATTTTTAATAAGATCTTTGGCGTTATCGGGTCATATTATTATTCCGATGATCAATATATTTTTATATGTGATTATATTAATCATCTCCGTTTATAAAAAAGCAAAAGCGTTCGCCGAAGCAAACGCTTTTCAGTTAGCATGAATTAAAAATTACTGATTATTCATCAAGGAAGCTACGCAGCACTTCAGAACGGCTTGGGTGACGCAGTTTACGTAATGCTTTCGCTTCGATTTGACGGATACGTTCACGGGTGACATCGAACTGTTTACCGACTTCTTCCAATGTATGGTCAGTATTCATATCGATACCGAAACGCATGCGCAGCACTTTTGCCTCACGGGCAGTCAGGCCAGCCAGAACATCGTGGGTTGCTGAACGCAGGCTTTCTGAAGTTGCAGAATCCAGCGGCAGTTCCAGCGTTGTATCTTCAATAAAATCACCTAAATGTGAATCTTCATCATCACCAATCGGGGTTTCCATTGAGATAGGTTCTTTGGCGATTTTCAGTACCTTACGGATCTTATCTTCCGGCATTAACATCCGTTCCGCCAGTTCTTCCGGTGTTGGTTCACGTCCCATTTCCTGCAACATCTGACGGGAAATACGATTGAGTTTGTTGATTGTCTCAATCATATGAACGGGAATACGAATGGTACGAGCCTGGTCGGCGATTGAACGTGTAATTGCTTGACGTATCCACCATGTAGCGTAAGTTGAGAACTTGTAACCACGACGATATTCAAATTTATCAACCGCTTTCATCAGACCGATATTACCTTCCTGGATTAGATCCAAGAATTGCAGGCCTCGGTTGGTATATTTTTTGGCGATTGAAATGACCAAACGTAAGTTGGCTTCAACCATCTCTTTTTTCGCACGGCGAGCTTTTGCTTCACCGATGGACATCCGACGGTTGATATCTTTCACCTGCTCAATGGTTAAACCGGTTTCTTCCTCAATCTGACGAAGTCTGTTCAGACTACGTTGTACTTCCTCTTCAACTTCAAGTAATTTTTCAGACCACGGTTTGTTCATTGCTTTTGCCGCAGTGAACCAAATGTCACTGGTTTCATTACCGGAGAACAGAGTGATGAAGTTCTTCTTCGGCATTTTGCACTGCTCAACACACATTTTCATGATTTGGCGTTCTTGAAGGCGAACGCGATCCATCATAGAACGCATGTTGTTGACCAGATAATCAAACTGTTTTGGCACCAGACGGAACTGTTTGAAAACTTCTGAGAGCATTAAGATTTCAGCAGCCGTATTTGGATGGTTACGGCCATTTTTCTTAATTTCCTGACGAGTGATCTCATACTGCTCTTGCAGTTCCTGGAATTTCTGGCGAGCTAATTCCGGATCGATGCTGTTGTCATCATCACTATCGCTATCGTCATCACTGTCTTCATCTTCGTCTTCATCATCATCAAGTTCTTCCTGTGGGAGCTCAGAACCAACGTGAGTGGCGGTAGGCGCGAGGTCTTCTTCTGCATTCGGGTCAACAAAACCGGTAATAAGATCTGACAGACGAGCTTCACCTGCTTCTACGCGATCATACTGTTCCAGTAAATAGGTGATTGCCTCAGGATATTCAGCAACAGAGCACTGCACCTGATTGATGCCATCTTCAATGCGTTTAGCAATGTCAATTTCACCTTCCCGGGTCAATAGCTCAACGGTACCCATTTCACGCATGTACATACGTACCGGGTCGGTGGTACGCCCGATTTCAGATTCAACGCTAGACAGGACTTGCGCAGCAGCTTCCACAGCGTCTTCATCTGTGTCATTAGTGGTTTCTGCTAGCATCAGATCATCGGCATCAGGTGCTTCTTCCATTACCTGAATGCCCATGTCATTGATCATCTGGATGATATCTTCGATCTGATCGGAATCGACGATATCTTCCGGCAGATGGTCATTGACCTCAGCATAGGTCAGATAGCCTTGCTCCTTACCACGGGTGACAAGTAGCTTTAGCTGTGACTGCGGGTTTTGCTCCATAAGACGGTATCCACACTTCAGAGTATTTGGGTTGGTGTCGGTCGGCGAAACTAATCTGCCAACAATAACTTTTAGGGGCGTTTTCGTTGTATTGCCGCTGCCCACTTATAGCGGCAAAATGTAGGGTTATTTCCCTACCTAATGCGGCACTTAAGCCGTGAATTCAGTGTTTACTTTCTGGCACGGGATTCATTAATCAAGCGAACTTCTTCGCGTTCTTCCGGTGTCAGGCCTTCGGTTCTTGCCCTGGCGATAAGAATGTCTAAACGTTCTTCCAATGCTGAATCAACGAGATGATCCAACGCGTCACGAAATGTATTTTCTGCTATTTCTTCTATTTGTATATCGTTCCATGCAGCTAATTTTTCAAGTTGTTTACTAAATTTATTGTCACGATATTGCTCTAGCAACTGCCCAGTTGTCAGCCCTGGCTGAGTAAGACAAACCTCTACAAGCTCCATAAACAATGGCAAGCCTGCAATTTTGGCCTGCATAATTCCCTGTAGCGGGGGAACTAAAGCGGCTAAGTGTGGGTTTTGTACTAACAGTCCTATAAGTATACGCATAGTTGTCGGTTTTAGCTGCGGCATCTGATAATTATTCCCACTTTCCAGACGCTGTGGTAATAAACGTTCCAACTGTACTGCATCGGGAATACCTAACATATTGCCAAGTTCTTGCCTCATATAGAGACGCAGCGTTTCTCCCGGGATCTGGTTAATCAATGGTACAGAAAGTGAACTGAGTTTTGTTTTCCCTTCAGGATTACTCAAGTCAACTTGTGGTAGTAACGATTCGAACAGAAATTCAGACAATGTGTGAGATTGTTCCATTCTTTGTTCAAATGCTTCACGGCCTTCTTTACGAACTAGTGAATCAGGATCTTCGCCATCAGGCAAAAACATAAAACGTAACTGCCTACCATCATTAAGATAAGGCAGCGCTGTTTCCAAGGCTCGCCATGCTGCGTCACGTCCCGCTCTGTCGCCATCGTAACAACAGATAATGCTGTCAGTAGCGCGGAAAAGTAACTGAATATGCTCCGATGTCGTCGAAGTACCTAACGAGGCAACGGCATAATCAATACCAAACTGCGCCAGAGCCACCACGTCCATATAACCTTCAACCACTAATAACCGTGAAAGTTCACTGTGATTTTGTTGTGCTTCATAGAGGCCGTATAGCTGGCGGCCTTTATGAAAAATTTCAGTTTCTGGTGAGTTGAGGTATTTTGGGATCGCATCCCCCAGAACCCGTCCACCAAATGCAATCACGCGCCCCCTGCGGTCACGGATCGGAAACATGACTCGTTCACGGAAACGGTCATAAGTACGGCCATTATCATTTGACACCAACATACCGGCATCATTTAACTGTTGACGATCTTCCGTGCTGCGGCCAAACCGTTTCAAAGCGTTATCCCAGCCAGCGGGAGCGAAGCCAATCAAGAAACGGTGGATAATCTCTTCACTAAGTCCACGTTGAGCCAGATATTGCCGGGCTTGCTGTGCAGCGGGGCTATTTAGTGAATTCTGATAGAAGCTGTTGAGCTTATCCATCAGTTGATAAAGATTTTGTCTTTGGTGGCGTTCTATCTGACTGCTGCCGGAACCTGTTTCATAAGGGACTTCCAGCCCGTGCATAGCAGCCAATTCTTCAATAGATTCGACAAACTCCAGTCTATCGTAATTCATCAGAAAATCGATAGCGTTGCCGTGAGCGCCACAACCAAAGCAATGATAAAATTGCTTATCGCTATTAACAGTAAACGAAGGTGTCTTTTCATTATGAAACGGACAGCACGCGTGGTGATTTTTACCCTGTTTTTTAAGTGGCACACGAACATCGATCAGGTCGATAATATCGGTACGAGCTAATAAATCATTGATAAATGCGCGCGGAATTCGTCCAGCCATAAGCCCTTTTTACGCCTGTTGATGAACGACAATAAGCCGCGCTCCCTTTCGGAAAGCACGGCCCTTATCTGCAACTACTGTTGTCTGCAAATTCAATCACTATGCGGGTCAACCGCAAGGATTAGTACAGACGAGTGCGGCGTGCGTTTTCACGAGCCAGCTTTTTAGCGTGACGTTTTACAGCAGAAGCTTTAGCGCGTTTACGTTCAGTCGTTGGTTTTTCATAGAATTCACGACGGCGAACTTCTGCTAATACACCTGCTTTTTCGCAGGAACGCTTAAAGCGACGCAGTGCTACGTCGAATGGCTCGTTTTCACGTACTTTAATTACCGGCATGTGCCTCTCACCTCAATAGAAATCGGTCTTGCTGGCGTGGGATGCCAGCCATCTTAAAATGGTGCGGAATTTTACTTCAATGAACACGGCTTTGTAAAGCGCCGCAGCAAATTGAAACAACAACATTACCATGGTGACTTACAGCGAAATTTGCCAGTCAGTTCCGTAATATTGAAGATAACCACACAGGGATTTTACGTAGGGCGCTGATTATAGACTAAACAGTAAAAATAGTCAGCATGTAAACCGCGCAAATTATCTTATTAATGATAAACTGGCTCCCTTCTGTGGAATATAGGTAGTGTAATGCGAGTTTTAGGTATAGAAACGTCTTGCGATGAAACCGGAATTGCAATTTATGACGATCAAGCCGGTTTATTAGCAAATCAATTATACAGTCAGATTAAATTGCATGCTGATTACGGCGGTGTTGTGCCTGAACTTGCTTCACGTGACCATATCCGCAAAACAGTTCCCTTGATTCAGGCGGCTTTGGAAGAGGCAGAATTAACCCGTAAAGATATTGATGCGGTGGCTTATACCGCGGGTCCTGGTCTGGTTGGCGCATTGTTGGTAGGGGCGACTATTGGCCGTTCTCTGGCATTTGCCTGGGATGTTCCTGCGATTCCTGTCCATCATATGGAAGGGCATTTACTGGCTCCGATGCTGGAAGATAATAGCCCTGAATTCCCGTTTGTGGCTTTGCTGGTGTCCGGTGGTCACACTCAGCTTATTAGCGTAACCGGTATCGGTGAATATGAGCTGCTTGGTGAATCGATAGATGATGCCGCGGGTGAAGCATTTGATAAAACCGCTAAATTACTGGGTCTGGATTATCCGGGAGGTCCGTTACTCTCCAAGATGGCTCAGAAAGGGGAAGCCGGACGTTTTGTGTTTCCTCGTCCGATGACAGATCGCCCAGGGCTGGATTTCAGTTTTTCAGGACTAAAAACTTTTGCGTCTAATACGATTCGCAGCAACAGTGATGATGAGCAAACCAGAGCGGATATTGCCCGTGCTTTTGAAGATGCGGTTGTTGATACATTAGCGATTAAATGTAAAAGGGCGCTTGAGCAGACCGGGTTCAAGCGGCTGGTAATGGCAGGTGGCGTCAGCGCCAACCTCACGTTGCGTACCAGGATGAAAGAGGTCATGGCAAAATTGGGCGGCGAAGTATTTTATGCGCGTCCTGAATTCTGTACAGATAACGGAGCCATGATTGCGCTTGCCGGTATGATACGCCTGAAAAGCGGAGTAAGTGACTCTCTTGGTGTGACGGTTAAAGCCCGCTGGCCACTGTCTGAGTTACCTGCATTATAAATCTTTTATATAGTGGAAATAAAAAACCAGTCACTTAATCAGTAGCTGGTTTTTTATTTGGCGATGTCGTTAATCTTCTTTTTCTTGCTCTTTCTCTGCCTGAATTTTTTCTTCTTCAGTCATCTCTTTTTTCTTTTTGAGCTTGTTCCAGATACGACTTTCCTGGCCGCGCCATAGGCGCTGGATATTATCATGGTGACGGAGTAATACCAGACAGCAGAGCATAGCAACCGGAAAAGTAAATTCAGGTTTAAACCACCAGACATAGAAAGGTGCTATCAAGGCGCTGACAATTGCGCCTAGAGAGGAATAACCACTCAATAATACCGTCAACAGCCAGGTACCTGTCATCAAACCCATCAGATCCCAGCCAATTGCGGCAATCGCACCAAAAGCCGTTGCTACTCCCTTACCGCCTTTAAAATGGAAAAAGATCGGATAAATATGGCCGAGACAAGCAGCTATTGCCGTAATTCCCAGATAGAAAGGGGGAACATTAAGCTGATAAGCCAGCCAGACTGGGACCATACCTTTCAGAACATCACAAATCAGTACCACTGCCGCAGTACTGCGGCCACCAATCCGTAATACATTTGTCGCTCCTGGGTTACCTGAGCCATGCTGGCGGGGATCCGGCAGCCCAGCCAGCCGACAGATAAGTATTGCGCTGGAGATTGAACCGCAAAGATACGCGAAGATAATCATACCAAGCGCGATAGCACTCATAATGTCTCTCCAATAATAATGGTCGTTTTCTTAGCCTAGTCATGGATAATACGCATATTTAGTCGGAAGTGGTATCCGACAAGTTGAAAAACAGGAAAGCGACGTGATGGATATCGTATTTATTGAGGAATTAACGGTCATTACCACCATTGGTGTTTACGACTGGGAACAGACCATTAAACAGAAGTTAGTGTTCGATATCGAAATGGGATGGGATAATAAACGCGCATCTTCCAGCGATAATGTCGAACATTGCCTGGATTACGCTAAAGTTAGCGAAGCGGTTATCAACCACGTAGAAAGTCAGAGTTTTGCTCTGGTTGAAAGAGTGGCGGAAGAGGTGACCAATCTGTTATTAAACCGTTTTAATTCGCCGTGGGTACGGATAAAAGTCAGTAAGCCGGGGGCGGTGGCACAGGCCCGTCAGGTTGGTGTTATTATTGAGAGAAAAAAATAATCCGATCAGCAGTGAATTCAGTTGTCATATTATTGTCATTATTCTTGCATAGGCTGGCATGCGTCATTGCCAGGCGTGATAATTATGTCAATTGATTAATGGCAATGGAAAAATGGTAGCTGGATTCATCTGTGTTACCTGTTTTGGAGATTTGTTTAATGGAGTGCGATCTCGCTATATGACTGACCTTTCTACCTTGTTTCATGCATTTATTCTTGGTGTTGTTGAAGGGCTGACTGAGTTTCTTCCTGTTTCCTCAACGGGTCATATGATCATCGTGGGTCATTTACTGGGATTTACCGGCGATAAAGCGGAAACATTTGAAGTTATTATCCAGCTTGGATCGATTCTTGCCGTGGTAGTGGTATTTTGGCGTCGTTTGTTTGGGTTAATTGGTATTCACTTTGGTGAAGTTCCTCACGAAGGTAAAACCAACGGCAAGCTGAAACTGAGCCACATTCTTTTGGCGATGTTACCTGCGGTAACGCTTGGATTGCTGTTCCACGATACTATTAAATCGCTGTTTAACCCACAGAGCGTTATGTACGCCTTAATTATTGGCGGTGTGTTACTGATTATCGCAGAAATTCTGAAACCTAAGACACCGAAAGCAGAAGGGCTGGATGATATTACTTATCGCCAGGCTTTTATGATTGGTTGCTTCCAGTGTCTGGCATTGTGGCCGGGATTCTCCCGTTCAGGCGCGACAATTTCGGGTGGAATGCTGATGGGGGTTAACCGTTATACCGCATCAGAGTTCTCGTTTATTCTGGCTGTACCGATGATGATGGGGGCGAGCGGGCTGGATTTATATAAGAGCCTGCATTTTTTGACTGCTTCTGATATCCCAATGTTTGCTGTTGGTTTTATTACTGCATTTATTGTCGCATTGATTGCAATTAAAACCTTCCTGGCATTGATTAAGCGTATGTCTTTCATCCCATTTGCTATCTACCGCTTTATTGTCGCCGCCGCTGTTTACTGGGTATTTATGTAGTGAATGATTCCCCTGATATCGATTTAATTCGGATATCATTCAACGTTTGATATCAGGGGATGCACAGAATATTTGATCTTTCAGACAACAGTATTAATCTTGTTGTTGCTTCCATTCAGCCAATGCTTGCTGACGCTGGCGTCGTAACTCATCACCAATATCCGCACCACGTAAGCCGTTGTCTACAATACTTTTCACCTGGACCTGGCTGGCAACCTTAAATGCCTGTTGCAGATAATGACCTTGTGGATAGGGGGTATTTTCAAAACCGGTACGACCCCGTGCATCTGCTTCGCTGGTGATAATTAACTGATCTATTCGCTGAGGTTTACGCCATGCATCAATGGAATCAAACAATTTAAGCAATGTTTTTGGCCGCAATTGATCGATGGTATGCACTAAGTCATGATATTGAGCGACCAGTTTTGCCAAATCACGGGCGGAATGAGGAACACGCAGACGTTGGCATAATTGATCGACTAATTTAGCGCCTGCGGGGCCATGTCCATAATGATGAGGCCACTGTTCTGGCGGTGTCAGTCCTTTGCCAAGATCATGGCATAAGGCAGCAAAACGGCTATCTATTTCGTCTGTCAGATCAGCGACAACTTTCAGTACCATCAATGTGTGAATACCGGTATCAATCTCAGGATGCCACTTCTCCGGTGCGGGAACGCCAAACAGATTATCAATTTCAGGAAACAATACCGCCAATGCACCACAATCACGCAAAACCTGAAAAAAAACTTGTGGTGAATGGGTGGAAAGGGCTTTTTCTGTCTCTTTCCAGACACGTTCCGGTGTGAGTGCTGATAACTCTCCGTTAGTTGTCATTTTTGACATTAACGTTAATGTTTCTGGTGCGATGGTAAATCCCACATGGGCGAAACGGGCCGCAAAGCGGGCTACTCGTAATACTCTCAGTGGATCTTCAGAGAAAGCATCGGAAACATGGCGCAAGATACGATTATTTAAGTCATCAACCCCTCGGTAAGGATCGACAAGTTCGCCTTCGAATGTTTGAGCAATCGCGTTAATGGTCAGATCACGGCGCAACAAATCATCTTCCAGTGTGACATCTGGTGCGGCGTAACAGGTAAAACCCGTATATCCCGGGCCGGATTTCCTCTCAGTGCGTGCCAGCGCATACTCTTCATGGTTTTTGGGATGCAGGAACACCGGAAAATCTCTGCCAACTTGCTGATATCCTTGAGACAATAATTCTTCCGGTGTCCCACCAACAACAACCCAATCCCGTTCTCTCACAGGAAAGTTTAGTAGGCGGTCGCGTACTGCGCCGCCAACCAGATAGATTCTCACCTGAATATTCCTTATCAATTCATCCAACGGTCATTACGTTTACGGCGCGGAACCATATGTGGTAGTAACAGCCCTAAAATTAAACCCGCACCTGCAACACCGCCGCCGTACATAAACCATTGCAGAATGATATTACGTTGTTTGTCATCAAGTTGCAGATTTGCAGCATCAAGTTTTTTCTCTGCCACAATCAGTTTATTTTTTAAATGCTCATTTTCTTTTTTCAGCCTTGCAATAATGTCACTACTGTTTGAAACGTTTTGTTGCATGTCGGCAGTGCGCTGATTCCAGCTATTGTCTATATTGGCTAACTTATCCGTTAGTATTTTGATTTCTTGCTCCATCTCCGGGAGGCGGGTGCGCAAGCTTGGTTTATCACTGAGCTGGTTAACAGGCAGCCAGACAATACGGCCCTTATCATCTTTCACCTGAGCGTAATTACTGTCCCGGTTGACACTTATCAATGTGACTTCATCACCGGCATTCAGCGTGCCGGTGATGCGATATTTGTTACCTGGTCCAGCGTGCGTGTAGGTAGATAACTCATCAGATACATAGCGTTTTTCTTCCGCTTGGGTAGTAAGCGAAAAGCTTAGGCTTAATAGCGCCGTAAGAAGTAAAGGTAATTTTCGCATTGTGATTTCAACTATTCTTTATCTATGGTGAGTTTAGAATTTGATAGTAAAGAGTTAAATTTGCTAGAGCAAACAGTAAACCAAAATAGGAACTATCTTAACGGGTCGAATACGGGGCTTACTGGTTGTTTGTTTAACAGAGCATGTTTTATCAATTACTATCATAACTTTCAGCAAAGAGAAAATTTTAATTTTTTCACGCAGTCGTAGAAAAAAGCGAAATCGCGGTAAGATGATGACCAAAAATTGTCATCAATGGTGCAGATAATGAGTGTAGAAATTGAATTAAAACTTATCGCCAGACCGCTGGCTATTCCTGTCATTCGTCAGCAATTATTGTTATTACCTCATCACTACTTTGCTCCTCAGAAACTGACCAATATCTATTTTGAAACAGCGGATAACCAACTGCGCGGTCTTGATATGGGGCTGCGTATCCGTGGTTTTGATGATCAATATGAGATGACAATCAAAACAGCGGGGGAAGTGATCGGCGGGTTGCATCAACGGCCGGAATATAATGTGCCATTGTTAAAGCCGGAACTGGCGTTGACGTTGTTTCCACCTCATATCTGGCCTGAAAACTGTGATGTGGAAGCGTTGCAATCCCGTTTAAATGCGTTATTCAGCACTGACTTTATGCGGGAGAAGTGGGTGGTTACTTACGGGCAAAGTGAGATTGAAGTTGTGCTCGATCAGGGAGAAATCATCGCGGCAGGCCGCAAAGAACCCATTTGTGAGTTTGAATTGGAGCTGAAACAAGGAACTGTAGCGGATGTATTAGTGTTGGCCGTTGAGTTGGCAAAATCAGACGGCTTGCGACAGGGAAATAAAAGTAAAGCTGCTCGTGGCTATCAGTTAGCCCAAGGAAAACCAAAAACAGTTTTGCCTCAAGTACCGGTAGAAATTGATATGCAGCAGTCATTACCTTCTGTACTTTCGTCAATATTGGCTCATTGGCAAGAGCAGGAAGAGCGCTGGCTGACTGGCTTGTCAGAAAATCGGGATGGCTTGCAGCAAGTATTGACTTTAGTTCAGCGGGCGTTTGAATATTGCAATGAGCCGGCAAGCAGGCCGGAACAGTTGGATGGTCAATTAGCGGCGATCAACCAGAAATTATCAGCAGCGGAAACAACGGCTGAAACGCTGTGTTACAGCTCAGGCTATTTGCAATGTAAGCTGGCGCTGACTATATGGTTGATCCATCTCTCCGCTTGAATAACAGGAATTCTCTATGTTGCCACTTTCAACCCCGCTTTTGGCTCAGTTACCGAGTGTGACTAAGCATTTTCAGGAGCTGGCTTTGTGTGTTGAAGCTTTTGCTCCTCATGAGCAGGCTGTGTTATCACTGAGTGATTTTGTTGCTGAAAACCTTAAAATTCACCCTGAATGGTTAACTGAAATCCGCCAGAATCCACCGCAAGCGCGGGAGTGGCATCAATACGCTGAATGGTTGCAACAGGTACTTTCATCCGCAGAGGATGAAAATACCCTGATGCGGGTTTTGCGTCAGTTCCGGAACAAAATTCTCGTCAGAATTGCCTGGTCACAGGTGCTGCACACCAGTACGACTCAGGAGACATTGCAACAGCTCAGTATGTTGGCTGAAACGCTGATTATTGCCGCTCGCGACGGGTTGTATCCGCGTTGCTGTCGTGATTGGGGAACCCCTTGCAATGAGCAGGGCGAACCACAACCTCTGTTAATTCTGGGCATGGGGAAACTGGGTGGTGGCGAGCTGAATTTCTCTTCCGATATTGATCTGATTTTTGCCTATCCTGAAAATGGTATTACCCGCGGTGGCCGCCGTGAAATGGACAACGCTCAGTTTTTTACCCGTCTGGGGCAGCGTCTTATCAAAGTGCTCGATCAGCAAACGGTAGATGGTTTTGTTTATCGGGTTGATATGCGTTTGCGTCCATTTGGTGACAGTGGTCCACTGGTATTCAGTTTTGCCGCATTGGAGGATTATTATCAGGAACAGGGGCGTGACTGGGAACGTTATGCGATGGTTAAAGCGCGAATTATGGGCGCGGGTAGTGAATCGTATTGCGAAGAATTACGCCGGATGTTAAGGCCGTTTATCTTCCGCCGTTATATTGATTTCAGTGTGATTCAGTCCCTGAGAAACATGAAAGGGATGATTGAACGTGAAGTTCGTCGCCGTGGTTTGAAAGACAATATCAAACTGGGTGCGGGTGGTATCCGTGAAATTGAATTTATCACTCAAGTATTCCAGCTTATTCGGGGTGGCCGTGAATGGTGTCTGCAATCTCCGGCTCTGTTACCCACGCTTCAAAAAATAGAAAAACTGGAACTTTTGCCGTCATCACAGGTAGAACAACTCGCTGACAGTTACCTCTTTTTACGGCGGCTGGAAAATCTTTTACAGTCAATTAACGATCAGCAAACTCAGACGTTGCCAGAAGATGAACTGAACCGTTCACGGTTGACGTGGGGAATGGGATTTGAAAGCTGGGATGAGTTGATGATTGAATTGAACAGCAGGATGGGCGCTGTTCGGATTATTTTCACGCAATTAATTGGTGATGACAGTGATAATAATGAAGAAGAAGCTGGTCATGTGCCATTTAAGAGCTTATGGCTGGAAAATCTCGAAAAAGAAGAGTTAATCATACTGGCTCCGCATCTGGATGAATTGGTTGCACAGCAGATATTACACGTCATTGCTCTATTCCGTCAGGATGTGGGAAAAAGAACCATTGGCCCTCGTGGACGTGATGTACTCGATCATCTGATGCCACGTTTGTTGGTAAAAATCTGTTTGCGACAAGATGCCAATACAGTGTTGGAGCGAGTTATTCCATTGTTGTTGAGTATTGTCAGCCGCACAACTTATCTGGAACTGATGTTGGAATCAGAAGCCGTACTGACACACGTTATCCGACTGTGTGCGGCTTCACCGATGATTGCTACTCAGCTTGCCCGTCACCCCTTGTTGCTGGATGAGCTGCTTGATCCCCAATTTCTGTATAAGCCGCTGCCTCTGAATGCCTATAAAGATGAACTGCGGCAATATTTGTTGCGAATACCGGAAGATGATGAAGAGCAGCAATTAGAGGCTCTTCGCCAGTTTAAACAGGCGCAATTACTGAGAATTGCGGCGGAGGATATCACCGGCGTGTTGCCGGTGATGAAAGTGAGTGATCATCTCACTTATTTGGCAGAGGCAATTATTGAGGCGGTGGTTCAACAGGCGTGGGGACAAATGGCAAAACGTTATGGTGTTCCATCACATCTGAATCAGCGGCAAGGGTTGGGATTTGCTGTGATTGGTTATGGCAAACTAGGGGGATGGGAACTGGGTTACGGTTCTGATCTTGATTTGGTTTTCTTGTTGGATTGCCCAATGGATGTCATGACCGAGGGTGATCGATCGATTGATGCCCGGCAATTTTATTTGCGTCTTGCCCAACGCATTATGCATCTGTTCAGTGCCCGAACTTCCTCTGGTGTGTTGTATGACGTCGATGTCCGCCTGCGACCTTCGGGCGAATCAGGAATGTTAGTCAGTACCATCGGAGCATTTGCTGATTATCAGCAGAATGAAGCGTGGACTTGGGAACATCAGGCATTGGTACGCGCCCGGATGGTATTTGGTGATGAAAATTTGCATCAGGATTTTGAACGGATACGCCATCAGACATTATGCACAGGACGAGAACCGGCTTTATTACGTCAGCAAGTTCGGGAAATGCGAGAAAAGATGCATAAACATTTGGGAAACCGCTATTCAGATCAATTTGATATTAAAGCCGATCCTGGCGGGATCACGGATATCGAATTTATTGCTCAGTATCTGGTACTGCGTTACGCCCCTGAAAATGAACGCTTGACGCGTTGGTCGGATAATGTGCGGATTTTTGAGTTAATGGCGACTTATGGAATTATGGATGAAGATGAAGCTGCCGCGTTGACTCAGGCTTATGTCTCCATGCGTGATGAATTGCATCATTTGGCGTTACAGGAATTTTCCAGCCGGGTATCAGCCAATTGTTTCAGTAAGCAGCAGGAACAGATAGGTCATAGCTGGCAACAATGGTTGGGTGAACAATAACGGGTTATAGCGGTTTGGTGCATGGATTTTACTGGCTTATGGTAATATTTGGCACCTGTTGATATCTGATATTTGGAGCAAAGGATGAAAGTGACACTCCCGGATTTTCACCGTGCAGAAGTTTTAGTTGTCGGAGATGTGATGTTAGACCGCTATTGGTATGGACCAACCAGCCGGATTTCACCGGAAGCCCCGGTACCTGTCGTCAAAGTCAATACCATTGAAGAACGTCCGGGAGGGGCGGCTAACGTTGCTATGAATATTGCTGCCCTTGGGGCGAATTCACATTTGGTTGGTTTGACGGGGATTGATGATGCGGCGCGTGCGTTGGATGAAAAACTGAGTAGTTTTAAAGTGCGCTGTAATTTTGTTGCTGTGCCGACTCATCCGACAATTACCAAACTGCGGATACTTTCCCGTAACCAGCAGTTAATCCGCCTGGATTTTGAAGAAGGTTTCGATAACGTTGATGCGCAACCGATACTTGAGCGCATTGAACAAGCGTTACCTCATATCGGCGCATTGGTTCTGTCTGACTATGCTAAAGGCGCGTTGAGTCAGGTTCAAAAGATGATCAAACTGGCAAATGATGCCAACGTACCGGTGTTAATCGATCCGAAAGGGAGTGATTTTGAACGCTATCGTGGCGCAACTTTGCTAACGCCGAATTTGTCTGAATTTGAAGCGGTGGTAGGCCACTGCAAAGATAACGACGAACTGATTGATAAGGGCACTAAACTGGTTAAGGACTTGGATCTTCAGGCATTACTGATTACCCGTTCCGAACAGGGGATGAGTTTGTTGAGTGTTGATCATCCGCCACTGCATTTGCCAACACTGGCGCAGGAAGTGTTTGATGTGACTGGTGCCGGCGATACGGTGATTGGTGTGTTGGCAACGGCGATGGCGGCTGGAAAGCCACTGAATGAAGCCTGTTTCCTGGCGAACGCTGCCGCAGGTGTTGTGGTTGGCAAATTGGGGACTTCAACGGTTTCGCCGGTTGAACTGGAGAATGCTGTCCGTGGCCGTGCTGAAACCGGTTTTGGTGTTATGAGTGAATTTCAGCTTAAGCAGGCAGTGGCTTATGCTCGCCAGCGTGGCGAAAAGATTGTGATGACTAATGGCTGTTTCGACATTCTACATGCGGGTCATGTCTCTTATTTGGAACATGCTCGTAAACTGGGTGATCGGTTGATTGTCGCCGTTAACAGTGATGCATCAACTAAGCGGCTGAAAGGTGAAACCCGTCCTGTCAATCCACTGGAACAACGAATGATAGTGCTATCGGCGCTGGGGGCTGTGGATTGGGTTGTTCCGTTTGAAGAAGATACACCACGCCGTTTGATTACGGATGTTCTGCCGGATGTATTGGTGAAAGGTGGAGACTATAAGCTTGAAGAGATTGCTGGCAGTGAAGAAGTTTGGGCTGCGGGTGGTGAAGTCAAAGTGCTGAACTTTGAAAACGGTATTTCAACAACCAATATCATTAACGCGATTAAAAAGCAGTGAATAATGTTTTATAAAACGGAGTTTGCTGGGAAATAAGGTACTGGCAGGAGTATGCCGATTGGAGTGAAGAATTAGCGACACTCCAGCGGCATGGTTTTGTACAGGGCGGGATTTTACTTTGTTTTTTAATTCATTTAGCAGCCATTTTATACTCCACTTATTTTACATTTACCTAATTTGCCATAATCATTTAAAAGCGCGAATATAAAAGCATTAATATCAAAGGCGGATTTAACTCAATGAAACTTTTCAGCAGGAGCGTTAATGGCATTTAATCGAAAATCATTAACCATTAAAAGCGAGTTGAAAAGAAATCCGCATGGAGAAGAATATTACCCGAATAAACGGGGATTAAAACGCTTTCTCGCCGGTTATTTTATGAAGAAAACTGAAAAAATAATGTAATAAAAAAGGGATAAAATGGTTAATCCGGCAGGATTTAAACCCTGAAAATGGGGCGGATTATCCGAGAAAAAGCAAGGGTATTTTTATCTCATCAGGTTATTTACTGGTTGATTTATGGAGAAAAAATAAAAAGGATTAACCGATGAAAACCACTCAGGATTGCCAGTAAATCTTAATCGTAAACGATATGACGGTGATGAAAAAAGGGAAAACACAATATCCGATGATGATTAAACTTCATAAAAATCAGGTATTAAAAGTGGTAAAAACAACGGTGAAAACGTTATGCCGATTAAAACCATAAATTAAAACAATAGCATTTAATAACAGTTTAAACACTGCCTATCATAAAACTCAGGGCAGGATTCCATTTTCCATAATTATTTAAAAGCGCGAATACAAAAGCATTAAGGCTTTAATATTAAAATCGGATTTAACTCAATGAAACTTTTCAGCAGGAGAGTTAATTGAGTTTAATCGAAAATCATTGGCCATTAAAAATGAGTTTAAAATAAATCCGCATGGAGAAGAGTATTACCCGAATAAACGGGTATTAAAACGTTTTCTCGCCGGTTATTTTATGAAGAAAACTGAAAAAATAATGTAATAAAAAAGGGATAAAACGGTTAATCCAGCAGGATTTAAGCTCTGAAAATGAGGTGGATTATCCGAGAAAAAACAAGGGATGTTTTTATCTCATCAGGCTATTTACTTATTGATTTATGAAGACAAAATAAAGGGTGGTGACTTATTAAAACTGCGGGTAAAACAGCGTCAGTAAAGATAAAAAGTGGATATGATTAGCATTTGTTAAACGTAAAACACGATCGCTAATGATGATTAAACTTAATAAAAAGCAGGTGTTAAAAGCGGTAAAAACAACGGTGAAAACGTTATACCGATTAGAAACCATAAATTAAAACAATAGCTTTTAATCACAGTTTGAAACCTGCTCTGGTTTTATGGGTATTTCAATTAAGGGCCTGAGAATGTGATATTTATGACCGCACCTTTAATCGGCAGGCACCGGTCGAACAACCACAATTAACCCGGTGTCCCTCCAGTGCAACAGGTATTCCCTGTATATTGAACAAATTGGAGCCTTCCGCAATAGCCCCGGTTTGTTTACAGGCGGGACAAAATACCGGATCGCCTTTACGGGCAACCGCCAGTTGTTGGTTGACTAAGCCGGAACCATTTAAAACATCGCCTCCGGTTGTTGTGGTATCACCTTTAAGGATAATTTTTTTTCCTTCTACTATACTTCGCATTATTTACTCCGTTGTATTTTCCGCTTCGCGTATTAAATGCCAAATCGTTGTGCCTGACTCCGCGCCCTGAACATCAAAAGCCATCGCGCCCTGAGCAAAGAAATATTGCTTGCCAGGAATGCTGTCGGTTCGCCAGAATCCGCTGACTAGCGCAGGATTGCCGCCTCTCAGTGGGGTCACATGCAAAGGTCCACGGTCATAGCGGGCATACCAGGCCAGTGTGGACGCTGTAGTAAAATGACCGGCACCATAAAAATGCAGAGAATGCCCTTCACGGGGACTCACCCGTATCGGGCGTATCAGCTGGTTAATGGCAAAATAACTCTCCGGGACACTGCCCGGCAGCGGGGTCAGATCCGGATATTTCCCTGCGCGTATCATCAGACCATCGCGGTAAGAGCTAATGACCACATCGGTGTAGCGGGCCAGCATTGCGCGTATCCAATGTTCCCCACCCAATTTCCCTACAAAGCGTTTGGACAGCAGAGTGATCCAATTTTAATGCCACGGATGGAATGTTCATACTGTAATTTGGCTGTATGCACTGCCGAGTTCACTTGCAGGGAGGGGTAGCGTTGCGCTAACTGGTACTCCAGGGGAAAATAGTCATAGTAATCTTTGGGTAAGATCGAACAGTAACCACAGTCTCCACTGTCGGGTTCGAGCTGTTCACACAGAAAGTCCAGCCATGCCATAAATCGGGTCATGCCCTCTTCCACTTTGGCAATATTTTCCGGTGAATATTTTTTTAACCCTTTCAGCTCATGACGGTGAAAACGCAGGTGAGTACCAAACTCCTCCCGAAAGCGGCGGTAACAGGCCAGAACGCACTGTTTTTTCTCCTGCGTGTAACCCTGTTTAAAAAACAGGGTAATTGAGAGACCCAGGCGGGAAACGGTCAGTCCATCGCCATTGATAAAAAGAAAAGAGGTCAGTTGTGATCTCAACCGGGCAAAGTAATCTACAGTTTTCATCATTTTCTCCGTGAATTATCAGGCGGTAGCCAATTTCACACTCGCCAATATTAATCAACCCGCTCATAATGATTTGATTAAGAAAACGGATGGCACCCTGCTTAGTGATAATCATTGCCGGCAGACGCAGGGCATATTCAGCTTTTTCCGCCAGATAACAGGGGTCTTCATCGGCGGGAAAGATCCCGATTTCCATCGTACAGTTAATTGAGGTGACGGCCGGGCACATCTTGCCGCTGTTGGATATTGCCATACTTATTTCTCCTTAAACTCCATAACACTGAAAGGTTGTTTGGGATAGTGAGCCAATCCGACAGGTAAAGACTGATCCATCCATATTTGAACCCTTGCATAATTCTGAAACGGGGTAATGACGACAGCGGCCATTAAGTGAGTAATCACGTTTTGTTTTTTTAATCGCGCAGCAAAACGCTTCTTCATATTACCGAGCCGGTGTTTCAACCTGATGGCGCTGAATACAAAGACAGTGCCAGCCTGTTCCGTAGTAAAAAATGCAAGCGGAAAACCCAGTCACTTAATACGTGGCATTTGAGAGAACAATAAACAACTTCCCGTTGAGTCGAGAGGAAATGAATAACAGAGCATTTCGCACTCTGTATTTTATGACCATGAGATCACGATATTTATCATATGAACATGACAAAAATGTGATTCGCATCACATAAAATAGCCAATTAATCGCTCTCAATGCATGGAATTAATAAAAGTCGCCGTAAATTTTCGCCTAATTCGGGAGAAATCTAAAACCCCAGAAGCGTCAAGATATCAATCAGGTGTATTTGGGCTGACGATATATGCTTTGCGTGTTTCTATTTGAATTTGGTGACCGTTTTAACGATCACCTTTAATTGAATGGCAATGAGATAAAATGGTGTCGAAGTTAATTAGCAATTAACTTGCCCATTACTCTTCTTTTATTAAGTTATTACCATATGGCGTATTCTTATCTTCAAGCTTCGCCTCTAATTCATTTAAACGCTGCTCCATCGCCGTTAATTTTTCACGGGTACGCAGCAGAACCTGAGTTTGAATATCAAATTCTTCGCGGTTAACTAAATCAAGTTTGCCAAGCTGGGATTGCAAAATCATCCGTAATTTCTTCTCTATATCGTCACCAAACTCTTTAACTCCCTTTGGTAAGGAATCCTGGATTTGGCGGGCAATTTGTTCAATTTTTTTGGGATCGAGCATGATGAATCCTTTTTATGACATAAATAATCTCCGATAGTGTAATACCAGATGGTAAAACCACAAACCATTGTGAGCCAGGTTTCACATCTGATTTTGTTGATTGCCCCCGGTAAATATTAGCGTTATAGTTTGCTGGCTTATCTCAGGGCGGGGTGAAAGTCCCCACCGGCGGTAAACATCAGGTCATCTTACGGGTGACTAGGTGAAGCCCGCGAGCGCTCCGTTTGTAGTTATCTTTATGATAAATCGGAGGTCAGCAGATCCAGTGTAATTCTGGAGCCGACGGTTATAGTCCGGATGGGAGAGAATAACGGCATCTGTCGGGCTTTTTGCCCGCCTGTTGTTCCGGCTATGGTATGCGAACGTTATATTAATAATATTAATGTTACGATGTGGTGTCATAGTGAGAACTCCTCAAGACTGCCCTGATTCTGGTAATCCATAAATTTTAATGAGGTTTTTTACCATGAATCAGACGCTACTTTCTGAATACGGCACATCATCAGAACGTGTTGAACGCGCTATCGACGCTTTACGGGATGGCGGCGGTGTGATGGTGCTGGATAATGAAGATCGTGAAAATGAAGGTGATATTATCTTTGCGGCCGAAACGATGACCGTAGAGCAAATGGCACTGACTATCCGTCATGGCAGCGGTATTGTCTGCTTGTGCCTGACAGAGGACCGCCGCCGGCAATTGCAATTGCCCATGATGGTGGAAAATAATTCCAGTCCGTTCCAGACTGCTTTTACTGTAACCATTGAGGCTGCTCAGGGTGTGACAACTGGTGTTTCTGCGGCTGACCGTATCACAACCATTCGTGCAGCGATTGCGGATCATGCGAAGCCAAGTGATTTGAACCGTCCGGGCCATGTTTTTCCACTGCGCGCACAGCTTGGTGGTGTCCTGGCCCGTCAGGGACATACTGAAGCGACAATTGATTTGGTCAGTTTGGCAGGTTTCAAGCCAGCAGGTGTGTTGTGTGAATTGACCAATGATGACGGTTCAATGGCGCGTACTCCTGAAGTGGTCCAATTTGCGAAATTGCATAATATGCCGGTGGTAACCATTGAAGATTTGGTGGCTTATCGTCAGGCAGTAGATCAGAAAGCCAGTTGAAACGTAATCATCTGATAATCGGCTGAAATATCGGTTATAACGCACATATATTTACCTAAACCACAGTTTGCACAAGCTGTGGTTTTCAGTTTTTTTGAATAAATCCATCACCATTGGCACACTGTTTTGCCTGTCTGAAAGGCGTAATCTCTCTGCAAGTATTAAAATTATCTATATTTGGTATGGGAGGTCGTATGAATATTTCCAGAATGCCAGCTCTGTTTGTTGGTCATGGCAGCCCAATGAATGTACTGGAAGAAAATCGTTATACCAACGCCTGGCGTGAGCTTGGCGAAAGGTTGCCTGTCCCCAGAGCGATTCTGGTGATTTCTGCTCATTGGTACACTAATGGCACTGTTGTAACTGCCATGACTCAGCCGAAGACTATCCATGATTTTCGTGGCTTTCCACAGGAATTGCATGAAACTCAGTATCCGGCAAAGGGATTACCTGAGCTGGCCGCTTTAGTGCAAGAAATACTGGAACCTGTGGCGGTTTATGCCGATCACCATCAATGGGGATTAGATCACGGGACTTGGGGCATTCTGATTAAGATGTATCCTCAGGCCAATATTCCTGTGGTGCAGTTGAGTATAGATGACGCTAAGCCAGCGACGTATCACTATGAATTAGGGAAAAAGCTGGCTACTTTGCGAGATGAAGGTGTGTTGATCCTGGGAAGTGGTAATGTGGTACACAACCTTCGTGCCATGAAGCGGCAGGAACCTAATGCTGAACCGTACCCTTGGGCAGAAACATTTAACCATTATGTGCGTGATAACCTTGCCAGCAATGAGCAGCCTTATCCTTTGGTTCATGCATTGGACAGAGAAGATGGTCAGTTATCCAATCCCTCTCCTGAACACTTTTTGCCATTGCTGTATGTCATGGGAACGTGGGATAGAAAAGAGGTGGTTTCTATTCCTGTCGATGGCATTGTGTCCGGGTCATTGAGTATGTTATCTGTACGGGTTGGTTAAATAGTCAATTTTTGTGCTGTATTGATTGAAGTTTTTTACCCTTTTGTTAGGATCCCCGGTGGCGAGATCATCGCCACCTTGTCCGCGGAAAGGGCTGCGCCCATGATCATTGAAACGGTATGCCGTATGGCTTTCCCTTTTCTGTCTGACTGGCAGAACAGCCTCATACAAATAAGCAATTATTTCAGCAACTCACTGAGCATAATGAACCTCTGCCGTGGCTGGGCGATATTATGCTTGATGTCATTATTGATAATCTGTGCCTTGCACCAGAACCGGCAATATATTTTGACTCTGCGTCTTCAACATTGATGCTGACGCAGTTTGGCCGGGAATTACTGGCTAATAAGCGGGATTGGATAGAGAGTTTTCCTCTGGATCGCTGGTTGGGAGGTGTGCTTATTATGGGAGGTCAAGCTTGTTGGCGCTGGCATCAACAACGGAGAAACCTGATATTCTCGGATTGATATAAGACCGATATATCAGCCATAAATTAATGGATGTAGGCTTTGTTGAGGTAGATACGTTCCAAATCATCTTGAGCTTTAAGTGTCCAATAAACTTCCATGCTTATCATGTTTTCAGCTTGGATGTGAAATTAATAACATCTGAATGGCTAACAATACGGCCTGTATCGACATCCGTAAGGCCAGACAAAATCATTTGGTGGCGACGTTCACGTTCCTCAATCATTGAGGTAAGAGCCTCTTTAATGATCCGCGACTTTGAGCGGTCTAACTCTTTGGCTAAATCGTTTATGGCTGTAGCTAGTTTGATAGGTATCTGCGCGGTAATCGTCTGTTTTGCTGATATGGACATAAGAACTTCCAATAATCGTTATTGACCACTATGGCATCAATAATAGTCAGATTCTTTGCTGAGAAAAGTAGTTCTCCTTTTATGAAAGGGTACTTTCTGGTTAATTATGCTCAAGGTATGAGTAAATACATTTTTAAATCATCAATTCATGCTCAATGGATGGTAAAAAAAGGGTTGCCTATTGAAGTGAAAAAATCCATTGCATTTTCAATGATGTATTGTGTATCGTTAGAGTTCGAAGAGTTACAGTCAAATTTTGTTTTTTCAAATATTACTGACAGTGGGTTTAGTTGTGAAGATTTAATTTCAAATTTATTGGGTTTTTATAAATCAGTGCAACCAAGGGATTATATGTCTTTAATAAAACCCAAATCTAAAGAGTATGCATATAAAATATGGGATTATTACGGTCCTGTAGGTAAGTATAAGAATAAAGAGTTAAGACCTTGGGTTTTTCCTGATCCGGAGAGGTACCCTAACAATGCTTTTCCGTATAAGAAGAATTTGCCATATTATTTAAATACAATTAAACCTTTTTCTTCTTATGAGAAAAATATTGTTATAAGTCATGTAAAGCCAATAGCTTCTTATGAGGTTAAGTTGTGAGAACATTATTTTTTTTTCGTATTTTTTTTCTTCGTTCTTATCTTTTGGGGGTGGTGGTTTTTATCAATGCCTAATGTATTTTATAGTGAGAAAGATTTTTTTAAATATAATTTATTAACTTATAATGAGATAAGGAACTCTCCCCGTGTATCAGAAAATTATGTTTTCGAATACTCGCCGAATGATGAAACATCACCACAAAGAAGCACCATTTATTTCTGTGATTTAAAAGATATAAACTCCAGTTATAATGAACTGGTTCATTATATAAATGAAAATGGTTTTTTTATATCAAGAAATAATTCGTTGTTATATAAAGATAGCTCAAAAGATGATGTGTATTTTATCTTGGATAAAGTTATTTTTAATAAAAAGGAATGTTTAGAATTGATCTTTTCAAAAGAGATTAAATAATTTTAATTATTTCTTTTGTTTTATAAGTTATAATTTTAACGAGCGATTTTATTTTATACATGGTGTTTTATGATGGATGTAATATAGTGGTTTTATTAAGGTTTTTTATAATTAATTATGGATATAAAATTTTTATGGGTCGAAATTATGAATAAGTTAACAGTGGTAATAACGGTGATAATATTTACTTTTATTAGTGTTTATTTATGATGCCTAATGTTATTTATAAAGAAAATGACTTCTTAAAATATCATCTGCTTACGCATAAAAAAATAAAAGAAGTCCCGCGTATTTCTCTGGATTATTTTTTTGAATATTATCCGAATGATGAATCATCACCTATATATAGCTCTGTTTATTTTTGTGATTTGAAACGTATGGCGAATAACTATAATGAAATCGTTAATTATATAAAATCAACTGGTTATACAGTAAATAATGATAACATATGGTATATAAAAGGCGCTGAAACTATATATGACGATGCTTTTATGCTGTCAAAATCGCCTGTAGTTGGAAGTGAAAAGAAAGAGAATTGCTTAGGATTGACCTTTTCTGAAAGTGTTAAATGACTTTAATAAGCTCTGGTTATTAACAGATATTATTAAGGAATTAATGTTTTTAATCAAGAATGTTTGGTATTGGCCTTTTCAAAAGAAATAAAATGATTTGGATTATTTGGGGATTACTCCCCAAAATATTAATTTCAACTAACCCTTTCATCCCATATGCTATATCCTGATGTACCTGCGATATGGTGTTTCCAAGTTATATTTCCATAGGCAATGGATATAATCTCATAGGGTTGTGCATCATTATGGGTAAGTGAATTGGGATAATGGGTAGATATATTGGTTATCGATGCATGCATGATTTCAATTGAATAATATTTTTCTTGAGAACCATTATTTGATGTTCTGTAAAAATCTAATCTGCAATTTATTGATTCGTTTTCTGATATTGCTATGCCTAATAGCGGCGAGGATTTGTCTATTGGCTTAGTGATTGAGATAGGTGAGTGATTAACATTTTGTTCTCTGCTGATATCATGGTCAAATGAGTAGACATAAATTTCATTTTCATGACCAGTTTGATATTTATTGCCGATAGAATCATAGGTAGAACAACCGCTGGATATCAGCCCTTGCTTTTTACCTGTGATGGTTAAATATATTGTGTTCGCCATATTATTTATCCTTTTTTTATAAGCTTGTAAGGGTACAATGTTTTTTCATCGGATTTTCAAGGGAGGAATTTGCGGTATTTTACGATCTTTCTTATTCCTCCCTTGTCTGGATATTAATCCAAAATAATGTGCGGATAGAAGCGGGATAAATCCTGGGTTATCAGTTCACGGTCTTCACGCAAACCAATACCACAAGGCTGATCATTGACCAACCAGCTACCAATCAACGTATAACTGTCACCGAATTTTGGCAGTGTATGGAATTGCTGAACGATCATGCCTTCTTTACCGTAAGGACCATCAGCACTGGCAATTTCCTTACCATTCTCAATGATACGGATATTCGCCCCTTCCCGTGAGAACAGTGGCTTAATAACATAGCTGTCCATTGCTGGATGGTTATCATCAGCAAAATAAGCGGGTAACAGGTTTGGATGATTCGGAAACATCTTCCATAACATTGGCAGTAATGCTTTGTTAGAGATAATGCTCTTCCAGGCAGGTTCTAACCAGCGAACGCCGGCATCTTCCAGTTTGGTGGCGAAAATCTCACGAAACATCATCTCCCAAGGATAGAGTTTGAACAGATTGCTGATCACCTGGTCTTGCAGATCAGTAAACTGGCCTTTCTCACCCAGACCGATCTCTTCGATAAACAAGAATTCAGTCGGGACACCGGCTTCCAGCGCGCAATCCTGTAAGTACTGAATGGTACCGCGATCTTCTTGCGTATCTTGACAGCAGGCCATGTGCAGTAAGCCAAAACCATGTTCATCACGCAACTGAGCAAAGCGTTCAATCAACTGCTCTTGCATGCTGTTGAATTGATCGGCATGTGCTGGCAACAAACCGGTATTCATCTGATCTTCCAACCAGATCCATTGGAAAAAAGCAGATTCATACAGTGAAGTTGGCGTATCGGCATTATTTTCCAACAGTTTTGCCGGGCTTTTACCATCGTAAGCCAAATCCAACCGGGAATAGAGTGACGGCTGGCTGGTAATCCAGGAACTGCGGACAAAATCCCAGCAATGTTTTGGGATCTGGAATTTAGTCAACAGCTCTTCACTGTCGATGACTTTTTCTACCACTTGCAAACACATCTGATGCAACTCGGCAGTGGTATTCTCGATTTCTTCAATTTGAGCAAGAGAAAACTGGTAATAAGCATCTTCACACCAGTATGGCTCGCCATGCATGGTGTGAAAATTAAAACCATATTCTGTCGCTTTCTCGCGCCAGTCCGGGCGCTCAGTAATAGCAATGCGTTTCATCCGTGATTAGCCCCCCATTGAACGTGAAGTGGAGCCAGAAGAGGAACTGCGTTGCATGGTTGACTGTTTTGCAACAGAGTCACCGAAACCGCCACGGGTGACAGTTGTTGTCGTGGCGGGTTTTGGCGCCATAGCGGTTTTAGGAACCGTCATGGAACGGCCACCAGCAGTAGCAGGGCCATAGCTTTTGCCTGTCGCATCAACAAATTTACCGTTTGCCGGGCTGGTGGCAGATTTGGAGCTAAACAGCGGTTGTGATGGTGCTGCGCCGCCGCCCATCAGACGCCCCATCATAAAACCTGCCATCAGAGGCATCCAGAAGCTGCCACTTTGCTGCGGTTGGGCTTGTGCATTGCTATTCGCAGCTGTGCTGGAGCCATCCGATGCACTGCTGCCAAGGCCCGCCTGTGCCGGAGCCTGAGTACATTGTGCTTCACCAAACTCAGCGATGCAGTCTTCTTTGGTCGCATATTTAGGCGCTGTTTTTTCCGCTTCTTTCAACGCGTTGTTGTAAGTCAGATTACATTGTTCACTTTGTGATGGGTTTGCCTGAGAACAATCATCTGCATTCATGTAAAGAGAGACGGTTTCATCACTCTGTTCACAGGCAGATAACATGAAAACCGCACTGACAGCCATTGCCACAGGCGCAAGGCGATAACTGCGCCAGGCTTTACGGAATGTGTCGTGATTAATATTTTTGGTCCGCTTTATTGTCATAGTCGTATACCCAGATTTTAAGTGTCTGTGATGCTTTAATGAAATAGCTCTAAGGATAGGGGAAAGATGAGCAAAATTAAAGCATAAACCTTCGAATTGATAGCCTAATTTTTTGTCTGACAAAGCGGTTGCTGGATATTGATTGTCTGGTATTCCGTTAAATCTGGTTTTAATGTGGTGAAATAGATATGTGAATTTTAAAAAACAGTGCTGTAATTGACATTTTGTGGTATTAATCCTGCCCGTATAAGTTCTAGTAAATTAAGGATAATTAAACGGGTAACGTTATGAAGTAAATAAATCTACTAATTATATTATCTGCTGTTATAGCGTCAGCAAATAATCTCGGTAATATAATCTTAAATTAGTCACTAATTGTTATTATATTATTATTGTTGTATTTTCTATTTTAATTAAGGAGCTTAAGTAGTATGGATAAAAGTCAATATTCAAAAAAATGGCAAGCGCGTTTTACATTCTTTGAACAACATGGTGCTCCTAAGGCATCTGAGTATAGCGCTGCTATAAAAGCG
This sequence comes from Photorhabdus stackebrandtii, assembly GCF_011189495.1. Lineage (NCBI taxonomy): Bacteria > Pseudomonadati > Pseudomonadota > Gammaproteobacteria > Enterobacterales > Morganellaceae > Photorhabdus > Photorhabdus stackebrandtii. The sequence goes on from NZ_PUJV01000006.1 coordinate 207,539, forward strand.
GAATCTTTTGGACGCCGTATCTTGTTGAACATGAATTTTATCGCCTTCTTTTTTGGTTTTATTTACTTCTTTGTTTTAGGTTTATGGCGTAAAAATCTGGCTTTATTCGGTATCGCTGTTGTAGTGGGTATACTATTAGGGATTATTGAAAGTATTCTGAATATTGAGATCTCTCCAGTTGTTAGCATGAGTATTAACTGTGCTTTCGCGGCAATATGGGGAATAACCGCTAACTATGCTTATTATCTAAAAGAAAAGGTGAATAGTCAGAGTTGGAACCCATTTGAAGGATTTTTCTGATTTATATATTTTCTGCACTAAGGTAAATATCAGATTTTCTTACAGAGTAGATTGTCGTTGGCAGGCAATAAAACAGCCCGCTTTATGGCGGGCCGTTAATTAGTGAAGGTGAAGGGCTGAATTAATTACGGCCAGATGTTACTGGTGCGTCTGTTTCCCGAACAATACTGCTGGCTGATGTTGAGATCTGTTTATCCAGCGTATTATTCAGAGCTGCTAAATCGTTCTCATTAAGCGTGCCAAGTGCGTGCTGAATGTTCAGTTGATTAATCAGATAATCATAGCGAGCGTTGGACAGTTTTTGTTTGGCATCGTACAACGTTGTCGTCGCATTTAGCACATCAACAATGGTACGTGTACCGACCTGATAACCGGCTTCCATTGCATCCAGTGAGCTTTGCGCGGAAACAACAACCTGCTTGTAGGCGTTGATACTGCTGATGGAGGCAGATATGTTGTTAAAAGAGGAACGGACAACCTGTACAACATTGCGATAGGTGCTTTCCAACTGTTCGCTGGCGCTGACAAAACCATATTGTGCCTGTTCAACTCGGGAACTGGTTGCCCCGCCGCTGTAAATTGGCAGACTGAGTGTCAGACCAACACTGTTTTCGCCATTATAGGCATTGCCGGGTTTTCTGCCTGGCTCATAGCCGGAGCCGTGAGACTGGACGTTTGAAACGCCGGTAGAGGCGCTTAGATCAATTTTTGGCATATGGCCGGTTTGTTCTGCTTTGATTTGCTCACGAGCCAGATCCTGACCTAAACGTGCAGATAACAGGCTTAAATTACGTTTCTCCGCCTCTTTCACCAGAATATCCACGGCTTCTGGTTTATGCGTTTTGAAACGGTCAATATTCAGCGAAGATAACTGAGGGTAATAAGTACCGGTTACCTGACGCAGAGCCTCTAATGCATTATCCAGATCATTGCGGCCGACTACTTCCTGAGCGAGCACGCTGTCGTAGTTAGCCCGGGCGTTCTGGACATCAGTGATTGCGACCAGACCGACATTAAAACGCTGAGTGATTTGATCCAACTGGCGGTAAACAGCTGCTTTCTGCGCTTCAATGTAAGAGAGTGAATCAATAGCGCGCAGTACTTTGAAATAAGCCGTTGCACTATCCAAAATCAGTTTTTGTTCACTGCTCTGGTAGGTAACGTCAGCAATACCCGCCGTTTTTTCTTGTAAGTTCAACTGGCGCCATTTAGACATATCAAAAATGGTTTGAGTCAGCTTAAGCGTCGCGCTTAAGGCATTGTTTTCTGTGTCACGTGTATCGCGGTAACCACTGTTGTAGGTATATCCCGTATTTAATCCCAACTGAGGTAATAATGGACTACGGGATTCATTAATTTTTTCAAAAGCCGCATTACGCTCAGCCATTGATTTACGTAGTTCAGGATTACTTTCTTTTGCTTGCTTATAAACCTGCAAAAGATCTTCAGCCTGACTGACAGAGCTAAATCCCGCTAGGCTCATAGCGATAAAAAGGGAGAGCAGTTTCTTCATTTGCATTCCTTGTTGTGCAGCTATTTTGCTTGTTGCCTTGATGAAAAACGAAATATCACTGATTCTAGCAGAGTATGCTATCAGTCGAAGGTAGCCGTTTGTGCCATATTGCCTTAATTTAGCTTAACTTTACACCACCAAAAGGTGAATTTTTTAACTCTGCTTGATTAATATCATTTAGTGGCTAGCAAGTAAGGAAGTATATCAGGAGAATTTTATGAATAAAAAGCTGTCAATGCCAGTCATGCTGAATAAACAAGATGTGGAAATTATCGCGAAAAAGAGTTTGTACAAAGGATTCTTCAAATTGACAAATTACCGCTTCCGTCATCGTCTGTTTGCTGGTGGTTGGAGCGAAGAGGTCAGTCGCGAAGTTTTTGAACGGGGACATGCGGGGGCTCTGTTGCCTTATGATCCACGCCGCGATGAAGTTGTGTTGATCGAACAGATACGAATTCCGGCGATAGAAACTAAAGCAACGCCGTGGTTGCTGGAAATTATTGCCGGTATGATTGAAGAGGGCGAAGATGTAGAGCGTGTGGTGCGCCGTGAAGCGATGGAAGAGGCGGGAATTGAAGTTAAACGTTGTAAACCGGTGTTAAGTTACCTCTCCAGCCCTGGAGGAACAACTGAACGTATTTCTGTGATGGTGGGGGAAGTTGATGTCACTAAAGCTGCCGGTATTCATGGATTGTCGGGTGAACATGAAGATATTCGGGTGCATGTGGTCAGCCGTGAGCAGGCTTATCAATGGATGGAAGAGGGAATTATTGATAATGCCGCTTCAGTGATTGCGATACAATGGTTAGCATTGCACCATGAAAAGTTAAAAAAAGCGTGGAATTCAGATAATTCCTGATTTTTAACCGAGAAAAGGGAAGTGTGTGCCAGTCAGCAGATCTCTTGCGTTAAAACGGGTTATGATGCTCGCCAATGATTTATAGGACAAGGAAACCATTTGGAAAGCCAGTTTAAACTGCCTGTGGTAGAAGGAACCACAGCCAAAATATTGCAAATAACAGATACGCATCTTTTTGCCGGCAAAGAAGAGACTTTGTTGGGTATTAATACTTATCGCAGTTACCACGCGGTGCTGGATGCCATCCTCAAACAAAATGCTGATATTGATTTAATCGTTGCGACAGGTGATTTGGCACAGGATCAGTCGCTGGAAGCCTATCGGCATTTTGCCGATGGTATTGCCCGTTTGCCGGCACCTTGTGTCTGGTTGCCCGGTAATCATGATTACCAGCCTGCTATGGTGGATGCTCTGGCGGCCGCGGGTGTTTCTCCGTCGAAACAGATTTTGGTCGGTGAGCATTGGCAACTCCTGATGCTTGATAGTCAGGTAGCAGGTGTTCCGCACGGAGAGCTGTCGGAATATCAGCTTGAATGGATGAAAAAGTGCCTGGATATATATCCTGAGCGTTACACGGTGATCTTGCTTCATCATCATCCATTACCATCGGGTTGCATCTGGCTGGATCAGCATAGCTTGCGTAATTCACATATCTTGGCTGAGTACCTGCAAGGTTATTTTCGGGTTAAGGCGATGCTTTGCGGGCATATCCATCAGGAGGTGGATATGGACTGGAATGGCATTCGTATGATGGCGACACCATCAACAAGCGTGCAATTCAAGCCACACTGCACTAATTTTACGCTTGATACGGTTGCGCCGGGATGGCGTTATCTCGAATTATCTATTTCTGACCGTGGCGAATTTGGTTTGACAACTCAGGTCCATAGACTGGAGAGCAATGAATTCTGCCCTGATTTAGATTCGGATGGATACTAGGTTGTGTTTGTCTCCTTGTGCCGCTGTGTTACTCTCTGCTTATTGGGCCTGCCAAGCCTCACCATTTGTGGCTTATCGCATAGGAACATAGCGGCCAGTGGTATTTACGCACAATTGAGGGACACAGCCTGATGCCAACATTACTCTATCTGCATGGTTTTAACAGTTCCCCGCAATCTGCAAAAGCGAATGCCCTGAAAAAGTGGCTGCATCAGCATCATCCTGACATTGACATGTTGGTGCCTCAGTTACCGCCGTATCCTGAAGAAGCGGCTGAACTGCTGGAAAATCTGGTGGTGGAACGTGCCGGGGATAATTTGGGGATTGTTGGCTCTTCTCTCGGCGGTTATCTGGCGATATGGCTTTCACAATGTTTCAGTTTACCCGCAGTTGTTGTCAATCCGGCTGTTCGCCCGTTTGAGTTACTGCGGGATTATCTTGGGGAAAATATTAACCCCTATACCAATCAACGGTATACTTTTGAACAGCGCCATATCCATGATCTCAAAATCATGCATATTGAACCGCTAGAGTCACCGGATCTTATCTGGTTATTGCAGCAAACCGGGGACGAGGTGCTGGATTATCGTCAGGCCGTTGCCTATCTTGTATTATGTAAGCAAACTATTGAATCTGGTGGTAGTCACACTTTTATCGGGTTTGAGCACTATTTCCCACAAATCATCAACTTTCTTGGGTTTTCCAGTGATGGCGAGAAAAAACTTGCCAAAAATGTTTGAACGACTGGTATTATCAACAGTATACAAAACTGATTAGCCCTTTAATCAAGAAGCAACCGACAGAATTACAACATGACTCAATCTAGTTACAACGCAGATGCCATTGAAGTTCTCAGTGGTCTGGAGCCGGTTCGCCGTCGTCCGGGAATGTACACTGATACAACTCGTCCGAACCATTTGGCACAAGAAGTGATCGATAACAGCGTGGATGAAGCTTTGGCGGGTCACGCTAAACATATTGAAGTGATCCTTCATAGCGATCAGTCACTGGAGATCATTGATGATGGCCGTGGTATGCCGGTTGATATTCATCAGGAAGAAGGGGTTTCAGCGGTTGAATTGATCCTGAGCCGCTTACATGCCGGTGGTAAATTTTCTAATAAAAACTATCAGTTTTCCGGGGGCCTTCACGGTGTGGGGATCTCGGTGGTTAACGCTTTGTCTAAGCGGATTGAAGTTACCGTCCGCCGTGATAGCCAGGTTTATCAAATCGCTTTTGAGAATGGCGATAAAGTGCAGGAGCTGGTGGTGATCGGCAGTTGTGGTAAACGCAATACCGGTACCAGTGTTCACTTCTGGCCTGATGAAAGTTTCTTTGACAGCCCACGTTTCTCGGTTTCTCGTCTGACGCATTTGCTGAAAGCGAAGGCGGTTTTGTGTCCGGGGGTGGAAATTGTTTTTAAAGATAAAATCAACGATACCGAGCAAAAATGGTGTTATGCCGATGGTCTGACCGACTATCTGATGGCGGCGGTTAATGGCTTGATAACATTGCCGCAAGCCGCTTTTGTCGGTACTTTCAGCGGTGAAACTGAAGCGGTTGACTGGGCGCTGCTCTGGTTGCCTGAAGGGGGGGATCTCCTGACTGAGAGTTATGTGAACCTGATCCCGACGATGCAGGGCGGTACCCATGTAAACGGGCTGCGTCAAGGGTTACTGGATGCCATGCGTGAATTTTGTGAATTCCGCAATATCCTGCCACGCGGTGTGAAGCTTTCTGCCGATGATATCTGGGATCGTTGTGCTTACGTTCTGTCTGTAAAAATGCAGGACCCGCAATTTGCCGGTCAGACGAAAGAACGTCTCTCTTCCCGTAAATCCGCTGCCTTTGTTTCTGGTGTCGTCAAAGATGCTTTCAGCTTGTGGTTGAACCAGAATGTTCAGGAAGCAGAGCAATTGGCTGAATTGGCGATCGCCAGCGCACAGCGCAGAATGCGCGCCGCGAAAAAGGTGGTGCGTAAAAAACTGACCAGTGGCCCTGCGTTACCGGGAAAATTAGCTGACTGCACATCACAGGATCTGAATCTCACCGAGTTATTTTTGGTGGAAGGGGATTCTGCGGGCGGTTCGGCGAAACAGGCCCGTGATCGTGAGTATCAGGCGATCATGCCGTTGAAAGGAAAAATTCTGAATACCTGGGAAGTCTCTTCGGATGAAGTGTTAGCGTCACAGGAAGTCCATGATATCTCAGTTGCTATTGGCATCGACCCGGATAGCAACGATCTCAGCCAGTTACGCTATGGTAAAGTCTGTATTCTGGCGGATGCCGACTCAGATGGCTTGCATATTGCGACGCTGTTGTGTGCATTGTTTGTCCGCCACTTCCCAACATTGGTTAAGAATGGCCATGTTTATATGGCAATGCCGCCTTTATATCGTATCGATTTGGGCAAAGAAGTGTATTACGCATTGGATGAAGAGGAAAAGATCGCGGTGCTGGATCGCCTAAGCCGCAAACGGGGTAAGCCTAACGTACAGCGCTTTAAAGGGTTGGGTGAGATGAACCCACTGCAACTGCGTGAAACGACGTTAGACCCGAACACCCGCCGTCTGGTGCAATTGACTATCAATGATGAAAACTACCAGGAAACCTTCTCTGTGATGGATATGCTTCTGGCGAAGAAGCGTTCAGAAGATCGCCGTAACTGGCTGCAAGATAAGGGTGATACTGTGGAAATTGAAGTGTAACGCCCACAGGGATAGTCAAAGAAGATTCTGAGGAAATTAACGAATGAGTGAGATAACTCACGATGGTGTGGAGCGTTTGCCGCTCCACTCGTTTACTGAAAACGCCTATTTGAACTACTCCATGTACGTCATCATGGACAGGGCGCTGCCTTTTATCGGTGATGGTTTGAAACCGGTTCAGCGCCGTATTGTTTATGCCATGTCAGAACTTGGGCTGAACAATACCGCTAAATTTAAGAAATCCGCCCGTACTGTAGGTGATGTATTGGGTAAATACCATCCACATGGTGATGGTGCCTGTTATGAAGCGATGGTGCTGATGGCGCAGCCATTCTCTTACCGTTATCCACTGGTGGATGGACAAGGGAACTGGGGGGCGCCGGATGATCCTAAATCTTTCGCCGCGATGCGTTATACCGAATCCCGTTTGTCCAAATATGCAGAGTTGCTGCTGACGGAATTAGGGCACGGCACTGTTGACTGGGTACCGAACTTTGACGGCACATTGCAGGAACCGAAAATGCTGCCGGCGCGTTTACCCAATATTCTCCTGAATGGTACCACCGGTATTGCGGTAGGGATGGCGACAGATATCCCGCCTCATAACGCGCGTGAAGTGGTTAATGCACTGATAACGCTGCTGGATAAGCCACAAAGCTCCCTTGATGAGCTGATGGTACATGTTAAAGGTCCTGATTATCCGACCGAAGCGGAGATCATCACGTCGCATGAAGATATCCGTAAAATTTATAAAAGTGGCCGCGGTTCGGTACGAATGCGTGCAGTTTGGTCAAAAGAAGATGGCAATGTGGTGATCACTGCGCTGCCACATCAGGTTTCTGGTGCCAAAGTACTGGAACAGATCGCCAACCAGATGCGGGCTAAAAAATTGCCGATGGTTGATGATTTACGTGATGAATCTGATCATGAAAATCCAACCCGTCTGGTGATTGTTCCCCGGACAAACCGGGTGGATGTGGAGCAGGTAATGAACCACCTGTTTGCGACAACCGATCTGGAAAAGAGTTATCGCGTCAACCTGAATATGATCGGATTGGATAACCGCCCGACCGTAAAAGGTTTGGTTGAGATCCTTTCCGAATGGCTGGTATTTCGCCGGGAAACGGTACGTAAGCGTTTGAACCATCGTCTGGAAAAAGTCCTTAAACGCCTGCATGTGCTGGAAGGTCTATTGATCGCGTTTCTCAATATTGATGAGGTCATCCACATTATTCGTAGTGAGGATGAGCCAAAACCGGTGTTAATGGAACGTTTTGGTTTAAGTGAGACTCAGACGGAAGCCATTCTGGAACTGAAATTACGTCACTTAGCTAAATTGGAAGAGGTGAAAATCCGTGGCGAACAGGATGAATTGGCAAAAGAGCGTGATAAGTTACAGGCAATTTTAGGTTCTGAGCGTAAGCTGAACACGTTATTAAAGAAAGAGATTATTGCTGATGCGGCGACTTATGGCGATGAACGTCGTTCTCCAATGAGAGAGCGTGATGAAGCCAAAGCCATGAGCGAGCACGACATCACACCTTGTGAGCCAGTGACCATCGTACTGTCAGAGATGGGTTGGGTGCGCAGTGCGAAAGGTCATGAGATCGATCCGGCCGGGCTGAATTACAAAGCGGGCGACAGTTTCCGTGGCGCGGCTCGTGGTAAGAGCAATCAGCCGGTGGTTTTTATTGATACAACGGGCCGTAGCTACTCGCTTGATCCGCGGGATATGCCTTCTGCCAGAGGTCAAGGGGAGCCACTGACGGGGAAATTGACCCTGCCCGCGGGTGCGACGGTAGAACATGTACTGATGGCACCTGATGAACAGAAATTTTTGATGGCATCTGATGCCGGTTACGGTTTTATCTGTACTTTTAGTGATCTGGTAGCCAAAAACCGGGCGGGTAAGGCACTGATTACATTGCCGGAAAAGGCTGGCGTCATGACGCCGCTGGAAATAAATAACGCGCAGGATGATATGCTGCTGGCAATCACCAGTGCAGGCCGGATGTTAATGTTTCCGGTTGCGGATTTACCTCAGCTTTCCAAAGGGAAAGGAAATAAGATCATCTCTGTTCAGTCAGCGTCAGAAAATGATCTATTGAGTTGGTTATTGATACTACCGCCACAATCGTCAATTACACTTTACTTTGGTAAACGTAAACTGACTCTGCGTCCTGAGGATTTACAGAAATTCCGTGCAGAGCGTGGGCGTAAAGGAACATCTCTACCTCGTGGGTTACAACGTATTGAGCGGGTTCAGGTTGATACACCTCTCTCTGCGATCGGTGTAACTAAATAGTGGAATTAAATGAAACTAACGGGCTTGAGTGAGGCCCGTTAAACAAGAGGCAGCTATGTTAGCTATTATTCGTGGCATTATTGTTATCCTGTTTTCGATTGTGGTGTGTGTACTCGGTGGTATTTACTGTTTATTCAGACCCCGTCATCCGGACCATGTCATGGTATTTGGTAATATGTTTGGTCGGTTGTCGAAAATATTTGGCATTAAAATAATTGAGCGTATTCCTGCTGACGCCAAAAATTATGGTCCGAGTATCTATATAGGCAACCATCAGAACAACTATGACATGATAACCATGTCCAATGCGGTTCAGCCGGGTACGGTGACGGTAGGTAAAAAAAGTCTGGTGCTGATCCCGTTTTTTGGTCAGCTTTATTGGCTGACAGGTAATATTCTGATTGATCGAAATAACCGTGCTAAAGCACACGGCACTATTACCCAGGTTGTCGAGCAGATTCAAGAACGCGATATTTCTGTCTGGATGTTTCCGGAAGGGACGCGCAGCCGTGGCCGTGGCTTGCTGCCGTTTAAAACCGGTGCTTTCCATGCCGCTATCTCTGCGGGAGTGCCGATTGTCCCGGTTTGTGTCTCTTCCATCACGAATGGCAATATTAAGTTGAATCGCTGGGATAATGGCACCGTTATTGTGGAAATGTTGCCGCCCATTGATACTTCCGGATATACCAAAGAGCAGGTGCGTGAATTGGCAGAATATTGTCATCAGATAATGAAAGACAAAATAGACGCGCTGGATGAGGAATTAGCTGCAATGAAGGAGCAGGGTAAGTACTCATAATAGGTTATTTTTGTTTGCCGTCTTTTTTGTAATTAAGGGTGGGCTTGACAAAAGCGAACGTACTTTAATCCTCACATATCTGGTGTATGTGAGGATTTTTGCCTGTTGTCCGTGTCCACAATGTATTGATAGAAATGATATGTACTGATCGCTTACAGAGATAGATTCGTGTAATGCATTCAGATAGTTTAATTCTCTGCCTATTCGCGTTATGATGAGCGCTTGATAAATAATATTCTTGTTAAATGCAATCAAAAGGATAATAAACTTTAATAACTTCAATAATGAGTTATTAGCTTCCAGATGAATGATTGCAATATTTCAGGTATTTCTGAGGCACATAATACCCGGAATTTAATTGGGCTTGTTGCGGAGAAAATATGTCATTTAGTCGGCGCCAATTTATTCAGACATCAGGCTTGGCAATGTGTATCGGAGCCGCTCCTTTTGTGGTTGGGGCCAGCAAAAATCAGCAAACTGCCTTGCCGATTCCCCCTTTATTGGAATCTCGTGGTGGGCAGCCACTATTTCTGACTTTACAAAAAGCCCACTGGACGTTTGATGGACAATATAAAACCAGTGTGTGGGGGATTAATGGTCAATATCTTGGTCCGACTGTCCGGGTTCATAAAAACGATGACGTCAAACTGATATACAGTAATCGGTTAGCGGAGCCGGTTTCGATGACCGTCAGCGGATTGCAATTACCGGGAACGCTGACTGGTGGGGTAGCCCGTCAGATTTCTCCGGGGGCTGACTGGTCGCCGGTGTTGCCTATTCGTCAGCAGGCGGCGACTTGCTGGTATCATGCCAATACCCCTAACCGGATGGCACCGCATGTTTATAATGGCTTGGCGGGAATGTGGCTGGTGGAAGATGAAACCAGCCGTCATTTGCCGTTGCCAAAACATTATGGTGTTAATGACCTTCCGGTTATTTTGCAGGATAAACGGCTGGATAATTTTGGTGTTCCTGAGTATCAACCCGTCGCGGGTGGTGGGTTTATCGGTAATACATTGTTGGTTAATGGCGTACAAAATCCTTTTATTGAAGTATCCCGTGGTTGGATCCGTCTGCGTTTACTGAATGCATCCAATGCCCGCCGATATCAGCTACAGATCAGTGATGGTCGTCCTTTCTATATGATAGGCACCGATTTGGGGTTATTACCTGCGCCGGTAGCGGTTCCGCAACTGTCCCTTGCGCCAGGTGAACGGCGTGAAGTATTGATTGATATGTCTGAAGGGGATGAAGTTTCTGTTACCGCGGGTGAATCAGCCGGCATACTTGACAGGCTGCGTGGGTTGTTTGAACCCTCTACTATGCTGATTTCCAGCACAGTTCTGACCATTAAACCGACAGGTTTGTTATCTTTGGTGACAGATGCCTTGCCATCCCGTCTGGTCGATGATGTTATGCCGGTTTCTAACGTAATCCGTAACCGGGAAATTTATCTTGATGGTAATACGCCGGGAATTAATGGTGTGTTGTGGGATATGAACCGGGTAGATATTACCAGCCAGCAGGGAACATGGGAGCGTTGGATCGTAAATGCAACCTTCCCACAGCCGTTCCATATTGGCGGTGTGCAGTTTAAAGTGATAAATCACAATGGTGAGACACCTCAGCCACAGGATTATGGTTGGAAGGATACCGTCTGGGTTAATGGGCGCGTGGAATTACTGGTTTATATGAACCAGCCATCTTATGAACACTTCCCATTCCTGTATTACAGCCAGATCCTGGAAATGGCCGATCGCGGCTCTGTGGGGCAGTTAGTGACCATACCTGCCAATCAGTAAATCAAAATTTGGTGCGCGGTATTAATGCCGCGCACGTTTTAATTCTTATGGTCTATTATCGCTATATGGATTTTTTAGTCACCTTTCAGCATTAATCATTGAAATCAATTAATCAAGGAGATGACTGAATTCACTGAAATCAACGAATGTCTCAGGGATTGGCCCCAGACGTTTGCCGATATCCAGTGTTGTCATCGTGGTCAGATCTTCTTTGTCCAATTTGAAGTCGAACACTTCAAAATTCTCTCTGAGTCTTGATAATGTGGTTGATTTTGGGATCACAATCATACCGTTATCGATGTGCCAGCGGATAACTATCTGAGCTGGTGTCTTGCTGTACTTTTGTGCCAGATGTTGAACCAATTGATTATCAAATACGCCTTCACCACCTTGTGCCAGCGGGCTCCAGGATTCGGTAACAATATTATGAGTGGCATTCCAGGCATGAAGCTGGCGTTGTTGCAGTAGTGGGTGTAATTCGACCTGATTAATCACGGGATGAACGCCAGTTTCATTGATCAGCCGTTGGAGATGCTCGGTGTGGAAGTTAGAAACCCCGATACTGCGGATAAGCCCCTCTTTCTGTAATTCAATAAATTGCTGCCAGGCTTCTACATATTGATCTTGTGGTGGTGCAGGCCAGTGCATCAGATAAAGATCAATATAATCCAGTTGCAATTTTTCCAGACTTTCTGTCAACGCGGCGCGAACATCACCATGCCGGTCATTCCACAATTTGGTTGTGACAAAGATATCTTCACGGGGGATATCTGTTTCTTGTAGCGCTTTGCCTACTCCTTCCTCATTATTGTAAATAGCGGCGGTGTCAATTGCCCGATAACCGATATCCAGAGCAGCATGGATTGTGGTAATTACCTGTTGATTATCTGCGGCCCATGACCCAAGCCCCAATTGTGGCATATGGTTTCCATCAGCGAGTCTGATGATTGGTTGGTTGTCCATGACTACCTCCTAAAAGATAGATTTAAAATATCAGCTAAAATTAATAACGTAGCCTCATAGCAGGGTGGTTGATATTAAGTTGATGTTAAAGGTAATTGAAGAAAGTAATACGACAGGCGTGATCTAAGCCATGCATTTTGACTAAGATATGGCTCAATACATGAATTGACCGGTTTTATGGAGCGGCGACACCAGGAATATCACCCATTGACTGGGCCGCAGTTCACATAATATTGACGCATTAAGTTAAGAATAAAAATCCTGTTGCGGCTTGTAAACCATAATGACTTTTATTTACGTTTTGCTGCGGTGGTTTTCCTGTGGCACCAGTACATCAGCAGAGAGGCGATTAAACCACTTAACAACAGCACGATGGGTAAAATGATCAAAATGTTTATCACCAGATCCTGGTGGTTTTTAATAAACGGGATCTGATTGAGGAGATAACCAAAACCGACCATGATGACTACCCATAGTAAGCCACTGAGCCAGTTAAAAATTTGAAAACGTTTACTGTTGAGTCCGGATATACCTGCCAGTGTTGGTAACAGAGTACGGACAAAAGCCAGAAAACGGCCAACCAACAAAGCGGCCAGACCATGTTTGAAAAACAGCATATTGGCCCGTTGGCGGTACTGAATAGGAAGTTGCGCCAGCCAACCTTTAACCCGTTTTGTATCACCAAGCCATAGTCCTTGAAGGTAGCCGAGCCAGCAACCGATACTTGCCGCAGCTGTCAGTATGAAAACGGTTGGGATAAAACTCATTACCCCTTTGGCAATCAACGCGCCGGCGAGGATTAATAGCGTATCACCGGGCAGAAAAGCGGCGGGTAATAAACCATTTTCCAGAACCAGTGTTACAAACAGAATGCCATAGATAATCCAGAGAACATCGGGGTTGGCAAGTTTGGAAAAATCATGCTGCCATAATGCTTGCATGATCTCGTTTAGTACTTCCATTGTTTATCCTGTGACTGTTATAAGTGAATTTATTGCAATTGCATTATAAAAGTCAGTTTACCGCAAAATTTTGAGCATAGCTTGATTGATCTCTTGCTGGGGAAAACTTATGGTTGGTGTTCATTAATAAATTTAGCAAGACCCGCCGTAAACCCTCGCCTTTTGCGACACCCTCTTTAGAGGGTGTCGCAAAAGGGTTGAGGTCATTTTTTCAACGCGTCAAATTGAATCCAGCTCCCCTTCTTTAGTGCCTGTTATTTGTCCGAATAACAGGCTAAACATCACCCATAATATCAGAGCTACCGC
>NZ_PUJV01000007.1:0-219431 GCF_011189495.1 Photorhabdus stackebrandtii
CATGTGTTAGGCCTGCCGCCAGCGTTCAATCTGAGCCATGATCAAACTCTTCTATTAAAAGCTTGATGCTCAAAGAATTTTACTGTTCATTCGTCATGAATCAACTGTTGTTCACTCTTCAAGACTTTAGTGTATTTCTTTGTGATACGGTCTTGTGAGTGCCCACACAGATTGTCTGATTAATTGTTAAAGAGCAGGCTGAACTAAAAAATAACATTCTGGTTCAGCCGGGCTGCGTATACTACGCTTTTCGCCCGCAGAGTCAAGCGCTTATTCACGTTGCTCTGCCTGGCCTCACACGTTTTGTCAGCGTTGTGTCGGTCAGTGGTGGCGCATTATAGGGGGTTCTTCGGCGCTGGCAAGCGTTTATTTAAAAAAAACTGTTATTCGCGGCTTTTTTCAACAAAACGTGTATTTTTGGTTTCTTTTTACACAAAAACGGATGTCATCGACAGTAATTATTTCCAAACTAAAGTAGTATAAATGGATAAATGCGGGAAAAGGTTCAAATCTACTATGCAATTTAAAGAACAAAGAAAAGCTTCCCAGAAAAACCTTTCTTATCTTTTAGCTGAAAAAATCGGACAACAGATTTTGTCTGGTGAATATAAAACTGAAACCATCCTCCCTGGTGAAATAGAACTCGCTGAACAGTTCGACGTCAGCAGAACTTCTGTTCGCGAAGCGATAAAAATACTTGCAGCCAAGGGTATGCTATTACCACGCCCACGTATTGGTACCCGCATCATGCCAACTATGCACTGGAATTTCCTTGATCAGGATTTATTAAAGTGGTGGATGAATCGTGATAATCTTAACCAGGTGATTGAACACTTCCATATAGTGAGATTGGCAATAGAACCACAAGCTTGCTTTCTTGCTGCAAAAAACGCCACACAAGAACAAAAGAAGCAGCTTTTACAACTCATAGGTGAAATGTATCTGCTGAAAGAAAATTTTAACCGGGAAAAATGGATAGATATTGATTACCAGTTTCACCACACCATTTATAAATCCTGTGGAAACCCATTTTTAGGTTCTTTTGCCAACTTATTTCGTCCAGTTTATCAGAACTATTTCGAAGCTATTATTTCCGACAAAGTTGTGCAACTGGAAGCTCATAAAACAATTGTTGATTCAATCATCAAAGGTGACAGTCGCAGAGCACTTCTCGCTTGCCAAAAGTTATTAACAGAGTATGAATGATCTTATATAGTAATGTGTTAGATTAATATCTAATCAAACATGGGTTAGATAAATACAGCAGGACGATTAATGGTAAAAACCGCTCGTAATATGGCGGGGCTACCCTGGATTGCTGCAATAGCTTTTTTTATGCAAGCTTTAGATGCAACAATTCTCAACACAGCATTGCCCGCTATTGCTGAAAGCCTCGAACACTCACCTCTGGCAATGCAATCCGCTGTTGTCAGCTATACTTTGACTGTTGCTTTGCTAATTCCAGTTAGTGGCTGGCTAGCAGATCGTTTTGGTACCCGCCGGATATTTATTTTTGCGGTATCCTTATTTTCTTTAGGCTCCCTCGCCTGTGCTTTGTCAGGTAATTTGGCTTTTCTGGTTATTTCCCGTGTAATTCAAGGAATTGGTGGTGCAATGATGATGCCGGTTGCCCGCCTTGCTTTATTACGCGCATACCCACGCAGTGAACTTTTAGCCGTTATGAATTTTGTCACCATGCCAGGGTTAGTAGGACCAATTCTTGGTCCTATGCTCGGGGGATTATTAGTCACTTATGCTACCTGGCATTGGATATTTATTATCAATATTCCAATTGGTTTATTGGGGATTATTTATGCTAAAAAGCATATGCCTAATTTTACAATGCCAAAACGTTCATTCGACTTTTTCGGTTTCATACTTTTTGGACTGAGTTTAGTCATGGTTTCCGTTAGTTTGGATTTATTGGGGGAGAGTTCGTTACCAGGCTATATACCTCTCATAATTATGGTCGGCGGCTTTATGATATTATTTGGCTACCTGATGCATGCCAGAAAATACCCTCAACCACTTATCAGCCTGAAGTTATTCCGTACTCGCACATTTTCTATCGGTATTATCGGTAATATTGCTACGCGCCTGGGAACTGGGTGTATTCCTTTTCTGATGCCTCTGATGCTACAAGTTGGTTTTGGTTATTCAGCAATCCTTGCCGGGATGGCGATGGCGCCAACAGCTATCGGTTCTGTTATAGCTAAATCTTTTGTTACTAATGTATTAACACGTTTCGGTTATCGTAAAACTCTGGTTAGCATAACAGTTATCATCGGATTAATGATTTCTCAATTTTCACTGCAATCACCAGAAATGTCCGTTGTTCTTTTAGTTATCCCACTATTTTTACTAGGTATGGCCGTGTCCATTCAATTTACTTCGATGAACACCATTACTCTGGCTGATCTGACCGATAATAATGCCAGCTCAGGAAATAGTTTATTAGCGGTAACTCAGCAGTTGTCTATTAGTTTCGGTGTTGCAACGAGTGCAGCTATTCTCCGTTTTTATGAGTCCATACCTTATGGAACAACTGTCGATAACTTCCACAACACTTTTATTACCGTGGGAATAATCACTTTACTCTCTTCTTCCACCTTCCTGTTATTACATAAGGAAGATGGCGATAATATGATCAAGAAGTAAGAAACAGAATACTTAAGGACGGGAAACTGAGTTACGTTCAATCAATGTTGGAGTTAATACTAACAACTTAGGATCACTCCCTGGGTTATCCATCCGGTAAAGCAAAGTATCAACAGCCAGTTTTCCCAATTCATCTTTTGGCTGATGAATGGTTGTTAAAGGTGGGATCATATAAGGGGCCAGGTCGATATCATCATAACCAATGATAGATATATCATTCGGCACGGAAAGCCCTGCTTGATAAAGAGCCTGATAAGCGCCAACAGCCATTGCATCATTGCCAGCAAAAACAGCTTCTGGTAGCTCTGGATGTTGCAGCAATTTTTGCATTGATTCAAAACCACCAGAAAATTCAAAATCACTATAAATTTCATACCCCTTAGGAATAACAAGGCCAGCGTCTGCCATTGCCTTTTTATATCCTTCCAACCGATGGCTAGCAGGCGTTTTATCTTGCGGACCAGCAATACAGGCTATTTTCTTAAAACCACAACTGATGAGGTAATTGGTGGCCATCTCCCCTCCCAACAAGGAGTTGTCCTGAATAACATCGCTAATAATATCAAATGGAGACCAATCCATCATGACCATCGGTAAAGGGGGATAACGGCGCAAAACATTACAAGAATTGTGCTGGTTCTCAGTACACATGATCAGCAGCCCATCTACTCGCTTTTGCAGCAACGTTTCCATGCTGTAATCCATCCGTTTGGCATCACCTTCTGTATTACACAAGATAAGGCTGTAACCACGTTCATAACAGCTTCTTTCAACCCCTCTTACAATTTCAGCATAAAAAGGGTTATTACTGGTTGTTACCAACATACCAATAGTTTTGGTCTGCTTGATTTTAAGACTTCGTGCAAGTGCTGATGGCGCATAATTTAGTTGCTCAATAGCATCATTAACTTTCTTTTTTACACCATCACTGACATAACGGTTATTGTTAATAACATGAGACACAGTTGATGTGGAGACGCCTGCAAAACGAGCAACATCTTTCATTGTAGCCACAGTCAGTCCTGTTCCGTTAAAAATGCATCAATTTCATTTCGCCACGGGACAGAAGGCTGAGCTCCCTGACGGGTTACCGCTATTGCAGCAGCAGAGTGGGCAAACCGTACCGCAGATAACATTGCTTTTCCTTCCAGCAAAGCTGTCACGAACGCGCCATTGAAAGTATCTCCCGCTGCAATAGTATCTACAACTTTAACGTTAAATCCTGAAACAATTTCTCCCTTCTGACCTTTTTCACTCAACCATACGCCACGGCTACCCAATGTGATAATGACTGTTTCAATGCCTTTATCATGCAATATCTGAGCCGCTTTTTCTGCACCTGAATCATCTTTTACTGTAATTCCAGTCAAGTATTCAGCTTCAGTTTCATTCGGAGTAATGATATCCACCAGCGAGAGCAATTGATCCGATAATTTTTGTGCCGGCGCCGGATTAAGTATTACTTTCGTATCATTTTGTTTAGCTATCTCTGCGGCAAGTTGTATGGTTTCCAATGGAGACTCAAGTTGCATTAATAATGCATCCGCCTCTTCAATAATATTTTGGTAGCGATAGAAATATTCTGGTGTCAGTGCAGCATTAGCCCCCGCATTGATACCAATAACATTTTCACCTTGCTGATTAACGAAAATCAGCGCTACACCGGTTGTTTCCCCTTCAATAACTTCAATACCAAAAGTTTTAATATTATCCATTGCTAACTGCTGGCAGATACGGGAACCAATATCGTCTTCACCGACACAAGCAATAAATGCAATATCAGCACCACTACGACCTGCTGCTACCGCCTGATTAGCACCTTTACCACCAAAAGCAATCTGGTATTGCTTTCCGATCACCGTTTCACCCGGACGAGGGAACGATTCAAGATTCAAAATATGGTCAGCATTAATGCTGCCAAGCACTGCAAGTCTTGCTGTACCCATTAAATCTATTCCTTTTCCATTATGCCGTTACCATCAATTAGCAACAGCACAGTAATACCGATTTATTTTTTAATAACCAGCTCCAATTCTACAGGAATAACGGCATCAACTTTTTCGCCTTTCAGCACCCTGTCCGCTGTCTGAATGCCAATAATACCAATCTGGTCAGGACGCTGAGCGATTGTCGCGCCTAATTTCCCACTTTGAACAGCTTTGATTCCCTCTTCCGTGCCATCAAAACCAACAACTAATACATCACTTTTACCTGCTATCTGTAAAGCACGCAGAGCACCCAACGCCATTTCATCATTCTGAGCAAATACAGCTTGTATAGCCGGATGAGCTGTCAGTAAGTTCTGCATAACATTCAACCCCTTAGTGCGGTCAAAATCAGCAGGCTGACTAGCCAACACATTAAACTTATGTTCTTGTGCTACTTTATTAAATCCTTCACCACGTTCACGGGCAGCAGAAGTGCCAGTAATACCTTCTAACTGAATAATGTTGGCTTCATTCCCCAGTTTTTCAGCAATAAAATCACTCGCTATTTTACCCCCCTGGCGGTTATCAGAAGCAATATGGCTGACAACTGTACCTTTATTCGCTATCCGATCGAGAGTAATTACCGGGATTTTCGCATTGTTAGCCATGATAATGGCATTACCTACAGCATCAGAATCAGTTGGGTTAATCAGCATTAGTTTAGTACCACGTACCGTCAAATCCTGAACATTGGCTAATTCTTTCGCTGGGTTATCCTGAGAATCCAGCACAATTAGGTTATAACCCAATTTATCCGCCTGTTTTTGAGCACTTTCTTTCATGGTGACAAAAAATGGGTTATTTAGTGTAGAAATGACTAACGCGATAGTATCTTTTGCTAACACATTTACACTTATAGTCGCGCCTAGTGCAACAGCAGATAAAGTTGTGACTAATTTCTTCATTCTCATTGTGTTATTTCCTGTAGGATGAGGTTATTTATCACTTTTGTTATCAATCAGAACTGCCAGCAATATTACACTTGCTTTAACAATCATCTGGTAGTTAGAAGAAACACCTAATAAGTTTAAGCCATTATTTAAAAAACCGAGGATTAGCGCACCAATCAAAGTCCCCGTAATTAATCCCTTACCACCAGCCAGACGGGTTCCGCCCAAAACGACAGCGGCAATAGCATCCAATTCATAACCACTCCCCGCCATTGGTTGAGCAGAAGAAAGACGGGCTACTTCAATAATACTGGCTAATGCAGTCAGTAAGCCGCATAAGGCGTAAACGATAATCTTGATTTTATCGACACTGATACCAGACAAACGGGTAGCCGATTCATTACCACCCAAAGCATAAATATAACGACCTAAACGAGTGTGATGCAGGAGATACCATGCAATAGCAAAAACTATCAACATCAGCCATATTGGAGTAGGAATTCCCAGTGGACGACCAATACCAAACCAGCCAAACAGATCCGCATTATTACTGAATCCTGTATTTATTGGGCTGCCATCAGTGTAGACGCGGGTTATTCCACGAAGTAGTAACATCATGACTAAAGTGGCAATAAAAGCCTGTACTTTACCTTTAGCAATGATTATTCCTGTACAGGCGCCGATCACAGCACCTAAAGTCAAAGCACCCACTACAGCCACCAGCGCATTAACCTCCATACCAACCAATGAAGCAGCTACTGCGCCTGTCAATGCAAGCAATGAACCAACAGACAGATCAATACCCGATGTTAAAATAACCAATGTCATCCCAACTGCCATAATGGCATTGACTGATGTTTGTTGCAGAATATTAAACAAGTTATTTAACGTGAAAAAATTTGGGCTAAGAGAAGAAACTACGGTTATCAATACTAACAACGCAATCAATGATTTTTGTTTCAATAACCACTCTTTAATAAACCAACGCTTAGATGTCGGTGATATGTTCGAATTCATACTGAATTACTCCTGAATCGTTCCATATTGTTTGCCAACAGCCGCCGCCATCAAAATTTCTTGAGTTGTCTGTTCAGCAAAAAATTCTCCGCTGATATGACCTTCATACATGACCAAAATACGATCACTCATTCCTATCACTTCCGGCATTTCAGAAGAAACAAGGATGATACTCAACCCCTCTTTTTTGAACTGATTAATTAGCTGATAAATTTCTTTTTTTGCACCAATATCTACTCCCCGAGTCGGTTCATCCAAGATAAGAATTTTTGGTCTGGTCATTAATCCACGAGCAATTGCCACTTTTTGCTGATTACCGCCAGAAAGCAGGCCAATCGTCTGTTCCATCGAAGGTGTTTTGATATTAAATAACTTGATAAAATCATTGACTGCCTGCTGCTCTTTTTTATGATTCAGGCTACCTGATTTATTACTGAAATAACGTAAGGCGGTAAGAGACATATTCTCTTTAACTGACATATCCAAAACTAATCCATCACGCTTCCGATCTTCTGAAATATAAACAATCCCACAAGCTAACCCGTCCTGAGGGCCATGGGCTACAACAAGCTTCCCATCCAGAGTGATTTGTCCTTGAGTTTTTGACAACGCACCATAAATAATTTTCATTAATTCAGTGCGGCCAGCCCCCATCAACCCTGATATACCCAAAATTTCTCCACTATAAAGGGAAAAACTAACATTTGTCACACCCGGACCAGAAATTTGCTTAACTTCAAGTCGCTTCTTACCACGAGGCAAATTTAGACGAGGATATTGCTCTTCCAGTTTTCGCCCAACCATCATTTCAATCAAAGTCTCTTCTTTTAACTCTTTTACCGATTTTTCACCAATAAATTGTCCATCACGGAATACCGTAACATCATCGCAGATTTCAAAAATTTCTTTCAGACGATGAGAGATATAAACAATACCGCACCCTTGCAATGTCAATTCACGTATTACGTTAAACAATGATTCAGTTTCTGTATCAGTCAGTGCATCAGTTGGTTCATCCATAATGATAACTTTGGATTCAAAACTCAGCACCTTAGCAATCTCAATCATTTGTTGATCACCGATAGAAAGTTCAGCTACCCGCCAGTGACTGCTGTAACTTAAATTCAACTTCTTTAAAAGGTGATCGGCTTCCTGATACATTTTTTTCCAGTCAATGGCACCAAATTTATTAACGAATTCGCGCCCCAGGAAAATATTTTCTGCAATAGTCAGTTGGGGAATAAGATTTAATTCTTGATGGATAATTCCAATACCCGCTTCCAGAGAGGCTTTAGGGCCAGAAAAAATCACTTCTTTTCCCAGATAATGAATTGCACCTGTATCCTTAGTATATATTCCAGTTAACACTTTCATCATCGTGGATTTACCTGCACCATTCTCCCCGACCAATGCCATGACTTTACCCGGATAAACACGTAATGCTGCGCCGGATAATGCTTTAACACCAGGAAAAGATTTACTAATTCCTTTTAGTTCCAGTGCAGGTCGCATAACCACCTCAGAAAGTTACACCAGCACAAAGGATGATATTGGCATAAGGAGAATTTTCTCCTGTACGAATCATCGCTCGGCTATGTTCCGTTTTCCGTTTCAATATATTATGACTGATATATTTCACAATAATTGAGTCCCGTTGCTGTTTCTCCAGTTCCTTAATCTGAGCTAGTATTAATTTATGTATCAAAGAATTATAGACAATGATCTCCTCTGCTAAAAATGCAGCTTCAACCTGCATTTCCTGAGTCACGACATTAAGAACGGATATAAAACTAGGAATCCCCTGGGTTAGCGCTAAATCAATCCGCTGGGCTGAAGAAGGAATTGGCAATCCAATATCGCCAATTGTAATCTGGTCAGTATGTCCCAACCGAGAAATTACGGCTGAAATTTCAGAATTAAGTATTACACCTTTTTTCATTTTTTTATTCCATTAGCGAAACGTTTCGCTATTAAAGCAATATAGAAAGTAACATTTAAAATGCAACATTAATAATACAAAAGTGTGATCGTTATCGATAACGTTTCGACAATAAAAAAAACAAAAATAAACGTTAACTTATTGAATATTTGACGCTGAATCGATTTTTAAGGTAAATATAGTCTTTATCAATAAATGATGATTAAAATCTATGAAGAAGAGTGATTAGATTTTATTTATCCCAACAGATAATATTGGTATGAATTATGCAATTAACGGAAAAAATAGCTCGTTTAAGTAACTATCTGGAAAGTGGTCTGTATGAAAGACAACAGACAATTCGTTTATGCTTACTAGCTGCACTGTGCGGGGAAAGTGTTTTCCTGCTTGGTCCCCCTGGGATCGCAAAAAGTCTGATAGCCCGCCGATTAAAATTTGCGTTTCGTGATGCCAGAGCATTTGAGTATCTGATGACCCGTTTTTCCACTCCCGAAGAAATTTTCGGTCCTCTTTCTATTCAGGCATTGAAAGAAGAAGGACGTTATCAGCGGCTGACCACTGGCTATTTACCTGAAACTGAAATTGTCTTTCTCGATGAAATATGGAAAGCAGGCCCGGCAATTCTCAATACCTTGCTGACTGCAATTAACGAAAGAAAATTCAGGAATGGGGATACAGAAGAGAAAATTCCGATGCGATTACTGATAACAGCATCTAATGAATTACCTGAAACAGATAGCAGCCTTGAGGCTCTTTATGACCGAATGCTAATCCGTATTTGGTTGGATAAAATTCAAGAAAAACAGAACTTCCGGGCACTACTTACTAACCACAAAAATGAAAATGATAACCCTGTCCCGGAAAATATCCAGATAACAAATGAAGAATTTCATCAATGGCAAAAAGAGATTAATAAAATAGTCCTACCAGAGAATTGTTTTGATATTATCTATCATCTACGTCAGCAACTTGATTCGACAGAACATTCACCTTATGTTTCAGACCGACGCTGGAAGAAAGCAATTCATTTATTACAAGCTAGCGCTTTCTTCAATGGCAGAAGAGAAATATCACCACTTGATTTAATATTGTTAAAAGATTGTCTGTGGTATGATCTTCACTCTTTCAAATTATTACCTCAATATCTGAATACTCTCATGATCGAACAAGCATATCAGCAAAGAGTATCATCTCAGCAAATTGATTCACTTTATCACCAATGGATTCAAGTTCGTCAGGATAAAAATAATCAGCAGGCATTGTACCTGGAAAAACAAACAGGTTTGTTTGGACGCAAAATACAATATTCGTTACCCGATCACATCAATGAAGAAAAATTGACTTTGTTCCTGCATACACCTCTTCATATCCATGATATTCAAGTCAATTTTATTGAAACGGAAAAAAAGACGCTAAACACCTGGATAAATAAAGGTGGAAGTTTACCAGCTCGTCTGAATGGTATTGGTTTTCCACAAGATATAGTCGCCGAAATTAATTCAATACACCAACCAGAGATTTTTGATATTAGTCGCCGTTCCTCTACTTTATATTTACCGGATAGTCAACATCAACAAAACGAAAAAAACGGAGAGTGGTTGGAAAAACTGGAAAAAATTAATCAAGAGATCCACCATCAACGCCAATTATTTAGTCAGCATCAGCCATGTTTATTCATTGAAAACCATTGGTTTGCTGCAATAGAACAAAGTTTTATCCAACTGACAGACAGAATCAACCAACTGAAAATAAAAATGGGAGACTAACTAAATGATTAGCCTAACAACCCTTGATCTTTTATTGTCAGTAAACGAAGGAGAGCTGATAGAAGAGGTCATATTAACTCTTCTGGCTTCTCCTCAATTAACTATCTTTTTTGAAAAATATCCTCGTTTAAAACGTGCGCTACTGAAAGATATTCCCGGTTGGAAACAAGATTTACAACAAAGAATTAAAGAAGCACTAATTCCTGCCCCCCTGGCAGAAGAATTTCAGTTATATCAACAGTTACTGTCAGCCAACACTAATAATTTTTATCTTAAACTTCCCGATATTCTGGAAATACTGAACCAAATTAAATCTCCTTTTATTGAAGAAGCACAGAAATTGGTAACCGACACCACCGATCATTCAAACACATTACAAATCCTGTTTATCCAACGATGGCGGCTCAGCTTGATCCTGCAAACCACAACTTTCCACAAGAAATTACTGGAACAAGAAAAAGAGCAATTACTGGCAGAACTGCAACAAAGACTGACACTAAGCGGTAATCTTGATCCTGTTTTCAGTGAAAATGACAGGGCCGCAGGACGATTATGGGATATGAGTAAAAGTCAGTTAAACCATTCCCTAAATGATGAACAGCTATTGATTCGCTACAGTGAATTTCTCCATCAACAACCAGAACTGGAAAAACTGGCTCAATTACTTGGTCGTAGCCAATCTGCAAAATCAAAACCACAGGAAAGCCATCTTCTCGAGCCCTTTACCACCATTGAACAGACATCAGATACCGTTCCTGAACAGGTAAATGGTATAGGGCAAAGTGATGATATTTTACGCCTATTACCAACAGAATTAGCAATATTGGGAATTGAAGATCTGGAATATGAATTTTATCGCAGATTGGTGGAAAAGCGCTTATTGACCTATCGCTTACAAGGCGATAGCTGGCAACAGAAAACAACATTTCGACCAGTCATTCATTATAATCAGGAGGAAAAGCCAAGAGGGCCATTTATTGTCTGTGTAGATACTTCCGGCTCAATGGGAGGATTCAATGAAAAATGTGCCAAAGCCTTTTGTCTGGCACTGTTACGCATTGCACTAGCAGATGATCGCAACTGTCACATCATGTTATTTGCTACAGAAATTGTGCACTATGAACTATCTTCACCAGATGGCCTGGAACAAGCTATTCGTTTTCTCAGCCAGACTTTTAAAGGAGGAACAGATTTAGCTTTTTGTCTGGCAAGCACAATAGAAAAAATGAAAAAGCAATGCTGGAAAGATGCTGATGCTGTTGTTATTTCAGATTTCATTGCCCAGCGTTTACCGGACTCACTAATCCATCAGATAAAAAATCTGCAACAGCATCAGCAACACCGCTTCCATGCGGTCTCCATGTCCCAATATGGTAAGCCCAGTATTATGCGGATATTCGATCATATCTGGCGTTTCGATACCGGACTTAAAAGCCGTTTACTGCGAAAATGGCGTCACTGAGTCGAATCAGAGCACGTCTTCTACAGTTTCGCGTACTTCAGGTGACCATATGCTGCATTGAACCTGACCGATATGTTTCATTTGCAGCAGTAGCATCACCAAACGGGATTGACCAATACCTCCGCCAATCGACTGTGGCATATCGCCTTTAAGTAATGCCTGATGCCAATCATATTGCAAGCGCTTTTCATCACCTGTCAGCCCTAATTGGCGCTCTAGTGCTTCTGCATCAACACGGATACCCATGGAAGAGATCTCAAAAGCATCCTCTAAAACAGGGTTCCAAACAATAATGTCGCCGTTCAGACCAGCAAAACCATCACTGTTTGGCGTCGTCCAGTCGTCATAATCCGGAGCACGAACATCATGTGCTTGACCATCAGATAATTTAGCACCAATACCAATGAGGAAAACAGCGCCCAATTCTTTAGCAATAGCACGTTCACGACCTTTTGCATCCAGATCCGGATAGCGGCTCAGAAGTGTTTCACTGTGAACAAAGTGAATTTGATCTGGCAGGAACGGTGCCAGACCAAACTCTTTGCTGACAGCTTTTTCTGTTTCTTTTATTGCTTCGTAAATTTTGCCTACTGTCTGTTTTAGATAAGCAAGTGAGCGTTGCCCATCTCCCATCACTTTTTCCCAATCCCATTGATCAACATAAACAGAGTGGATTGGTGTTAAGCGATCCTCGTCCGGACGCAATGCTTTCATGTGAGTGTAAAGCCCTTGCTCCGGCTGAAAATCAAAACGACCCAATGTCTTACGCTTCCATTTAGCCAATGAATGCACTACTTCGAAAGTTGAATCCGGTAACGTTTTCACTTTTACCTGAACAGCCTTTTCATGGCCGGACAAGTTATCCTGAATGCCATCACCCAAGCAGCTTAAGATTGGCCCTTGTACTTCAATCAGACCCAGTTTGCTTTCCAGCAAACGGGAAAAGAAAGATTTCACGAAACTGATTTGTTGCTGCTTCTCAATAAATGACTTTTTCATAATATTATTCTCAAATTCTTAGGTAGCCCTGATGTCCTGTTGAAAACATTAAGCAATAGAATGAGGTATAAATTCAATATACTTTAATAAAAATAGTCTTTATGCTTTATAAAATTCATTTTCAATAGAGTAAAAATGAAAATTCGATAAAAAATGGAGCTAGAAATGGCAGATATTTATCAGATCGATAATCTGGACCGCGGCATACTTCACGCTTTAATGGACAACGCACGCATACCTTATGCTGAACTGGCAAAGAAATTTACTGTCAGCCCAGGAACCATTCATGTTCGTGTAGAAAAAATGAAGCAAGCAGGGATCATCACCGGTACCAGAGTAGATATTAGTACTAAACAACTTGGTTATGATGTTTGTTGCTTTATTGGCATTATTCTTAAAAGCGCTAAAGATTACCCATCAGCCCTGAAAAAATTAAGTAACCTGAATGAAGTCGTTGAGGTCTACTACACAACTGGTCACTACAGCATCTTTACTAAAGTTATGTGCCGCTCAATTGAATCTCTTCAAGATGTACTTATCAACAAAATACAGACTATTGATGAGATCCAATCAACAGAAACCCTGATCTCCTTGCAAAACCCGATTATGCGAACAATCAAGCCATAAGATAAAATTTGTTATAACCACATTATCCACAGGTAGATCCCAACAGATTCACAGCGTACAATAGCCGCTCTTGAAATCTGTTGGGATCACTATGGTCACTATTACTTTAATCAGCGGCAGCACCATGGGTAGTGCTGAATACGTAGCTGAACATATGGCTGAAATTCTGGAAAATGCTGGTTTTTCCACCGAAATGCAGCACGGCCCCTCTCTAGATGAGCTTCCTCAGGAAGGGATCTGGTTGATAGTCACATCCACACATGGGGCAGGAGAATTACCGGAAAATATACAACCACTGGCAGAAGAAATTTCTGAACAAAAACCTGATCTCAGCAAAGTAACATTTGGCGCTGTTGGTATTGGCAGTTCTGAATACGATACTTTCTGTGGGGCAATAAGATCGTTTGATCAACTATTAGTGGAAAATGGAGCCAAGCGCCTCGGTGATCGTCTGGAAATTGATATCCAACAGCATGAGATCCCCGAAGATCCTGCTGAAGAGTGGGTTAAAATTTGGGCAAACTCACTCTAGTTTGAACAAAAAAACAGCGAACGATTGTGGATAACTCATATAAAAAGCCGGGGTTAACCCGTAGTTATCCATAGTATAACTATCAGTCCATGATCGTGTTGTGAATAACTCCCAGTTTAGATCCCAGTTTATACCGGGCAGGATCACGGATCATTCACAGTAAATGATCCTTTACAATGTTATGATCTTTCTAAGTAAAAACAACTTATCCACAAAAGATCATGATCCTAATAAAAGATCTAATAAAGAGATCTTTAAATAAAAAAGATCTTCTTTTAATTACCTGCGATCTTACCTACTTGGTCTATCGCCCAAACTTGAGTAGAATTCTCTTCCCTTAATGCAACACTAAGCATTCTTATAACTAAAGGTTCATCACCATGTTTTATCCAGAGCAATTTGACGTCATCATTATCGGTGGTGGTCATGCCGGTACTGAAGCTGCTATGGCAGCTGCTCGTATGGGTCGTCAAACCTTATTACTGACTCACAATATTGATACTTTGGGCCAAATGTCATGTAACCCAGCCATCGGTGGGATCGGTAAAGGACATCTGGTTAAAGAAATTGATGCGCTTGGTGGCTTAATGGCTAAAGCTACTGATCAGGCTGGTATTCAGTTTAGAACCTTAAATGCTAGTAAGGGACCCGCTGTCCGCGCAACACGTGCCCAAGCTGACAGAATTCTTTATCGTCAAGCCATACGGACAGCATTAGAAAATCAACCTAACCTAATGATTTTCCAACAACCCGTAGAAGATCTCATAGTTGAAAACGATGCTGTCACCGGTGCAGTAACTCGTATGGGACTTAAATTCAGAGCCAAAGCAGTTGTTCTGACAGTAGGTACGTTCCTTGATGGTAAAATTCATATAGGTCTGGAAAATTACAGTGGAGGAAGAGCTGGTGACCCTCCAGCAATTTCATTAGCACAGCGTCTACGTGAGTTGCCTTTACGTGTAAACAGATTAAAAACAGGTACGCCACCACGTATTGATGCTAGGACTATTGATTTTAGCCAACTAACACAGCAACTAGGTGATAATCCAACACCAGTATTCTCTTTTCTTGGAAATGTGGGACAGCATCCACAACAAATGCCATGCTATATCACTCATACCAATGAAAAAACACATGATGTAATCCGTAATAATTTAGATCGCAGCCCAATGTATGCAGGGATTATTGAAGGGATCGGCCCACGTTACTGTCCTTCGATCGAAGATAAAGTCATGCGTTTTGCGGATCGCAATGCTCATCAGATCTTTCTTGAACCAGAAGGGCTGACCAGTAACGAAATTTATCCAAATGGTATCTCTACCAGCTTACCGTTCGATGTACAGATGCAAATTGTTCACTCCATGAAAGGAATGGAAAATGCTCGTATTATTCGTCCTGGCTACGCAATAGAATATGATTTCTTCGATCCAAGAGATCTAAAACAAACATTAGAAAGTAAATTCATCCACGGTTTATTCCTTGCCGGGCAAATTAATGGTACGACCGGCTATGAAGAAGCTGCTGCTCAAGGACTCCTAGCTGGTCTTAACGCAGCACGTTATGCTTCGGAGGAAGAAGGTTGGTTCCCTCGCCGAGATCAAGCTTATATTGGCGTTCTGGTTGATGATTTATGTACCTTAGGGACTAAAGAACCATACCGTATGTTTACTTCCCGGGCTGAATATCGTTTGATGTTACGTGAAGATAATGCTGACCTTCGTCTAACAGAAAAGGGCCACGAATTAGGGATAGTAGATGATTACCGCTGGGAATATTACTGCCGTAAGGTAGAGATGATTGAACAGGAACGTCAGCGTTTGCGTAATATTTGGATTCATCCTCATTCAAATAATCTTAGCGACATCAATAACATATTAAAAATGCCATTATCAAAAGAAGCTAATGGAGAAGATTTATTGCGTCGCCCTGAAATGAATTATCAGATTCTGACTTCATTACCACTGTTTTCACCCGGCCTTAAAGAACTACAGGCAGCTGATCAGGTTGAAATTCAAGTTAAATATGAAGGGTATATTGCCCGTCAACAGGAAGAAATTGAAAAACAATTGCGTAATGAAAACACGTCATTACCGGTTGATCTTGATTACCGTCAAGTTAGTGGTCTTTCTAATGAAGTTGTCGCTAAACTTAATGATCACAAGCCAAACTCAATTGGTCAGGCTTCACGCATTTCAGGGGTAACACCTGCTGCAATTTCGATTTTACTTGTATGGCTGAAAAAACAGGGCTTACTGCGCCGTAGTGCCTGAGAGGATTTTTATTGTGCTTAATAAACTGGAATTTCTGCTGACTAAAGCAGGAATAGCGCTTTCACTACAGCAAAAACAGCAGCTCATGGCCTATGTTGATATGCTCAACAAATGGAATCAAGCCTATAATCTCACGTCTGTCCGTGAGCCAGAGCAAATGCTGGTACGTCATATTATGGATAGCATTGTTGTCAGCCCTTATCTACAGGGTCATCGTTTTATAGACGTAGGCACAGGTCCGGGGTTACCGGGGATCCCATTAGCCATTGTTCGTCCAGATTCTCATTTCACATTGTTGGATAGTTTAGGTAAAAGAATTAGATTCTTGCGCCAGGTTCAGCATGAACTTGGTTTGGATAATATAGAACCAGTGCAAAGCCGGGTTGAAACGTACTCTTCTGAGCCGCTTTTTGATGGCGTTATTAGCCGTGCTTTTGCCTCATTACAGGATATGGTCTCTTGGTGCTGCCATTTGCCTGAATCTGTTCATGGACGATTCTATGCGCTTAAAGGCATGCTTCCTAAGGAAGAATTTACCATGTTACCTTCCGGAATTGTTGTTGATTCAGTTATTCAGTTAGATGTTCCTGAACTGGAAGGGCAACGCCATTTGGTTATCCTTAAATCAAACTAAGTTTGTTATTTGTCAATAAAGTTATAAATAATTAGTGATGTTGAGCACAATATACTGTGGTCAACATCGTCAATTATGATTTGTCTCGTTTCAGCTTTAATTTACCGAGTTATTACATAAAAATAACGTTATCTTGATATTAAGATAGTTGGGACTTTAAAAATCAGATAAAGCGTTTTTTCATCAGATTCGCTTTTTTAAAGCAGCTAAAAATTAGCTTGGTAATTTAAGTCAATAATATAATAACCTTTTCCTATAAATTTAAATTAACTTATTGATTTAAATGTTGATATTTTTTATTTTTATTCCCTGTAAATGTTAAATATAACTAACAAATGAAAATTTTATGTGATTCAAATCACACTTAAGTTTGAGAGTATGAAATTATTAGAGATGGGAAATCAGCACAATAATTAGCTTACAATTTGGCACCAAAGTAAAAAATTTAAATAATTGTTCACCTTTTCGCTACTTATGGATTGAATTCATTTTGGCTGCCCGTATAATTTGCACGTTTTTGTCACTTGACACACTTAAGCAAAGGCAGTTTTATACAACATTTAGCAAAACCTGATATGCAAGGCGTGCAAGGGGAGAAAATAAAAGTCATGTCTGTATCCCTTTACAGCGGTAGAATTGCACTGAAACTGCTTTTTTTGCAGTTAATGACTTTTGTTGTTCTCAGTGTGGCTTTTTGTACCAAAAGTATAGAATGGGGCATTTCTGCTTTTGTTGGTGGATTAGCATGTTGGTTACCTAATGCCATTTTTATGCTATTTGCCAGTTTTCAGAAAGTAAAAGAAGAAAGTGTTCCTGTACGTGTTGCATGGTCTTTCGCTATTGGCGAAGGGTTGAAGGTTATTATTGCAATAGCTGTGCTGGTTGTTGCTTTAGGCGTGTTTAAAGCGGCGTTTGCACCACTGGGTTTGACTTATTTAGCGGTGCTGGTTGTGCAGATCATCGCACCAGCTGTGATAAACGGTTAGGTTTTCAACAACAAAAGGGTAAGAGGCATCATGTCTGCATCAGGAGAAGTTTCAACTGCAAGGGACTACATAGGCCACCACCTGAATAACCTTCAGTTGGACCTACGTACCTTTGAGTTGGTCGATCCCAACTCTGGTGGTTCTGCAACGTTCTGGACGTTGAACATTGACTCGCTTTTTTTCTCAGTCGTATTAGGGATTTTATTTCTGTATGTATTCAGAAAGGTTGCGGTTAATGCCACCAGTGGCGTACCTGGCAAACTTCAGACTGCTATAGAATTAATCATGGGTTTTGTTGATAACAGTGTCCGTGATATGTATCACGGCAAGAGCAAAGTTATTGCCCCTTTGGCACTGACTGTGTTCGTCTGGGTGTTATTAATGAACGTGATGGACTTACTGCCAATCGATTTTCTCCCTTATATCGGTGAACATGTCTTCGGCTTACCTGCTCTGCGTGTGGTACCAACAGCAGATGTCAGTATTACTTTGTCGATGGCTATTGGTGTCTTTGTCCTCATCCTCTATTACAGCATTAAGATGAAAGGAGTTGGTGGTTTTACAAAAGAGCTGACTTTACAGCCTTTTAATCATCCATTGTTTATTCCAGTTAACTTAATTCTGGAAGGGGTTAGCCTGCTTTCAAAACCGGTATCACTCGGTCTGCGACTGTTTGGTAACATGTATGCAGGTGAATTGATCTTTATTCTTATAGCTGGTCTGTTACCGTGGTGGTCGCAGTGGATGCTCAGCCTGCCTTGGGCTATCTTCCACATACTGATTATTACGTTACAAGCCTTTATTTTCATGGTTCTGACGATTGTTTATCTGTCGATGGCATCTGAAGAACATTAATTTTTACCACAATAACTGTGTTTTAACTGAAACAAACTGGAGACTGTCATGGAAAACCTGAATATGGATCTGCTGTACATGGCTGCCGCTGTAATGATGGGTCTGGCGGCAATCGGTGCTGCGATCGGTATCGGCATCCTCGGAGGTAAATTTTTGGAAGGCGCTGCTCGTCAGCCGGATTTAATCCCTCTGCTGCGTACACAGTTCTTTATCGTTATGGGTCTGGTTGACGCCATTCCGATGATTGCTGTGGGCCTTGGCTTGTACGTAATGTTTGCTGTCGCGTAGTTTGCAGAAAAAATCTGAAACTACGTCAACTCATTAATTTAAAAAGAGGTATTGTGCTGTGAATCTTAATGCAACAATCCTCGGCCAAGCCATTGCGTTTGTCCTGTTTGTTATGTTCTGTATGAAGTTTGTATGGCCACCAATCATGGCGGCCATTGAAAAGCGTCAAAAAGAAATTGCTGACGGTTTATCTTCTGCGGAACGCGCCAAAAAGGACCTGGACTTAGCGCAAGCCAATGCGACCGACCAAATGAAGAAAGCGAAAGCGGAAGCTCAGGTCATCATCGAACAGGCTAATAAACAAAAAGCCCAGATCCTTGATGATGCAAAAGCGGAAGCTGAGCAGGAACGTAACAGAATCGTAGCGCAAGCTCAGGCAGAAATTGATGCCGAACGTAAGCGTGCTCGGGAAGAGTTGCGTAAGCAGGTCGCTATGTTGGCTATCATAGGTGCCGAGAAAATCATCGAACGTTCCGTGGATGAAGCTGCTAACAGCGACATCGTTGATAAACTGGTCGCTGAACTGTAAGGAGGGAGGGGCATGTCTGAATTCGCTACTGTAGCTCGCCCCTACGCCAAAGCAGCTTTTGACTTTGCTGTGGAAAAACAATCGCTAGAACAATGGCAGAATATGCTGGTGTTCACAGCTGAGGTGACTCGTAATGAGCAAGTTGGTGATCTGCTTTCCGGTTCATTGGCATCGGAAACATTAGCCAATGCCTTTATCGCAATTTGCGGTGAACAGGTTGATGAACATGCTCAGAACTTTATTCGTGTTATGGCAGAAAATGGTCGCTTATTGGCGTTACCTGAAGTTTTGCAGCAATTTATTCAATTGCGTGCGTCACTTGAATCAACCGTTGATGTTGAAGTGATTTCTGCAGCCGAACTGAGTGAACAACAGCTGGCTAAAATTTCTGCAGCGATGGAAAAACGTCTGTCACGCAAAGTTAAGCTGAATTGCAAAATTGATAAGTCTGTTATTGCTGGTGTGGTCGTCCGCGCAGGTGATTTGGTGATCGATGGCAGTATTCGTGGCCGTTTAGATCGCTTAACAGACGTCTTGCAGTCTTAAGGGGACTGGAGCATATGCAACTGAATTCCACCGAAATCAGCGAACTGATCAAGCAGCGCATTGCTCAGTTCAATGTAGTGAGTGAAGCTCACAATGAAGGTACGATTGTATCTGTTAATGACGGTATCATTCGTATTCACGGTTTAGCCGAAGTTATGCAGGGTGAGATGATCGCACTGCCTGGCAATCGTTATGCAATCGCATTGAACCTGGAGCGCGACTCCGTAGGTGCGGTTGTGATGGGCCCGTATGCTGACTTAGCAGAAGGCATGAAGGTCAAATGTACTGGCCGTATTCTTGAAGTTCCTGTTGGTCGTGGTCTGCTTGGTCGTGTGGTAAACACGCTGGGTGAGCCAATTGATGGCAAAGGTCCTGTTGAGCATGATGGTTTCTCTGCTGTTGAAATGATTGCTCCGGGCGTTATCGACCGTCAATCCGTTGATCAGCCGGTACAGACTGGTTATAAATCTGTCGACGCCATGATCCCTATCGGTCGTGGTCAACGTGAACTGATTATCGGTGACCGTCAGACGGGTAAAACAGCACTGGCTATTGACGCAATTATTAACCAGCGTGACTCAGGTATTAAATGTGTTTATGTCGCAGTTGGTCAGAAAGCTTCTACTATTGCGAACGTTGTTCGTAAATTAGAAGAACATGGTGCTCTTGCCAATACTATCGTCGTTGTTGCAACTGCTTCAGAATCTGCTGCATTACAATACCTGGCGCCATATTCTGGTTGTGCAATGGGCGAGTATTTCCGCGATCGCGGTGAAGACGCGCTGATTGTTTACGATGATTTGTCTAAGCAGGCTGTTGCTTATCGTCAAATTTCCCTGTTGTTGCGTCGCCCACCAGGGCGTGAAGCATTCCCAGGTGATGTTTTCTATCTGCATTCCCGTTTGCTGGAGCGTGCTGCGCGTGTTAACTCTGAATATGTAGAAAAGTTCACTAATGGTGAAGTGAAAGGTAAAACGGGTTCTCTGACGGCTTTGCCTATCATTGAAACTCAGGCAGGTGACGTATCAGCATTCGTACCAACAAACGTTATTTCAATTACTGATGGTCAGATCTTCCTGGAATCCAGTCTGTTCAACGCGGGTATTCGTCCGGCAGTTAACCCAGGGATCTCTGTATCCCGTGTCGGTGGTGCAGCTCAGACTAAGATCGTGAAGAAGTTGTCTGGTGGTATCCGTACTGCTTTGGCTCAGTACCGCGAACTGGCAGCGTTTTCTCAGTTTGCTTCTGACCTTGATGATGCAACCCGTAAGCAGTTGGATCATGGTCAAAAAGTCACTGAGTTGCTGAAACAGAAACAGTATGCACCAATGTCTGTTGCACAGCAGTCACTGTCTCTGTTTTCTGCGGAGCGTGGTTATCTGGAAGATATCGAAATTGCTAAAGTTATTGATTTCGAGTCTGCGCTGCTTGCGTATGCCAGCCGTGAACATGCTGATCTTCTGAAAGAGATTGACCAGTCTGGTGGTTACAATGAAGAGATCGAAGCAAAGCTGAACGCTCTGCTTAATTCCTTCAAAGCAACTCAGTCCTGGTAACACTATTCGGCCCGGTTTAATTAAACATGGGCCGTCTGGTTAATGAGGAGAATCAGGAATGGCCGGCGCAAAAGAGATACGTACCAAGATCGCCAGCGTGCAAAACACGCAAAAAATCACTAAAGCGATGGAGATGGTTGCTGCGTCCAAAATGCGTAAAACGCAGGATCGCATGGCGGCCAGCCGTCCTTATGCAGAAACCATACGTAGCGTGATTGGTCACCTTGCGTTAGGTAATCTGGAATATAAACACCCATACCTTGAAGAACGTAAAACCAAACGTGTCGGGTATCTGGTTGTTTCTACCGATCGTGGCTTGTGCGGTGGTTTGAACACTAATCTGTTCAAAAAACTGTTGTTAGACATGAAAGACTGGTCTGATAAAGGTGTCCAGTGTGATCTGGCACTTATCGGATCTAAGGCGACCTCTTTCTTTGCTTCTGTTGGGGGCAACGTTGCTGCTCAGGTAACAGGCATGGGAGATAACCCTTCACTGTCCGAATTAATCGGGCCGGTTAATATCATGTTGCGGGCATACGATGAAGGACGTCTGGATAAATTGTATGTGGTGACGAATAAGTTCATCAATACAATGTCTCAGGAACCTACTATTACTCAGTTGTTGCCTCTGCCTGCTGGAGATGATGAGACACTGAAGAAGAAATCCTGGGACTATTTATACGAACCTGATCCTAAGGCGTTGCTAGATATACTGCTGCGTCGTTATGTAGAATCGCAGGTTTATCAGGGCGTCGTTGAAAACCTGGCTAGTGAACAGGCCGCACGAATGGTGGCGATGAAAGCCGCGACTGATAATGGTGGCAGCCTGATCAAAGAGCTGCAGTTGGTTTATAACAAAGCTCGTCAGGCCAGCATAACTCAGGAGCTGACCGAGATTGTCTCGGGTGCTTCCGCGGTTTAACAGCTAGGTTTACGAATTACGTAGAGGATTCAAGATGGCTACTGGAAAGATTATCCAGGTAATCGGCGCCGTGGTGGACGTCGAATTCCCTCAAGATACCGTACCAAAAGTATACGATGCACTTGAGGTTCAAAACGGCGAAGCTAAATTGGTGCTGGAAGTACAGCAGCAGTTGGGCGGCGGCGTTGTTCGTTGTATTGCAATGGGTACTTCTGATGGCTTAAGCCGTGGTTTAAGCGTTACTGATTTAGGTCACCCAATCGAAGTTCCCGTTGGTAAAGCGACACTTGGCCGTATCATGAACGTATTGGGTGAACCAATCGACATGAAAGGTGATATCGGCGAAGAAGAGCGTTGGGCTATTCACCGTTCGGCTCCAAGCTATGAAGAGTTATCTAACTCTCAAGAGCTGCTGGAAACCGGTATCAAAGTAATGGACCTGATTTGCCCATTCGCTAAGGGTGGTAAAGTCGGCCTGTTCGGTGGTGCGGGTGTAGGTAAAACCGTAAACATGATGGAGCTGATCCGTAACATCGCGATTGAGCACTCAGGTTACTCTGTATTTGCCGGTGTAGGTGAACGTACCCGTGAAGGTAACGACTTCTACCACGAAATGACCGACTCTAACGTATTGGATAAAGTATCTCTGGTATATGGTCAAATGAATGAGCCACCAGGAAACCGTCTGCGTGTTGCGCTGACTGGTCTGACAATGGCAGAGAAGTTCCGCGATGAAGGTCGTGACGTTCTGTTGTTCGTTGATAACATTTATCGTTATACCCTGGCAGGTACCGAAGTGTCTGCATTGCTAGGTCGTATGCCATCTGCGGTAGGTTATCAGCCAACTCTGGCGGAAGAAATGGGTGTTCTGCAGGAACGTATTACTTCCACTAAAACCGGTTCGATCACTTCTGTACAGGCTGTTTACGTACCTGCGGATGATTTGACTGACCCATCTCCAGCTACAACTTTCGCCCACTTGGACGCAACTGTAGTACTGAGTCGTCAGATTGCCTCTCTGGGTATTTACCCTGCGGTGGATCCGCTGGATTCTACCAGCCGTCAGCTCGATCCATTGGTTGTTGGTCAGGAGCACTATAATGTTGCCCGTGGCGTTCAATCTATCCTGCAACGTTATCAGGAACTGAAAGACATCATCGCTATCCTGGGTATGGATGAACTGTCAGAAGATGATAAGCTGGTGGTTGCGCGTGCTCGTAAGATTCAGCGCTTCTTGTCTCAGCCATTCTTCGTTGCAGAAGTGTTTACAGGTTCACCAGGTAAGTTCGTTTCCCTGAAAGACACTATCCGTGGCTTTAAAGGTATCCTGAACGGCGACTATGATCACTTGCCAGAACAAGCGTTCTATATGGTTGGTACCATCGAAGAAGCTGTGGAAAAAGCGAAGAAACTTTAAAACGGCTGACCGGAGGTTGACATGGCTGCGATGACTTACCATCTGAATGTTGTCAGTGCTGAGAGCCGGATGTTTGAAGGCTTGGTACAGAAAATTCAGGTGACAGGTAGTGAAGGTGAGTTGGGTATTTACCCGGGACATGCTCCACTACTTACTGCCATAAAACCTGGCATGGTACGTATTGTTAAGCAGTTCGGTGAAGAAGAGGTGATTTACCTTTCTGGTGGTATCCTTGAGGTACAACCGAGCGGCGTTATCGTACTGGCTGACACTGCGATCCGTGGTAAAGATTTGGATGAAGCTAAGGCGCTAGAATCTAAGCGTAAAGCTGAAGAACACATCCGTAATTCTCACGGTGATGTTGACTATGCTCAGGCATCAGCTGAATTGTCTAAAGCGATTGCAAAACTTCGTGTAATCGAGTTGACAAAAAAGGCGATGTAATACAGGCAGTTAAAGAAAAAAGCCAGTTGGTGCAAGCTAACTGGCTTTTTTGTATTGCGAAATATGTAGTAATTTATCTCACAAACAGGTTTACTTTTTTCTCTCAAATTGGAGT
The DNA here is from genome assembly GCF_011189495.1 of Photorhabdus stackebrandtii. Taxonomy (NCBI): domain Bacteria; kingdom Pseudomonadati; phylum Pseudomonadota; class Gammaproteobacteria; order Enterobacterales; family Morganellaceae; genus Photorhabdus; species Photorhabdus stackebrandtii. The sequence continues at coordinate 24,441 of NZ_PUJV01000007.1, forward strand.
TATCAGGTTTCTTATGTCTAACAGTGCAAAAAGTGTTGTGATCCTTGCCGCGGGTAAAGGAACTCGCATGTATTCTGATCTCCCTAAAGTACTGCACTTGCTGGCCGGTAAACCGATGGTTCAGCATGTGATTGATACTGCAATGGCGTTGGATGCTAAAAATGTTCATCTGGTTTATGGGCATGGTAGTGATCTGATGAAGCATGCCTTATCTGATCAAAAGTTGAATTGGGTATTACAGTCGGAGCAGTTAGGGACTGGGCATGCAATGCAACAGGCAGCACCTTATTTTACTGATGATGAAGATATTCTGATACTGTATGGCGATGTGCCTCTGATTGGAGCAGATACCCTTGAACGTCTGCTGGCGGTTAAACCTGAAGGTGGTATTGGTTTACTGACAGCAATTCTGGATAATCCAACGGGTTATGGTCGCATTGTTCGTGAAAACGGAGAAGTAACCGGAATCATTGAGCAAAAAGACGCGACTGAAGATCAACGAAAAATCAATGAAATCAACACAGGTATTCTGGTCGCTAATGGTGGTGATTTAAAACGTTGGTTATCCCAATTAAATAACAACAATGCTCAAGGTGAATATTACCTTACTGATGTGATTGCTCTGGCTTATAAAGAAGGTCGGAAAATTGAAGCAGTACATCCAAGCCGCTTGAGTGAAATGGAAGGTGTGAATAACCGCCTCCAGCTTTCCGCTCTTGAGCGTATTTATCAATCTGAACAAGCAGCAAAATTATTACTGGCGGGCGTTATGCTGTTGGATCCCGCTCGTTTTGATTTACGCGGTATATTGACTCATGGCCGTGATGTGGTTATTGATACCAATGTCATTATAGAAGGTAATGTAACCCTTGGTAATAACGTGCAAATTGGCACAGGCTGCATATTGAAGAATTGTATTATCGGCGATGATTCTATTCTTAGTCCATATACCGTTGTTGAAGATTCTGAAATGGAAGTTGGTTGTACTGTTGGGCCTTTTGCCCGTTTGCGTCCTGGTTCTAAACTCGCTGAAAAAGCCCATGTAGGGAATTTTGTTGAGATGAAGAAATCTTATTTGGGTAAGGGCTCTAAAGCTGGACATCTGACTTATCTTGGCGATGCTGAGATTGGACATAATGTGAATATTGGTGCAGGTACTATTACCTGTAACTACGATGGCGCTAATAAATTCAAAACCGTCATTGGAGACGATGTTTTTGTTGGTTCTGATACTCAGCTTGTTGCGCCAGTGACTGTTGCCAACGGTGCAACAATTGGTGCGGGGACAACAGTGACAAAAAATATCGCTGAAAATGAATTGGTAGTAAGCAGAATTAAGCAAACCCATATTCAGGGTTGGAAACGTCCAGTAAAGAAAAAATAAAATAATAATCCCCACTCTACAGGCTCGGGGACCGGCAAAGCCGGAAAACAATCAGGTTCGTGACATATAAAGGGCTTTCATCAGCCCTGTTTTTAGGAATAAAACTGATGTGTGGAATTGTTGGTGCAGTAGCACAACGAGATATTGCTGAAATCCTGATTGAAGGGCTTCGTCGTTTGGAATACCGTGGTTACGACTCCGCTGGGCTGGCGGTTGTTGATAACGAAAATAATATGCTTCGCCTGCGTGAAGTCGGTAAAGTGCAAATACTTGCTGATGAGGTTGACAAGCAACCAGTCCTTGGTGGGACAGGTATTGCGCACACCCGTTGGGCTACACATGGTGAACCAAACGAGAAAAATGCTCACCCGCATATATCCGATTATATTGCTGTTGTTCACAACGGCATTATTGAGAATTACGAAGAATTGCGGGTTCAGTTAATTGAGCACGGTTATCAGTTTACATCGGATACTGATACAGAAGTTATTGCCCATCTTGTTCATTGGGAGCAAAAACAGAGTGATAGCTTGCTGGAGACTGTCCAGCGTGTAATTCCCCAGCTTCGTGGTGCGTATGGTGCAGTTATCATGGATGGCCGTGATCCTGGGACAATAATCGCTGCAAGATCGGGTAGTCCTCTGGTTATTGGTTTAGGCGTTGGGGAAAACTTTCTTGCGTCTGATCAATTGGCTCTGCTGCCTGTTACCCGCCGTTTTATCTTCCTTGAAGAAGGTGATATTGCGGAAGTAACCCGCCGTACTGTGCATATTTTTAATACTCAGGGCGAACCGGTTGAACGGGAGCAGATCGAATCCAATATTCAGTATGATGCTGGTGACAAAGGTGTTTACCGTCACTATATGCAAAAAGAGATCTATGAACAGCCAATGGCAATCAAAAGCACTCTGGAAGGGCGCTTAACCCATGGGCAGGTAGATTTGTCTGAACTTAGTCCTAATGCAGCTGAATTGTTATCCAAAGTTGAACATATTCAGATCGTTGCCTGTGGTACATCCTATAACGCTGGTATGGTTTCCCGTTACTGGTTTGAAGCATTGGCGGGTATTCCTTGTGATGTGGAAATTGCTTCTGAATTCCGTTACCGCAAATCAGCACGTCGTCCAGGAAGCTTACTGATTACATTGTCTCAATCAGGTGAAACCGCAGATACACTGGCAGCACTGCGTTTATCCAAAGAGCTTGGATACCTCACATCGTTGACGGTTTGTAACGTAGTAGGCTCTTCCTTGGTGCGTGAATCTGATTTTGTTTTGATGACCAAGGCTGGTGCAGAAATTGGCGTTGCTTCAACTAAAGCGTTCACAACCCAGCTGACAGTATTGCTAATGCTGGTGGCTTATCTTGGGCGTTTAAAAGGTGTTAATGCTGAACAGGAGCAAAAAATTGTTCATGCATTACATGCACTGCCAAGCCGCATCGAAAGCATGCTGTCGAAAGATAAAATTATCGAGGCGCTGGCAGAAGATTTTTCTGATAAACATCACGCTCTATTCCTTGGCCGTGGTGATCAGTATCCAATTGCTGTTGAAGGGGCGCTGAAATTAAAAGAAATTTCTTATATTCATGCAGAGGCTTATGCCGCAGGCGAATTAAAACATGGCCCATTGGCACTGATTGATGCAGATATGCCAGTCATCATTGTAGCTCCAAACAATGAACTGCTGGAAAAATTGAAATCCAATATCGAGGAAGTACGTGCTCGTGGCGGATTACTATATGTATTTGCTGATCAGGATGCTGGTTTTACAGACAGCGAAGGAATGAAGATCATCTCATTACCGCATGTTGAAGAATTGATTGCTCCAATATTTTATACCGTGCCGTTGCAACTGCTCTCTTATCATGTTGCGCTGATTAAAGGAACTGATGTTGATCAGCCTCGTAACCTGGCTAAGTCAGTGACTGTAGAATAATCGCTTTATAATAAGAAGTTAAAATAAGCCCCTGTACATTAAAAACACAGGGCCTTTTTGTGTTTAATTGAGAAAGTTTCTCATTATTTTCTTGATGATAAAAACAAATTGCGATATTGTTATGTTATATTATTACATTTATGGCGAAGTTATGAAACCAGATATCCATCCAAACTACCGGGTAGTTGTATTTCACGATACCAGTGCTAATGCCTACTTTACAGTTGGCTCCACTATTCGTACTGAGCGGGCAATTATTTTGAATGGAGAAGAGTATCCGTATGTGACTGTTGATGTATCATCGGAATCACATCCTTTCTATACAGGTAAGCAGAAAACTTTATCTCAAGAAGGTAGCACAGCACGATTCCAGAAAAAATTTGGGCGTTTTATTGGCAATAAATAAATTGAGGGATCGTAAAAATGCAGGTGTTAAGTTCACTTAAAACGGCGAAAACCCGTCACCCAGATTGCAAAATCGTACGCCGTTGGGGCAGGTTGTATGTTATCTGTAAATCCAATCCGCGTTTTAAGGCTGTTCAAGGGAAGAAAAAGAAACGCTGATACTAATAGTAGAACTCGTAGCTTATAACTGCGGGTTTCTTTTCTGTATTTTATTTGTAATTATCTTGAGAATAACTAATCTAACCTAAACTTTGTTTGAGAAGGGAGTTAGCATCATTAAATTCCAGATGAAGAAAAGTTATATTTTACGCAAAATGAAACCTTATAAATGTTTGCTGTATAGTCTAGAATTAAACCTTCAATTGGTTGTTATTGCTACAAATCCACCCTAAAAAATAGTTCATAATTTACTCTTATTAACGTATTTCTCTATAAACCATTATCTTGGTCATTTATTGATACCCGAATATAGCCAATCTTCGTCATGTGTAACCCTGCTTAATACCAATAAGAGACTATTTTTATGGGAATTATCATGGATTGAGCTATTTTGAAAAATCTTGGTTTAAAAGAAGGGGCTAAAATAGCTGCTGCTGAAGGATTATTAAACTCCGATGGTTATATAACTATTCCTATGATAGTTAATGGTGTACCAAAGAAGTGGATATTTCAGTGGATGACAGGCCCAATTTGTAATAAAGAAGATGTAACTTACCCAGTATTACAGTTTCCACTTGCTTTCCCGAATATGTGCTTAATAGCTCTAACCGCAACAAAAGGCAATGACACCCGTTTCTCGGATCAAGTGTTTCAAGTATCCTCTTGGACTAATTCAGAAGTAAAAATATTCCCACAATGGTTTGGTACAGGAAATCAAGGCTTATGTTATCCACTTATTATAGCTATCGGGTATTAAATATATTCAACAAGTTAGGATTTTCACCCAGATATGTTAAAAGCTGGTTATCTTTCTATGAAAAGTTTGCCCTATCATGCAAAACATTCTGATGAACGAAGAATGGAATAGTTAACCAAATTGGTATTTCAAAAATACTAGAGATTGACTGACCAATTCCACCATTATCGTAACTTAAAGGAAGACCGGGCACTATACATTCTATCCCCGGTCTTTTTGTTAGTTATGGCAATGGTGGATATTATTCTGCAATAACTATTGATTGAAACAGTTAATAGTAGTTATGCGAGTCATAGCTGATCGACTTCAACAAGGTTTTTTTATTTCCCCCATACTCGCAAATAAATTGTTACATCTGATTCTGGCAAAACATCATTTCTGTTTACTGGAAGATAAATTCCAGCCCACACAGTAATCGAAGTTTTACTTACATCTGACACCCATGATGTTTCAATATAAATCCAGGGAGTATCAAGATTAGTCACCGATGCACCAAGAAAAGCAACAGGAAAAACAATTGGAAAAGATATGTTTTTCATTCTTTCTTGATGCGTATTACTCCGATTATGTACATCGCTCTTTGTCAAAATGACTTTTACATACTGTTCTATAATTCCATTCGGACTCATCCACCAGCCTTTATCATCACTGAAATTACTGGAAAAAAAACTGGCATCTGGAACCTGATTACCTTTGTTTCCTATATCACGTTTAGCCCCTTCTTTTAAACCAAGGTTTTTCACATTAGTCGATCCGTGATAATTTCTATAAAAATAGTCTATTATTGGTATTAAGCAGGGTTACACATGGCGAAAATTGGCTATATCCGGGTGTCAACAAATGACCAGAATAGTGATTTACAGAGAAATGCATTGATATGTATAAATTGTGAGCGAATTTTTGAGGATAAAATCAGTGGAAAAACAGCCAACAGACCGGGTTTAAAGAGAGCTTTAAAACAGCTTAAAAAAGGCGATACTTTAGTTGTTTGGAAATTGGATCGATTAGGGCGTAGCGTAAAAAATATGGTTACTTTGATTTCTGATTTAAGTGAACGCGGTATCCATTTCCAGAGCCTGACTGACAGTATTGATACTAGCACCTCTATGGGGAGATTTTTCTTCCACGTTATGAGTGCATTGGCTGAAATGGAACGAGAATTGATCGTTGAAAGAACAAATGCAGGATTAGTAGCCGCTCGTGCCCAAGGGAGAATTGGTGGCAGACCAGTATCATTTTCATTCGTTGAACAGCAACAAGCTGCAAGATTGCTGGCGAAAGGCCACACACGGAAACAGTTATCATTAATTTACAACACATCGTTATCCACGATATATAAATATTTTCCGGTAAATAAAACGGATTGTTCATCAGATTAATATTTGTAAGGAAACTAACTAAATGTTTAATTTTATACTGTGTAATACCTAAGGCTAATGGAAAACGTTGACTCTGTTCTACAAAAAATTAACAAATAAAGACAAGCAAGTACTGCTGGCAGAAAAAGCTTATTGTATGTTAAATCCACTGCGTTTGGGTATTTTTGAACAAAAAATCGCCATTAAGCATAGGGTTTACATACTTGAAAATTAATTTATCAATGATGGAAACGGTTGTCAGTACCTGGAAATCGTCAGGTAAATTCGACCAATAAAATTAATTTCATTAATTGCACAGTCAAAAGTTACATCGTGATCACAGACACGAATTTTACCGCCCGGGATTTTTATGATCTTTTTAATGCTATGCATCCCTTCAATATCAATCAACCATAAACCATCCTGAATATCAGGTTCTTCTGCATCCAACAAATACCAAGAGTTGTTGTCATCAATAATGAGCGATTTTTTTATTCCTCTAGCGATAAGTTCATTATCTAAAATTACAGGGGTTTCAACATCCAGCCTTCCACCTACTAATTTAACGCGCTGTATTGTCGGAGCAATAATATTTTCTAAAGATTCTTTTTTCTTTTCTCCGTCAGGGAACATTTCTCCTTGCCCTGTGCTTAGCCATAACAATGAAGCATTGGTTTCAAGATTGCATTGAATAACCCAGTCTGCTGGAAAACTATCCCTTAAATAACGGTTTGCCATTGTGCTTTTAGACACACCCAAATGGTCGCTAAGTGCCTGACGTGATTTGAATCCATATGCATGGACAAGACGCTCGATAGCTTGTTTTCCTCCACTATCTGCACCCATCTTTATCTCAATTGTGTTTTTTTTCATTAAAAGTACAGTTTAGTGAGTTTGTTATCTTCACAAAGTTCTCTGATTAAGAACTATAGTGATCCTAGATGAATTTATTAGAATATTGCATCATGAACACTCAAATTTCAATATGTATACTTTGTGAAACTATATCATCTAAATAAAGGGAAAGAATTTGTTAAGTTTTAAAATAAGAAAAATTTATTAATTACAGCTGATTGTAATCGGAAAGAAACCTTTTTAATCATTAATTATTTCAATAAAAACAATAATTAATATATTAACACTATCAAATATAGTTATCAAAAAAGATAAGAAACTACTTTAACTTTTTCTAATCAACGTGTACTGTTCTTATATACAGTTATGTTATACGGAGGTAAGTTTGTCAGTGGACTTTCTTATGGAATCAGTAATAGCGCAACGTATTAATTTTATCGCCAGAATGGCAACAAGCTGTGAATGTAATCATGCTGAAGATAAAGAACTGGCTTTAGCTTGGATTGCTGAGTTATCAACACCACTTGCAAAACAACTTGTTAACCATCACGAAATGCTTGATGAATAAGTGTAACAAAAGAATAAATGTGATAGGTAAATGATATGCATTTGGAAATTCTATTTGATAAAAAATCTAAATTTTCTCAGTTAGTTATGATTACATTGAAAAATGAACTGAAAAATAGATTTTTCTTATGATTCAACAAATTTGAGAAGACGATAGTTGAACTAGCCACTGGAAGGTGGCTTTTTGTTTTCGTTTGTACTATTCCTTTAACAATGTTGCCTGGTTGTTTCTTCCTATCTTGTTAGCACACCATAACACTCTAATTTAATAAAATTTTCTGTAATATAGAGGGGATATTTAATGAAAATAATTTCACAGCAAAATGATACTGTTGACGCTTTATGCTGGCGTCACTATGGCCGAACTCAAGGTATGACTGAACGAGTTTTAGAAGCTAATCCAGGGTTGGTTGAACTGGTATTTAAAAAATTCCCTGAATTGTCTGAATATAGCGTAATCCTGCCACATGGCACTGAAGTCGAAATGCCAGAGGTTATATCAGCCACAACAAAACCTATTCTGCAACTATGGGATTAAAGATAACAGACGGATAAAGACAACCATATTACCTTGATTGCTTTTTCAACAGAATTATTACCTTATATTAGGAATCGTCAACAATCAAGCCAAGTAAAATTACCTGTAACACTGTACCCAGTATTTGGTCAGGTAGTACAAATTAAAATTCTTTTAATTATCGTGTCAAACTCTGACTATAGCTATAGATTATATAAAAGCCTTTCTCAATTGTGGGAAAGGCTTTTTAATTCATATTGTTATAGTTTTTCCCTTCCAAGAAATTTGTCTGATCTTTCCTACAATTCACCTTTAATGTCTACCGCTACCTTTAATGTCATTCTTCCAAACATAAACCCATAACTACCTATATGGCATTTTTCCGAATATGGATACACAACTAACAGAACTTCTACGCTTATTGCGTAACCTGATCAGAACTGGTGTTGTTACTGAGGTAGATCATGCCCGAGGTATGTGCCGGGTCGCGACAGGTAATCTTAAAACTGACTGGCGGCCTTGGTTGACAATGCGAGCAGGTCATTCCCGTACCTGGTGGGCCCCCAGTGTTAGTGAGCAGGTTTTATTACTATCCGTTGGTGGAGAGCTGACCACCTCCTTTGTATTACCGGCTGTTTATTCCGATCGATTTCTAGCTCCATCAGTTTCTTCCGAAGCTGTCCATATTGCTTTCCCTGATGGGGCCGTAATGGTGTATGAGCCGAAATTCGGTGCCTTAACCGTAAAAGGTATTAAGACTGCTAATGTGCAAGCTTCATATTCCATAACACTTGAGGCAACGAATATAACACTAAAAGCACACGATAAAATCTCAATGTCGGCAAATAACAAAATTGGATTGACATCGCAAAACGAAATCTCAATGTTGGCAAATAACAAAATTGGATTGACATCGCACAACGAAATCTCAATGTCGGCAGATAACAAAATTGGATTGAAATCGCACAACGAAATTTCAATGGGAGCAGACATTAAAATTGGACTAAATGCAAAAAAATCACTTTCACTGAGCTCACATGAAGTCAAGTGTGAAGCAAAAAAAGAAATGGAATTGAAAGCACCAGAACTGGCTCTGAAAGGAAAAACTAAACTGGAAGGTGATGTTGAAAATACCGGCGGAAAACTCAGCTCTAATGGTGTGACCCTACATTCTCATAAACACACTGGAGTCATGTCCGGCGGTGCAACAACAGGAGACCCAACATAATGATGTATATTGGAATGAACAGGCAAACTGGCCGCAGCCTGACGGATTTGGCACATGTACGGCAATCTGTCAGCGATATCTTATCAACACCAGTAGGTAGCCGTGTGGAACGGCGTACTTATGGTTCTCTGTTACCTGAATTGATTGACTGGCCACAGAATGCAGCTCTGCGTCTGCAAGTTATGGCAGCCAGTTATACAGCGATCAGCCGCTGGGAACCGCGCATCAATCTGACATCTATAACCATCAATACCCTACAAGACGGCAAAATGACGGTAGATATAGCCGGCCATTATCAGCAGTCCGCCGGAGCGTTTTCTCTATCCATCCCTGTGAGGTAAAACAATGCCAACCATTGACCTGAGCCAGTTGCCACCACCTGATGTAGTCGAGCCACTGGACTATGAAAGCCTGTTAGCTGAACGCAAAGCCGAATTGATCTCTCTTTACCCTGAAGAACAACGAGATGCTATTACTCGAACATTGGAACTGGAATCTGAACCTCTGGTTAAATTACTTGAGGAAAACGCTTATCGGGAATTGATATTGCGTCAGCGGGTTAATGAAGCTGCCCGTGCAGTAATGCTGGCTTATGCAACTAACGGCGATTTGGACCAATTGGGAGCGAATTACAACGTTACTCGGGCAGTTATGGAACCGGATAATACCTTCCGTGATCGTATCCAAAGAGCCTTTGAAGGACTAAGTGTTGCAGGTCCGATAGGTGCGTATGAATATCACACCCTTAAAGTTAATGAAGGTATTCATGCTGATAAAGATGAATATAAAGGTGAATATCAAACTGTAGCGGATGTTTCCGTCATCAGCCCATCTCCTGCCAATGTGACTGTAACTATTTTGTCACGGAAATGGAAATGGGAAAAAGGTAAAAAAGATGAAGAGGATACAGAACATAAAGGCGTGGCTTCACAAGATTTACTGGATAAAGTGGTTGTAGCACTTAATGACGAAAATGTTAGACCAGTTGCTGATCGGGTAAAAGTACAGTCAGCACAAATAGTGGAATACCAGATTGATGCTGTGCTTTATCTCTATCCGACACCTGAGTCTGAACCTATCCGTAAATTGGCTCAACAAAATATGGATAAATATGTGCAAGATCAACATAAGTTGGGAAGGGATATCCGGCTATCTGCCATTTATGCCGCACTGCATGTGGCTGGTGTACAGCAGGTGGAACTAAGAGCACCGGCGAAGGATATTATTTTATGCAAAGATCAAGCTTCTTATTGTACCAGCGCAAAACTGGAACTGGGTAAAACTCAAACTTCCGATTGTTCCAAACCAAATCCAGCTCTAATCGTGGGAGGTTATGATGAGTGACCGCCTGTTGCCAACAGGTTCCACTGTTCTGGAAATAGCTGCCGCTAAGGCGTGTTCGCAATTACAAAACATTCCGGTGCCACTTCGCCAACTTTGGAACCCTGATACCTGTCCTGAGGAGTTATTACCTTATCTGGCGTGGGCGTGGTCTGTTGACCGCTGGGATGAAAACTGGCCGGTAAATACTAAGCGGGAAGTTATAAAAAACTCGCTGTTTCTGCACAAACATAAGGGGACCATTGGAGCCATTCGCCGTGTGGTGGAACCATTAGGCTATCTCATAAAAATACAGGAATGGTGGCAGAACAACGAAACACCAGGCACGTTTCAGTTGGGAATAGGGGTACAAGAAAATGGGATTACCGAAGAAACTTTTTTAGAGCTAGAGCGGCTGATTTATGATGCCAAGCCTGTGAGTCGCCATCTGATAGGTCTATCAGTCAATCTGGATGTTAAAGGCGAATTTTATTGTGCTGCGGCAAGTTATAGCGGAGATGATCTCACTGTTTATCAATATTTACCTGAAATCATCTCTACTGGCAGCGATACATCTTTAGGGGCTGCAATTCATTTGATTGATACAGATACATTGAGGGTTTCACCATGAAATACTTTGCAATTTTAACCAAGATGGGAGCGGCAAAATTAGCAAACGCTGCTGCTTTGGGAACAAAAGTCGATATTACCCATATGGCTGTTGGTGATGGAGGCGGCCAATTACCATCCCCTGACGTTAACCAGACACAACTGATTAATGAAAAACGCCGCGCTGCGATTAACACGCTAAGTGTCGATCCGGTAAACACTAACCAAATTATTGCTGAGCAAATTATCCCAGAAGGTGAGGGTGGTTGGTGGATGCGTGAAATTGGTTTGTTTGACAGTGAAGGTAATATGATTGCGGTAGCAAACTGTCCGGAGACCTACAAACCACAATTACAAGAAGGTTCAGGCAGAACACAAACTGTCAGGATGATATTGATTGTCAGTAGCACTGATTCAGTAACACTGAAAATCGATCCCTCTATAGTTCTAGCAACTCGTGAATATGTAGATAGCTCCATTCAGAAACATGAAAAAAGCCGCAATCACCCAGATGCCACGTTGACAGAAAAAGGTTTTACAAAACTTAACAGTGCTACTAATAGTAATAATGAAACTACAGCGGCAACACCGAAAGCAGTGAAAGCAGCTTATGATTTAGCAGCTAAAGTAAATACTAATGCTTTAGCAAAAAATCAGAACGGTGCAGATATCCCAGATAAGAATGCTTTTGTGAAAAACCTTGGTTTGTTGGAAAAGCTAATTCCGGTGGGGATACCGCTTCCCTGGCCGACTGCCACACCGCCAGATGGGTGGGTGCAATGTAATGGTGCGGCCTTTGATAAGTCGAAATTTCCGGAATTATCGAAAGCCTATCCTGGCGGTAATTTGCCCGATTTACGCGGTGAATTTATTCGCGGCTGGGATGACGGGCGTGGCGTCGATCCATCACGTTCATTACTAGTATGGCAAGAGGGGTCTTATTTATTACAAGAAATTAATCAGTCTTCTGATAATGTTGTTAATTTCTCACTTAATGATCGTGTGGCATTACAGTGGGATACTCCGCAAAATAAAGCTATTGTAGTGAGAGCCAGGTCTGTAAGTACAGCAACAACCTGGGATGCTAAAATAGCTCATATAGGGGTATCAAGGCCACGCAACGTCGCGTTTAACTATATTATAAGGGCAGCATAATGAGCATGCCTGTACTCGAAGTGATCCCGGTGGGAATACCTCTTCCCTGGCCGATTGACATACCTCCAAACGGATGGGTGAAATGTAATGGGGCAATCTTTGATAAATCTCTGTATCCGAAATTAGCTGAAGCCTATCCTGACGGCAAACTACCCGATTTAAAAGGTGAATTTATCCGAGGGTGGGATGATGCGCGCGGCATTGACAGAGGTCGCCAACTACTGAGCATTCAAGTTGATGCGCTCAAAAGACATAATCACAGCATTTATACCACTAACAGTGATAAAACTAGTCTTGAGGATACAGATCCCATGCGTGGCGGTATGACTGGCGGTCCTAACTACCGGGGCAGTTTAGGGGAAAACAAATCTATTGGGATGAATGGTGAAAATGAAACACGCCCGAGAAACGTGGCATTTAATTACATTGTGAGGATTGTCTGATGAATAAGGCTATACTGGATAAAAATAATATTGCCATTGATAGCGGAAATATTATTGTGTTTAATTACAACGCAAGCACGCGAGAATATTTAAGCAGTACTGATGAATATATTTCTATCGGTGTCGGTCTTCCTGCCAATTCTTGCATAGATGCACCACCTGATACTAAAGAGGGATATATCGCCTGCCGTTCATCTGATTTAACTAACTGGTTAATTGTGCCAGATTACCGCGGACAAATAGCTTACAATACACAAACTGGGAAACAGCAGGAAATTATTGAACCAGGTGAATTACCAGAAATACTGACATTTAAACAACCCGCTACCGATTTTGATAAATGGGATGGAGAAAAATGGGTAACGGATATTGAAGTCCAAAAGGCCAGTCAGATTGAACAGGCAGAACAACAATGTGCTACTCTTCGCCAACAGGCAGATGAAGCCATGACGTTACTGCAATATGCCGTTGAAACTGAAATGGCATCAGAAGTAGAAAAAGCGTTATTGCTTGCTTGGAAAAAATATGTGGTATTACTGAGCCGGGTTGATGTTTCATTCGCGCCTGATATTAACTGGCCTGAAAAACCAGAATAAAATAGTAACGGCCTGTTTTCCAGGCCGTAGATTTAAGACTTATAAACTGACTTGTAGGTATTTATCGTTTCTGAAACTATTTTTTTGCATTGAATTTATTGACATATTTTCCTTAGATTGTCAGTTAATACGGTCATTATGCTGCTCTTACGATGTAATTAAATGCGATATTACGCGGTCTTGACACACCTATATAACCCTTAGTAACTGTCCAAGCATATTCTGCCTTTACAGCTCTAATTCTTGCTGAAACATCTTTATTTTGGGGAGAATCCCACTGTAATGCCATACGATTATTAAGAGAGAAGCTGACAATATTATCAGGAGGCTGATTAATTTCCTGTACAAAATAAGATCCCTCTTGCCATGCCAATAATGAACGCAATGGATCGACGCCACGTCCGTCATCCCAGCCGCGAATAAATTCACCGCGTAAATCGGGCAAATTACCACTAGGATAGGCTTTCGCTAGTTCCGGAAATTTTGACTTATCAAAGGGTTTGCCATCGCATTTCAGCCACCCATCTGGCGGTGTGGCAGTCGGCCAGGGAAGCGGTATCCCCACCGGAATTAGCTTTTCCAACAAACCAAGATTTTTCAAAATAGCTCAATCCATGATAATTCCCATAAAAATAGTCTCTTATTGGTATTAAGCAGGATTACACATGGCAAAGATTGGCTATATCCGGGTATCAATAAATGACCAGAATAGTGATTTACAGGGAAATACGTTGATAAGTATAAATTGTGAACGGACTTTTGAAGATAAAATCAGTGAAAAAACAACCAATAAATAGGGCTAAAAACAGCTTTGACCAAAAGATCACAACAGGAAGGTACTGATATTGATTTACAGTATTTCATTTCCCACTATCTACAAAAATTTACGATTAACTTACTAAAAAAACAATAAATTAATCGATTTGGTTTGTATCATCCCCCATACATTTCCTATCGAATGATTTAATGGTTTGGATACCTCAACATAGCGGGACACCTTAACAGGAGAACCGCTAATATGGCACAAGATTATCACCACGGCGTCCGTATAGAAGAAATTAACGAAGGCACACGCACCATCACCACTGTTAGCACCGCTATTGTCGGTATGGTATGTACTGGCCCGAAAGCAGACGAAAAAACTTTTCCATTAAATACCCCAGTATTGATTACTGATGTTTCAACTGCCATTGGCAAAGCCGGTGAAACCGGTACATTGCCTCAGGCACTTAAAGCTATCGCAGATCAGTCTAAACCTGTCACTGTTGTTGTCCGTGTGGAACAAGATGAAACAGAAGAGAAAACCACCAGCAATATCATTGGTACCACTACTAAGGACGGTAAAAAAACAGGTATACAGGCACTGTTGGCAGCACAAAGCCAATTAGGTGTGAAACCACGTATTCTGGGTGTTCCTGGGCTGGATACAAAAGAAGTTACTACTGCATTGGTAATTGTCGCAAAGACACTGAGAGCAATGGCTTATGCCAGTGCTTATGGTTGTAAGACTATCCCGGAAGTTCTCGAATATCGCAAAAACTTCGGTCAGCGAGAACTGATGCTGATTTGGCCTGATTTCCTGAGTTGGGATACTATTTCCAATCAAGAGGTTACAGCCTACGCTACTGCCCGTGCCTTGGGTCTGCGTGCCAAAATTGATGAAGAAACCGGTTGGCACAAAACGTTGTCCAACGTCGGCGTCAATGGGGTGACCGGTATTTCAGCAGATGTATTCTGGGATCTTCAATATCCAGCTACTGACGCGGGTGTGTTAAACGAAAATGGTATCACTACGCTTATCCGTAAAAACGGCTTCCGTTTCTGGGGCTCTCGTACTTGCGCTAGTGCTAGTGAACCATTGTTCCAGTTCGAAAGCTACACCCGTACTGCACAGGTACTGGCTGATACCATGGCTGAAGCACATATGTGGGCGATCGATAAACCACTGACTCCATCGCTGGTACGAGACATTATCGAAGGTATTAACGCCAAATTCCGTGAATTGAAATCTGGGGGTTACATCATTGATGGTAAGTGCTGGTATGACGAAAAAGCCAATGATAAAGACACTCTGAAAGCCGGCAAATTGACCCTCGATTATGACTATACACCTGTACCACCATTGGAAAACATGATGTTACGCCAGCGTATTACAGATCGTTATTTGATGGATTTCGCAAAAAGCATAAACGGCTAAGGGGGAACAGATGGCATTACCACGCAAACTTAAATACCTGAATTTGTTTAATGACGGCAATAGCTATCAGGGAATAGTAGAAGAACTTACTCTGCCTAAACTGAGCCGTAAATTGGAAACCTATCGTGGCGGTGGTATGAACGGTAGCGCGACCGTGGACTTAGGTCTGGATGAAGGCGCATTGGATGTTGAATTTACTCTGGGAGGTATGGAGGCTCAGCATTATCGGCAGTGGGGGCTAACTAAAGCTGATGGTGTAATGTTGCGCTTTGCGGGCTCCTTCCAGCGCGATGATACCAACGATGTGATTGCTGTTGAAGTCGTGATGCGTGGCCGCTTCCATAAATTTGACCACGGCACTTATAAGCAGGGAGATAACACTCAGACCAAAATCAGCGCTAAAAATACCTACTTCAAACTGACATGGGATGGAGAAGTCCTGATCGAAGTGGATACCGTCAATATGGTTGAAGTGGTTAATGGTGAAGATCGCTTGGCAGATCATCGTCGCGCTATGGGTCTTTAATCTAATCGGATAAACAAGGTTGAACCATGACAGAAACACTCATTACTCAAAACGAAGAGCAGCGTACAATCGTATTAGAAGAACCGCTTGCACGTGGTAATAGCAACATCACTGAAGTGGTGGTGCGTAAACCTAACAGTGGTGCGCTGCGTGGTGCACGGCTACAGGCTCTGCTGGAGATGGATGTGGACTCAATGATTTTAGTTTTGCCACGTGTGACCACACCCGCTTTAACCAAAAGCGACCTGTTGACAATGACACCTGGCGATCTGATTAATCTCAGTGTTGAGGTGGTCAATTTTTTGTTACCGAAGTCGGCGAAGTCCGGTTTCCAAACCGACTAACCGTAGATGAATTGGTGGCAGATATTGCCACCGTTTTCCACTGGTCTCCAGCAGTAACAAATGAAATGTCACTGCTGGAATTACTGGACTGGCGACATCGGGCCATCTTAAGAAGTGGTGCAGAAAATGAGTAATACACAGTCACAGCTTAAATTTGTAATACAGTCTGTTAATAAGCTGACCAACGCCTTGAAATCCGTACAACGGAATAATAAAAAGTTGGCGGATTCTATTCGGCAAAACAGTGATGAACTCAAGCGATTAAATCAGACTGGTGAAGCGATTAAATCTTATTCTGCCCCTGAATATGCGCAGGGAACTGCGCATGACAGTAGCAAAAAGGAAGAAAATCGCGGTAGAAGTCGTTATAGCAAAATTAAAGATCTTCGTGATCGCATTAGCCAGCATGGCGCTAATGCAAAATCGGCAGGCGTTAAGATACTGACAACCAGCAAAAACTTTTTAATGCCGGGTTACGATCTTAATGCTCAAATGGTCAAAATTCGGGTACAAACTAATATTGAAAAAAATTCTCCTGAATATGCCATGTTGCTCAATCAAAGTCGTGAGTCGAGCAAAAGTACCAGAATTGATGCCAGCAAAATCGCGCAAGGGCAGAGTCTTTATGCCTCTGCGGGTTATTCCCCTGATCAGATAAAGCTGAGTGATGCCAATATCAAAGTAAGTGAGGCCGGAGAGGTTCTGAGCAGTGTGCTGGGACGGTTGGCTGAACCTCCTAAAGCCGCTCCTGCTTTGAATGTGTTGGTGGATCAAGCTGGACAAGGGGGATTACAGACATTTATCGCTAAATTAAAGAATGTCCAAGGCGAATCCCAAAAAGTTGCATCGGCAATGACGAATAGCCTCACTGGTGATATCCAAAAACTTAATGCTGCCTGGAGTGATCTGGGCGTTCAGATGTTTTCCGGCGTAGAAGGCCCTTTAAGGGGAGCCACTCCGCAAGTAACACATGTGGTCAATAAAGTTGGTAAGTGGATGGAGACCAATCCACGCCTGGCTGCAACACTTGCGACTATCACGATGGTAATCGGAGGGATGCTAACTGTTTTCGGCGCATTGGCCCAAGTGATCGCTTCAATATTACTTCCGTTAGCTGTAGCGAAATATAGTCTTACTCTCTTTGGCAGTGCTGGTGTGAGAGCCCTTGGATTTGTGGGGAACGCTCTGAAAATGTTGGGTAGCACCATGATGATCGTTGGTCGTCTGATGATGGCTAACCCAATCCTTGCCATTATTGGTTTGATTTCTATGGCTGCTGTTTATATTTGGCAAAACTGGAAAACCCTGGGGCCGAAATTTTCCCAGCTTTGGGAGAATATAAAAACTAATATAAGTAATGCCTGGGAAGTTGTTAAACAAAATACATTGAATATCTTGGAAAGTATTAAAATATCGATTTCAGATAAATGGAATGAAATTATTACCGGCATAATGAGTCTGCCCGATAAATTTAAAGAGTTCGGAACCGCGATAGTTAACAGTTTGCTAGATGGGATTAATGAAAAATGGGAGGCGCTGAAAAAGAAACTGACTTCATTGTCTGATTATATCCCTGAGTGGATGCGGCCGTGGGACGATGCTGCAAAAGGCGTGAGTAATAACATTAGTTCTGATGTCAGTTCGGTATTGCCCAAACATGGTAAGGGGAGAATTATTCCAGCTGGAAAATTCGGTATTGTTGGTGAATATGGACCGGAGATTGTTTCAGGCCCTGTTAATATCATTAGTCGACGCCAGACGGCTAAATTTGCCGCTGCTGCTGCATTTTCTTTAAGTGTGATGGCGCCTTCTACTGCGGCCAGAACTGCACCATTACATATTCAGAGTTTGCCTATTCATGCTTATCCACAGATTCAGGAAAAGGTGGATAAAAAACAGATACAGTACCGTAATGAATCACCTGTCTATCACATAAATATCTATGGTGCTCCGGGGCAGTCTGCGCAGGATATTGCTGCAGCGGTCAGGCGCGAACTGGATGATCGGGAACGTAAACAGCAAGCTCGTTTACGTAGTTCATACTCTGACAGAGGGGAATTCTAATTATGATGGCTGCACTGGGTTTATTTGTTTTTATGCTGAAAACTACGCCATACCAGAATTTGCAACATCAGCAGTCATGGAGACATGCTTTTAACAGCCGTATCGGAATGCGGCCTGCCTGGCAATTTCTGGGGCCGGATAACGACACTATGACACTTTCCGGCACATTACATCCAGAAATTACCGGTGGTCGCTTATCGTTGATGGTTTTACAAGTTATGGCTGATAGCGGAAAAGCATGGTCTTTTTTAGATGGCAATGGCACGATTTATGGCATGTTTGTGATTGAGAGTATCGACCAGACAAAAACGGAGTTTATGTCGAATGGTGCTGCCCGCAAAATTGATTTTACTTTGACATTGCGGCGAGTTGATAGCTCTCTGGGGGAAATGTTTGGTGATTTGCAGGGACAGTTCTCTATGCTCACAGACAATCTATCCGGTAGAGTTGGTGAGGTGTTACCATGACATCTGAGTTTGATCGGGTTACCGAAAAAGGCAACACCCCGGCATTTCTTCTGGAAATTGATAATAAAGATATCAGCGAGCGCATTCAGTCGCGCTTGATGTCACTGACGATGACAGATAATCGTGGTTTTGAGGCTGATCAGCTTGATATTGAACTGGATGATGCAGATGGAACCTTGATGCTACCTTCCAGAGGGAATGTGATTTCTCTGGCATTGGGGTGGCGCGATCAACCACTAATTAGTAAGGGGCGTTTTACTGTAGATGAAATTGAGCACAGTGGAGCGCCGGATAAACTGACTATCCGTGCCCGCAGTGCTGATTTCCGCGAATCTCTCAATATGAGACGCGAAGAGTCTTATCATGAGAAAACGATTGGCGATATTGTTCGTACTATTGCTGCCAGAAATAAACTTACCGCTGATTTGCATAAGGATATAGAGCAAGTATTTATTAATCATATCGATCAGACAAATGAGTCTGATAGTAGCTTTCTTACCCGGTTGGCAAATCAGGAAGGGGCAATTGCTTCAGTAAAAAATGGCAAATTGATATTTATCCGGCAAGGACAGAACAAAACAGCCAGTGGTCAAATTATTCCTGCATTAGTTATCACTCGTCAGTTAGGAGACAGCCATAATTTTACTCTGTCTGACCGTGATGCTTATACTGGCGTGGTAGCAAATTGGTTGGATACCCGTAAGCCGGAAAAAAAGCACATTTTAACCGTTAAGCGAAAAAATCAGGAAAATACTGACAAATCAAAATCATATTTGGTTGGCAGTAAGGATAATGCACTGGAACTTTCCCGTATTTATGCTGATGAAGCCAGCGCTAAACGCGCTGCTAAAGTTGTCTGGGAAAAAATGCAACGTGGTACAGCGACATTTTCAATTCAACTGGCTCGGGGGCGTGCAGATCTTTACCCCGAAGTACCCATAAAAGTCACTGGTTTTAAGCCAGAAATAGATAATACGGAATGGACACTAACGACTGTCACTCACACTATGAATGGATCTGGCGGAGGTTTTACAACAGCGCTGGCTCTGGAATTAAAAATTGATGATCTCGATATGAAATAATTGTTCTTTAAATGAGATCTGATTGTTATATTGTTCACATAATGAGAGTTTGTTTTTCATTTAAGGTAAAATATATGATCAAGTGTCCTCTTTGTGGTAAAGCTGCTCATGCACGCAGTAGTTTTGAACATTCCAGTCAGACAAAAGAACGTTACAACCAGTGTCAAAACATAAACTGTGGTGCAACTTTCGTCAGCCATGAAACATTTGTCCGTTTTATTTCCAAACCTGGTGAAGTGGTAAGTGTTAAACCACACCCCAAAGAAAAATCTAAGGTTCAGTTAGATTTAGCTTAAAGATTAGAAGATTAGTAAAAAATGCTGTAAACCCCGTCCAGTGCGGATGGGGAACAGTCGCTTGACGATGTTTGCCACCGATAGGTGGCTAGTGAAATGGTCACTTCCACTGTGAGATATGGGGTGAATATAAATTTTATGGTTTTGGATTTGTTATCCCTTTTGTATTAACTGCGTCACTAAATATTTTGCGAATAGTTAATAAATTCACTTGCGCCTCTGGTTATATTTTGTCAGCTTTAGTGTAATTATAATCTCTGATTTACACTCCCCAAGACAGGACAATAACGATGAAAAATGTGGGTTTTATCGGCTGGCGTGGTATGGTCGGCTCAGTATTAATGCAGCGTATGATTGAAGAACGGGATTTTGATATTATTCATCCTACATTCTTCACGACATCACAACATGGGCAGATTGCACCTGATTTTACAGGTCAACAAGGTACCTTACAGAATGCTTTCGATATTGAGGCTCTTAGCGCTCTGGATATTATTATTAGTTGCCAAGGTGGAGATTACACCAATGAGGTTTATCCGAAGTTAAGAGCAACGGGTTGGCAGGGATATTGGATTGATGCGTCATCAGCGCTGCGTATGAATGATGATTCCATTATTATTCTTGATCCGGTCAATCATGCTCATATTCAGGAAGGTTTTAATAAAGGTATAAAAACTTTTGTTGGTGGTAATTGTACCGTTAGCTTAATGCTGATGTCTTTGGGCGGTTTATTTGTTAATGATTTGGTTGAATGGGCTTCTGTTGCGACTTATCAGGCAGCTTCTGGTGCCGGTGCCCGTCATATGCGCGAATTACTGCTTCAAATGGGCTCTTTGCACATTCAGGTAGCAAAAGAGCTGCAAGATCCGGCATCTGCTATCTTGGATATTGAAAGAAAGGTAACAGATTTCACTCGTAGCGGTTCTTTACCAACAGACCAATTTGGCGTACCACTGGCAGGTAGTTTGATCCCATGGATTGATAAACAGCTTGATAACGGTCAGAGTCGTGAAGAGTGGAAAGGGCAGGCAGAAACCAATAAGATCCTCAATACCGGTAATAATCTTATTACCGTTGATGGTTTGTGTGTACGTATTGGCGCTTTACGTTGCCACAGCCAAGCATTTACTCTGAAATTGAAAAAAGACATTCCGATTCCTGAAATTGAGCAATTACTGGCTGCGCATAATGACTGGGTAAGGGTTATCCCAAATGATCGTGAGCTGAGTATGCGGGAATTAACTCCGGCAGCGGTAACAGGCACGTTGAATACTCCTGTGGGGCGTTTACGTAAGCTGAATATGGGCCCAGAATATTTATCTGCTTTTACAGTAGGTGACCAATTGTTGTGGGGAGCAGCAGAGCCTCTGCGTCGTATGCTACGTATTCTGGCTTAATCATTTTAATCTATTTATTTATGTAAAAATCCACTCGTTATTTGGGTGGATTTCTCTATATGGCATTTGATGGTTCTGTTGATTGTTTCTTTATTGGTTTATTTTTGTTATATTGCATAAATTATATTTATGATTTGTATCTGCCTGGTAAATCATTTTTATGGAGATGACGGGAATGGAACAAGATAATTTACTGAGTTTAAAAGTAAGAGAATTAAGAGAGTTGGCAAGAACGTTATCTTTTCGCTATATCAGTCATAGTAAAATCAAAATAGATTTTAATTCAGATGTAAATATTTTTATAGAGGATATATTGGGACGGGTTCGTGTTCATTGTTTATCTTCAAGTGGTGCAATTGAGTTTATCCAATTTGAAATAGATCACTTGAAAGAGCAAGCTTTCTATTTAACAGCAAATAGAGTAAAGCAATATGCAATAATTGAAAGGGAAAAAGAAAAATCAAGTTTTTTTACTCTTATGTTAAAGCAAATTGGATTTGTTGCTGGTGGTACTCAACTTCTTACTGGGTATACAGTTTGTAAAGCTTCCTTGGGGTTAGCATGTGCTTCGTTTGGTGTTCCAGTAATGTCTCATGGATACAATAATATTGTTGAAAATGGATATTATCTACTGTACAGAGAAAATATTAATGGTGGTGTTAGAGAAGGATACAGGTATATTGCTAACAAAATTGGCTTAAGTGACAAAGATGCGGATATTGCTTATGCAACTGTTGATTTAGCTCTTTCAGGATATGGCGTTTTTAGAAAAGTCTTGAAGCCAAGGGAAAAATCCTGGAGTTTATTTAGAAATATCAATAATGATTTTACCAGAGGGTGGAAAGAAATGGATATAATTAGTTTATCAACAGAAGTTGCTGCTGATTCTTATACTACTTGGGGTATTTATAAAATACAAAAGGAAAAAGAATAATGGATTATACTGATATTATTATTTCAACTAAATCATCATGGCTAGATATATTATATTATTATGTTTTATCTATTCTTATATTATTTCTTTTGTTTATTATGAAAAGAATTGTAGAAGAAAGTAGCAATAATGTTTTTATTGTTTTTGGTGTTATTTCTGTTCTTATATTATCTAGTATTCAGTTAATTTTAACAGGATATGAATACGATATACCGTATTTTATTAACTTTAAAAGTGAAAGTATAAAATTTGGTGGTGTTATATTTTCAATATTATATATTTTTTTGATTCCAAGGAAATATTCTAAATAATTTTTGTTTTATAAATGGTTATTTTAGCCTATATGTAAAGAAAAGTATTTTTCAACATTAAGTACAGAAATGGCGGTTGGTGGTGTTACTCTTTGGATTATTAATAATATGTGTCATGGGTTGTTAGAGGCTGTAATTGATCCTGTAATTTAAATTTGATTATTCCTTATTTTCGACCCTGTAATTTATGTTTTTTATTTTAATAGTAATTATTTTTCAATAAAATTCAAATGGTTGTGTTGGTTTGTTAATGGTAATAATAATGAATTATATCAATGTTTATTAATTTAAATAGTGAGGTGATTATAGTAGGTAGTGTGATGTTTTCTATATTATACGCTTGCTTGTTACCAAGAAAATATTGAAATTAGTTTTAGATTAGATGCTTATGAAATGAATTTGTTAATGGATAGAATAAGCTTATAATAACTATCTAATTACTGAAAAAATCATAATATTCTTGTTGAGTATTTGTTGATTAAGATAGGAAAAATATGGATTATATTGATGTTATAATTTCCACTAAGCCCACTTGGTGGGATATTTCTCTTTATTACATTATGTCTTTAGTTGTTTTTATCTCATTTTATTTTATAAAAAATATTGTGGATAAAAAGCGTAATTATATTTGGTTATATACAACTATTTGTTGTTGGTCTTAATGAGCACCATGATTTTATATCAAAATTCATTAATTTGAATAGTGAAGAGATTAAAATAGGAAGTATGATATTCTCTGTTTTATATGCTTTGGTCCTACCGAGAAAAGTTCGTTAATGAAACAAGGCGTGAAGTTAAAACGCCTTGTTTTGCTCTTTTAATAAATCCTGTCATCCCAAATACTATAACCACCAGTACCTGCGATAAGGTGATTCCAGGTAATATTTGTATATTTTAACGAAATACTTTCCTGTGGTGGGAGCTCATTATGATTCAATGAATGTGGATGTAAAACACTTATTTCAGTGATTGTGGCACCAGTGATCTTTATATTGTAATAACGTTCTTGAGCACCATTTGAGTTAGTTCGGTAAAAATCAATAGAGCATTCAAGAGACTCATTATCAGAAATAGCAATACCAAGTAATGGTGATGATTTGTCGATAGGTTTTTGAATAACAATGGGTTGATGCTCGACGTTTTGAGCCCGTGTTATCGTATGGCTTAAGCTATAAACTAATATCTGATCAAAGTGGTTTGCTTGATATTTATTACCAATAGAATCAACAGAAGAACATCCCGCTGATATTAATCCTTGTTTCTTTCCCTTTATCGTCATGTAAATCATGTCAGCCATATTATATCCTTAGATTATATTTAATTGATGTTTTACAGAAACATTAGATAAATTACACTTTATTGGTTATAAATAACAGATAAAAAAGCGCTCATAGAGAATAAATATGAGCGCTTTAGAGATTGCCAAGAATAGCAATTAGATATCAATATTAGCCGCTTTCAGGGCATTCTCTTCAATAAATGCACGGCGAGGTTCAACAGCATCACCCATCAGGGTTGTGAACAGTTGATCAGTTGCAATAGCATCTTTTACTGTCACGCGCATCATACGGCGGGTTTCCGGGTTCATGGTTGTTTCCCATAATTGCTCAGGGTTCATTTCTCCCAGGCCTTTGTAACGCTGTATGGACAGGCCACGACGTGATTCTTTGGTTAGCCAGTTCAGAGCCTGCTCAAAATCAGAGACAGGTTGGCGGCGTTCACCACGCTCAATATAAGCGTCTTCTTCGATCAAATTGGCAAGTTTGTCGCTCAATTTGGTAATACGGTGATATTCACCACCGTGGACAAAATCGAAGTCTAGTAGATAGTCAGTATCAACACCATGTGTACGAACACACAGAACGGGTTCATACATTTGGCGCTCACGGTTTTCATGGAGGCGATAGCTGTAGCTGCTGCTGTGTTGTTCACGGTCATTCAGACGAGTAACCAGCGTTTTAATCCATTCTTCAACTTTGGTTTTATCAAACAGCTCTTCTTCAGTTAGCTTTGGATGATAAATCAGATTGTTCAACAGACTTAGTGGATACAGGCGCTCCATACGTTTAATGATTTTCTGCACGCTATTGAATTCTGTCACCAGTTTTTCCAGTGGTTCCCCTTTCAGGGCGGGTGCGTGTTTGTTGGTGTAAAGTGATGCGCCATCCAATGCAATGGACAGTTGGTACTCATCCATTGCTTCATCATCTTTAATGTATTGTTCTTGTTTGCCTTTTTTCACTTTATACAGTGGTGGTTGCGCAATAAATACATGACCACGTTCAATGATTTCTGGCATTTGACGATAGAAGAAAGTCAGCAACAGAGTACGGATATGAGAACCATCGACGTCCGCATCTGTCATGATGATAATACTGTGATAACGCAGCTTGTCCGGGTTGTATTCGTCACGGCCAATACCGCAGCCCAGCGCAGTGATCAGGGTTGCGACTTCCTGAGAAGAGAGCATTTTGTCGAAACGCGCTTTTTCAACGTTCAGGATTTTACCTTTCAATGGCAAAATTGCCTGATTTTTACGATTACGCCCCTGTTTTGCGGAACCTCCCGCAGAGTCCCCTTCCACTAAGTAGAGTTCGGACAGTGCCGGATCACGCTCCTGACAATCTGCTAGTTTGCCGGGCAGACCAGCTAGATCAAGAGCCCCTTTGCGGCGTGTCATTTCGCGTGCTTTACGGGCTGCTTCACGGGCGCGGGCAGCGTCGATAATTTTACCGACGACGGTTTTAGCGTCATTCGGGTTTTCCAGCAGGTATTCCACCAGCTTCTCGTTCATCAGTGTTTCAACCGCCGTTTTCACCTCGGAAGAAACCAGTTTGTCTTTGGTCTGAGAAGAGAATTTTGGATCAGGTACTTTAACGGAAATAACTGCGACCAAGCCTTCACGGGCATCATCACCGGTGGCGCTGACTTTGGATTTCTTGTTGTACCCTTCTTTGTCCATATAGCTATTGAGAGTACGGGTCATCGCAGTACGGAAACCAACTAAGTGAGTACCACCATCACGTTGCGGGATGTTGTTGGTAAAGCAGTAAATATTTTCCTGGAAACCATCGTTCCATTGCAATGCGACTTCAACACCTATGCCATCTTTTTCTGTAGAGAAATAGAAAACATTGGGATGGATTGGTGTTTTGTTTTTATTTAAGAATTCGACAAACGCCTTAATACCGCCTTCATAATGGAAATGGTCTTCAATATTGGTGCGTTTATCAAGCAGGCGAATAGATACACCTGAGTTCAGAAAGGACAGTTCACGCAAGCGTTTAGCCAGAATGTCGTGCTGGAATTCAGTGTTGTTACTGAAAGTGTCCATGCTCGGCCAAAAGCGGACACGGGTACCGGTCTGTTCGGTTTCACCAACGACTTTTAGTGGGCTTTGTGGCACACCAAGGTGATAAGTCTGTTCATGAACTTTGCCGTCACGGCGGATAACCAGTTCCAGCTTTTCAGACAAGGCGTTAACAACAGAAACCCCTACGCCGTGCAAACCGCCGGAAACTTTATAAGAGTTATCGTCGAATTTACCCCCCGCATGCAGCACAGTCATAATAACTTCAGCTGCTGAAACACCTTCTTCTTCGTGTATACCGGTAGGAATACCGCGACCATCATCCTGTACAGAGACAGAGTTATCGGCATGGATAGTGACGATAACTTCACTACAGTGGCCTGCGAGGGCTTCGTCGATAGCGTTGTCGACAACCTCGAAGACCATGTGGTGTAAGCCGGTACCATCGTCTGTATCACCGATATACATGCCCGGACGTTTACGAACCGCATCCAGCCCTTTTAATACCTTGATACTTGAGGAGTCATATGTATTCGACATCAACGTTTCTCGCTCATTTTTAATCCTGTGGTTGAACCTCTATTTTGCCATTTTCCACGCGAAACATCCTGCTATTTCCATCAAGCATATCTGTGACCTGACCAGGACTTATTGCACTGACAAAGACCTGAGCTTGCGTGGATTTTAGACGTTCGGCCAATAACTGACGGCGGCCGGCATCCAGTTCGGAGGCAAAATCATCAAGCAGATACAGACATTGTTGTCCGCTCTGTCGGGTGAAATATTCACCCTGTGCTAGCCGCAGTGCACACATCAGCAATTTTAATTGACCGCGGGATAGCATATCTTCTACTGGCGTTCCTTCTGCACGGATGCGCAGATCTGCCTTATGCGGGCCGGAAGCCGTGTAGGTTAATGCTCTGTCACGCTCAAACTGGCGTTCCAGCAATTCAGCGTAATCACTCTCTTTGTCCCATCCCTGTTGGAAAGAGAAACTCAATATAAATTCGGGTAAGAACTGTTTACAGGTATCAGCAATATCTTGAGTGATGTTTGTAACGTATTCAGCTCGCCACTGGTTTATCTGGTTGGTCAGGGGTGCCAATTCTTGATCCCAGGGCCGTATCTGGCTGTAGCGGGTAACTTGTCGCAGTGCTGCATTGCGTTGTTTAAGCAGCCGTTTCAAGTTTACCCATGCAGAAAAAAAACGTGGCTCATTGTGGAAACAACCCCAATCAATAAAGGCCCGGCGATACTTTGGCCCGCCATTTAACAGGGTGAATCCTTCCGGGGTAATAAGCTGTATAGGCAACATCTTGGCTAGTTCTGAAATTTTACCGCCATCATTGCCATCAATTCTGACTCTGCTATCGCCATGACGGTTTTTGCTCAAACCGATAGACAGTTCCCGCTCATTCTTCCGTTGTCCTAGTCGTCCATGTAAAACAAATTCATCACAGTCATGACGGATGACTCGCCCAGCCTGAATGCTGCGAAAAGAGCGCCCGTGACCCAGAGTATAAATCGCTTCCAGTATACTGGTTTTGCCGCTGCCATTAGAGCCAACCAGAAAATTAAATCCGGTAGCCAGAGGCAAATCTGCGGCGGCGATATTACGAAAATCGCGGATAAGTAAACGCGTAAGAGTCATATACCTGAAATGTAAATCCTGTTACAGGCGCATTGGCATCACGACATAAGCCGCATTGTGGCTGGCACAGTCTTCTATCTGAACACTGGAAATAGCGTCGGTCAGCAGTAAACGAACCTCTTCACATCTTAATGTGTTGAGTACGTCCAAAACATAACTGACATTAAAGCCTATTTCCATTTCAGTACCTTGATAGCTGACATCGACAATCTCTTCGGCTTCTTCCTGTTCGGGGTTATTTGCTGTGATTTTTAGCTGGTTCTCACTAAAATAGAGGCGAACTCCGCGGAATTTCTCATTAGAGAGAATTGCCGCGCGTGAAAAAGCCTGTTTCAGCATATCACAACTGGCTTCCAAGGTTTTATCTGGGTTCTTCGGTAATACGCGGCGATAATCAGGGAAGCGCCCATCTACCAGTTTAGAGGTGAAAATAAAGTCGCCAACGTGGGCACGAATATTGTTACTGCCGATTTGTAACTGTAACGGCGTATCGCCACCATCCAGCAATCTCATCAGTTCGATAACGCCTTTACGTGGCACGATCACCGAATGGGAAGGCAGATTTTGACCAATTCCCATAGAGCAGACTGCCAGACGGTGACCATCCGTTGCCACTGTCCGCAATTCTTCGCCTTCGGTTTCAAACAACATACCGTTGAGGTAATAGCGGACATCCTGATGAGCCATTGAGAATTGCGTCGATTCAATAAGACGTTTTAGTGTGGCTTGTGGCAGCGAAAATTCCACTTCACTTTGCCAGTCATCAAGATTTGGAAAATCAGCAGCGGGCAATGTAGAAAGCGAAAAACGGCTACGGCCGGAGCGTACCAGCAGGCGGTCTCCATCCAGTTCCACACTGATTTCAGCTCCATCCGGCAAACCGCGCCAGATATCAAAGAATTTACGTGCTGGTACAGTGGTTGCACCTTCTTCATGTGGCAATGAAAGCGCGACACGCGCCATCATTTCCATTTCTAAATCTGTGCCGGTCAGCAATAGAGAACCTTCCGTGACCTGTAGTAATAAATTACCCAGAATCGGTAGAGTAGGGCGCCCACCCAGTGGGCTACTGACTTGTTGCAGTGGTTTTAACAATTGCTCACGTTCGATGATAAATTTCATAGCGCTAGGAAGACAATGTTCTGATTAAGTTAGAAAAATCCTCTTTGATGTCATGACTTTCTTCGCGCAGTTGCTCGATTTTACGACAAGCGTGCAGCACGGTTGTATGGTCACGTCCACCAAAGGCATCCCCGATTTCAGGCAAGCTGTGATTGGTTAACTCTTTTGCCAGCGCCATTGCCATTTGCCTTGGTCGGGCAACGGAACGGGAGCGCCGTTTGGAAAGTAAATCGGCCACCTTGATTTTATAATACTCAGCGACTGTTTTCTGAATATTATCAATGGTAACCAGTTTTTCTTGCAGTGCTAACAAGTCACGTAATGCTTCACGTACAAAATCAATAGTAATCGCCCGGCCGGTAAAATTGGCATTCGCTATTACCCTGTTCAATGCGCCTTCAAGCTCGCGGACATTAGAACGCAGGCGTTTGGCTATAAAGAAAGCGACTTCTCCCGGCAGCTGGATTTCGTTTTCGTCCGCTTTTTTCATCAAAATAGCGACACGAGTCTCCAGTTCCGGTGGTTCAATAGCAACGGTTAGCCCCCAGCCAAAACGGGATTTTAACCGATCTTCTACCCCATTGATCTCTTTTGGATAGCGATCTGATGTCAGAATAATCTGTTGATTACCTTCCAGTAATGCGTTGAACGTATGAAAGAACTCTTCCTGAGAACGCTCTTTATTGGCAAAAAACTGAATATCATCGATCAGTAATGCATCGACAGAGCGGTAATAGCGTTTGAACTCTTCTATTGCATTGTTTTGTAATGCTTTGACCATATCCTGAACAAAACGTTCAGAATGCATATAAACCACCTTGGCGTTTGCCTTACGTGCCATAATACTGTTACCTACGGCATGTAATAAGTGGGTTTTACCCAAACCTGTACCGCCATAAAGGAATAGTGGATTGTAGGCACCACCCGGGTTATCGGCTACCTGTCTTGCGGCAGCGCGGGCAAGCTGGTTGGATTTACCTTCAACAAAGTTATCAAAAGTATGTTTGGGATTAACATTAGAGCGATAAGACAGCTCTGGTTGTACCGCAGTGTTATCCCAACTGGGACGTACTGATGCGTTCTGTGGTGCAGGTGTAACCGGTGTATGAGCAACAACCCTCTGTGGTGGGCTGTCGTTTTGGGAAACAGGTTTATTGCCAACTTCGAAACGTAATAACGGTACTTCTGCCCCACAAAAGTCATTCAACAACCCATTGATATTGTTGATATACTTTTCTCTTACCCAATCCAGAACAAACCGATTTGGGGCATAAAGTGCCAGAGTGTTACCACTTAGCTCTGCCTGAAGGGGGCGTATCCACATACTGAATTCTGTGGCAGGTAATTCATCCTGCAATCGGGCAAGACATTGCTGCCAAAGCGAAAGTGACACGGCGGACTCCCCTAAAACAAGGCCAATTAACAATTAAAGAAATCGGAGTGGTTAGCTCATTAATATTGGGTACAAGACAACGATTCCTTCAGGGCTAAGGAAGGATCAATTGCCATGCTTATGGCGATTTTTAATGTCATCGCTCACCCATGATCCACAGATAAGATCCGGATCATGGCCTGCGATCATAGCGCAAAAGACGATATAGATCTTCATTCTTTTACACAGTTTAAGCGCTTTTTATCCACAGGTTAAAATTGCCTGTGAAATAAAAGGCTGTAAAAGGTGCTTTAATGTGGTTATGGCATATATCAAACAAAGATCGAGGATAAGCCGATATTTAAGACAAAATCGGGCCTATGATCATAATAGAAAACGAAGATCAACGGGTGATCATTGCGCTTTGCTCAACAGTCCGTATAATATTGCACCCTGCGTGCAATGCCAGAGT
Organism: Photorhabdus stackebrandtii; assembly: GCF_011189495.1. NCBI lineage: Bacteria > Pseudomonadati > Pseudomonadota > Gammaproteobacteria > Enterobacterales > Morganellaceae > Photorhabdus > Photorhabdus stackebrandtii. The sequence goes on from NZ_PUJV01000007.1 coordinate 55,276, forward strand.
TTTTTGCCAGTAGTCGCTGGTGAGGGGTTCTGGTGTAAGCACGGGCAGGTTGTTGGTAAACATTCAACTCAGTAGAAAAGCCGGCCGGCTTGTGTCATGTCAATTGACTCATAGCTGTACATTTTATTACAATCCCGCTTCTTTATATTGATGTTGCGATTGAGGCATCGGTGTCTACTTCTCACTGGTTGCCAACGCGTTTACTGAATCAGTAATAATTTTAAGTTAGGTAGAAATCGCTATGAAACGCACTTTCCAACCGTCCGTACTGAAGCGTAACCGTTCTCACGGCTTCCGCACTCGTATGGCCACCAAAAATGGTCGTCAGGTTCTGGCTCGCCGTCGTGCAAAAGGCCGTGCTCGTCTGACCGTTTCTAAGTAATAAAGCTAACCATCTAGTGGTTACGCTCGCTTTTCCGAGGGAGTTACGCTTGTTAACTCCCAAGCATTTCACGTATGTTTTCCAGCAACCCCAACGGGCAAGTTCGCCAGAGATTACTATCCTTGGTCGCCTTAATGAGCTGGGGCATCCCCGCATCGGTCTTACTATAGCCAAAAAAAATGTTAAACGTGCTCATGAGCGTAACCGGATTAAGCGGTTGGCCCGTGAAAGTTTTCGTTTGAACCAACATAATTTGCCTCCTATGGATTTTGTGGTATTGGTTAAGAAAGGGGTTGCTGAGCTTGATAACCGTGCGTTAACGGAAGCTTTGGGTAAATTATGGCGTCGTCACTGTCGCTTGGCTCGCGCTTCCTGATTGCATTAATCCGGGGATACCAGTTAGTGATAAGTCCACTGCTGGGGCCTCGTTGTCGTTTCAATCCTACGTGCTCTCACTATGGAATTGAGGCGCTACGCAGGTTTGGGATGATAAAAGGCGGTTGGTTAACGGTGAAACGCATATTAAAATGCCACCCTTTACACGAAGGTGGTGATGATCCTGTCCCACCTGAAAAAAACAACGATAACAGAGAACACTAACGATGGATTCGCAACGTAATCTTCTTCTCATCGCTTTGCTGTTCGTTTCTTTCTTGGTCTGGCAAGCATGGGAAGCAGATAAAAATCCGCAACCAACTACAGTACAGGCCACGCAACAAACGGATATGCCTAGCAGTGAGAATCAGGCAGTGCCAGGCAGTGGAAAAGGTAAACTGATCACGGTTAAAACTGATGTGCTCTCTTTGACCATCAATACTCGTGGCGGTGATATTGAAGAGGCTGACCTGTTAGCCCATCCTGATACCCTGGGTTCAAGCAACCCATTCAAATTACTGGAAACAACATCTGCTTTCACTTATCAGGCGCAAAGTGGGTTGACTGGTAAAGATGGCCCGGATAACCCGACAAATAGTGAGCGCCCGCTGTATACCGCAGCACAGGATAGCTATGTATTGGCTGATGGGCAGGATGAATTACGAATCCCAATGAATTTCGTCGCTAAAGATGGTGTTGCTTATGTCAAAACGTTTGTTTTGAAACGTGGTGCATACGCGATTAGTGTGGATTACCGCATTCATAACACGACAGAAAACCCGTTGCAGATGACCTTTTTTGGTCAACTGAAACAGAGTGTTGAATTGCCGAAACATCGTGATACCGGCAGCAATAACTTTGCATTGCATACTTACCGTGGTGCGGCTTACTCTTCAGACGAAACTAAATATAAAAAATACAGCTTTAGCGATATTGAAAGTGAACCGTTATCCGTCGCTACCAAAGGTGGTTGGATTGCCATGTTGCAGCAATATTTTGCTACGGCTTGGGTTCCCGCTGCGAATGAAACCAGCACCTTCTATACTGCCGCGTTAGGTAAAGAGATGGCTGCGATTGGTTATAAAAGTGCGCCAATCTCTGTTGCGGCTAACAGTGAAAAAACGATCTCTTCTACGCTGTGGATTGGCCCGGAAATTCAAGATGAAATGGCCGCAGTAGCTCCTCATCTGGATCTGTCCGTGGACTATGGCTGGTTGTGGTTTATTTCTCAGCCGTTATTTAAGCTGTTGAAATTCCTGCATGGTTTCATCGGTAACTGGGGCTTCTCCATTATCGTTATTACCTTTATCGTGCGTGGTATCATGTACCCGCTGACCAAAGCGCAATATACTTCAATGGCGAAAATGCGCCTGTTGCAGCCTAAATTAGCGGCTATGCGTGAGCGTATTGGTGATGATAAACAGCGCATGAGCCAGGAAATGATGGCGTTGTATAAAGCAGAGAAAGTGAACCCATTGGGGGGTTGTTTGCCTTTGCTGATCCAGATGCCAATCTTCCTTGCTCTGTATTACATGCTGATGGGCTCTGTTGAATTGCGTCATGCGCCATTTGCTGGCTGGATCAATGATTTGTCTGCACAAGATCCTTATTACATCCTGCCATTGCTGATGGGTGTGACGATGTTCGTCATTCAGAAAATGTCTCCGACGACCATCACTGATCCGATGCAGCAGAAGATTATGACTTACATGCCTGTCATGTTTACCATATTCTTCCTGTGGTTCCCGTCAGGTCTGGTTCTGTACTACATCGTCAGCAACCTGGTGACCATTATTCAGCAGCAGTTGATTTATCGTGGGCTGGAAAAACGTGGTCTGCATAGCCGTGAGAAAAAGCCGGCGAAATAAAATATAGCTTCAGTCAGAATGCGTTCTGGCAGTTATAACAGAAAAGGCGGTCATTGGCCGCCTTAACTATTTGAGCTAAAAAGTAAAAGAGAGATGACCATGAATACCACTGATACGATTGTCGCTCAGGCTACCCCACCAGGACGGGGCGGTGTTGGCATTTTACGCGTTTCCGGCCAGAAAGCAGTACAAGTGGCTGAGGTGGTATTAGGGAAATTACCCAAACCCCGTTATGCAGATTATCTGCCATTTCGTGATGCAGATGGCAGCGTGCTTGATCAGGGAATTGCGCTTTATTTTCCTGGTCCTAATTCCTTTACTGGGGAAGATGTACTGGAGCTTCAAGGGCATGGTGGACCGGTTATTCTCGATTTACTGCTGAAACGTATTCTGACTTTGCCTGGTGTGAGAATTGCTAATCCCGGTGAATTTTCTGAACGTGCTTTTCTTAATGACAAACTGGATTTGGCTCAGGCGGAGGCCATTGCTGACCTGATTGATGCCAGTTCGGAGCAGGCTGCCCGTTCAGCGATGAATTCCTTACAGGGTGCCTTTTCTGCTCAGATTCATCAGATGGTGGAAGCACTTACTCACTTGCGAATCTATGTGGAAGCCGCTATTGATTTTCCAGATGAAGAGATCGACTTTCTTTCTGATGGAAAAATCGAAGCCAATCTGGATAAAGTGATGGTTGAACTTGAGCGTGTACGTTCTCAGGCTCGTCAGGGTAGCCTTTTGCGTGAAGGGATGAAAGTGGTTATCGCTGGTCGCCCTAATGCAGGGAAATCCAGTCTGCTTAATGCACTGGCAGGCCGTGAAGCGGCGATTGTGACAGATATTGCAGGTACAACCCGCGATGTGCTGCGTGAACATATCCATATTGACGGTATGCCGTTACACATCATTGATACTGCGGGGCTGCGTGAAGCCAGTGACGAAGTGGAACGTATTGGTATTGAGCGGGCATGGCAGGAAATTGAACAGGCTGATCGCGTACTGTTTATGGTGGACAGTACGACAACCGATGCGGTTGAACCGGTGGAAATCTGGCCTGAATTTATGGCTCGTCTGCCTGAATCACTTCCTATCACCGTCGTTCGTAATAAAACGGATATGACCGATGAAAAGGTGGATATTACTAAAGTAAGTGGTTACTCACTAATCCGTCTTTCTGCCCGTAGTGGTGAAGGAATAGATTTACTGCGCGATCATCTGAAAGAAACGATGGGTTTCAACAGCAATACGGAAGGTGGCTTTTTGGCTCGCCGTCGCCATTTACAGGCATTAAATACGGCGGCAGAGCATCTGCAACAAGGCCATGAACAGCTTGTGGTTGTTCGCTCAGGTGAATTGCTGGCGGAAGAGCTACGTTTGGCACAACAGGCATTGAGCGAGATCACCGGTGAGTTTACTTCTGATGATCTGTTGGGCAGGATTTTTTCGAGTTTTTGTATTGGGAAGTGAATGGGTAAAATTAGTTTAACGGTTTTAGCGTGTAAAATTTGATTTACCTGCTATAGCGTGTGACAATGAGGTTAACTGCTCAAATTGGTTGATCCTGATATGAAAGTAACTAACTCGAAACAGCTCAGTGCATATTTAAAAGATGTCAGGCGCACTCAAAAGCTTTCCCAAGGTAAAGTGGCAAGCAAAGTGGGTATTCGTCAGGACACAGTATCAAGCTTTGAGCAGCACCCAGATTCTACCAAGTTGGAGACCTTCTTTAAGATTCTGTCGGCGTTGAATTTAGAACTCGATATCCGGCCAAGAAACTCTACTGAGATAAATTCGTCAGTGGAAGATGACCGCACAGTGTCAGACCGAGTGTGGAAAGAGGAGTGGTAATGGCAGCGTTGGATGTCTACATGAACGGCTACCGAGTTGGAGTATTCACTAAAACCAATACCGGTGCCCATCACTTCAAATATGATGTGGCTTGGCTTAAATTACCAGGCAGCCGTCCCATTTCACTGTCTATGCCGCTGCGCCACCAGGCCTACCAAGGTGACGAGGTATATAACTTTTTCGATAATTTGCTGCCGGATAACCCGGAAGTCAGAAGACGAATCGTTGCCAGGTACAATGCAGAATCAACACAACCTTTTGATCTGCTGGCTAAAGTGGGCCAAGACAGTGTTGGGGCTTTGCAACTGGTACAACAAGGCACTCCCGCCAATGATATCAAGAAGATTGAATACAAGCCCTTGTCTGAGACGGAACTGGAGAAAGTGCTGACCGGCTATCAGGATGATGCGCCATTGGGGATGATCGAAGGCGAGGAAGATTTTCGCATATCCATTGCTGGCGCACAGGAAAAAACAGCGCTTTTAGATATTGATGGACATTGGTATTTACCGTTAAATGCCACGCCGACAACACACATCATCAAACTTCCCATCGGCAAAATTGAGAGTCATTCATACTCCATTGATATGTCTGACAGTGTGGAAAATGAATATCTATGCATGTTGATTGCGAGGGAGTTTGGGCTGTCTGCTCCTCACTGTTTAATGATGAAAGTGGGAGGGATAAAAGCACTGGCAGTAGAACGATTTGATCGCAGGTATTCATCTGACAACAGTTGGATTATGCGGCTGCCTCAGGAAGACTTTTGTCAAACCTTGAACGTGCCTTCAGTGAAAAAATATGAGAGCCATGGTGGTCCAGGGATTACCGAGATCATGTCCTACCTCTTGGGCTCGGTTAATGCTCAATTTGACCGTTATGTGTTTATGAAGGCTCAGGTGTTGTTTTGGTTATTGGCTGCGACAGACGGCCATGCAAAAAACTTTTCACTATTTATCGAGGCTGAGGGGAGTTATCGGCTAACGCCTTTTTATGACATCCTTTCCATGTATCCTGTATTCGGAGGCAGAGGGCTTCATCCCCGAGATGCCAAATTGGCAATGGGGCTAACGGGGACAAAAGGTAAGAAGTACAAAATAGAACAGATATTTCCAAGACATTTCTTTCAAACAGCCAAGGCTGTTGGGTTTGATAAGGATGCTATGGCAAGAATTCTTATTGAGTATGCTGAGACTGTTGATACAGTTATCATGGATGTCAAAAACCAGTTGCCAGCAGATTTCCCTGCCCATATCAGTGACTCGATATTGGGAGGACTGCAAGTCAGAGCTAAACGTCTGGTAATTGGATGGGATTAACATTCTCGTCATCAATATTGTCTACTGTAGATGAAGCACAGAAATAATTATCCCCCAAAGAATATCATTCTGGGGGATAAGAGAACATTAACGTCCCAATGCTTTGTTTATTAACCCAGTGGCAATGTTACAACCATTGGGTTTTGATATTTCTGAGTGTGCGCAATCTACCAACTCTACGGTTATTCTGTCGGAGCATTTTAGCTGGTCGATAAAGTATTTTTCATCGTTGGAGAAAAACAACGACGTAGGTTTTACTGATTTCACATCCAGGTAATCGCGGATACGTGAACCAAAGATGCAAATAAAATGCTGAACGGGTAAATTTCTATCATTAGAAAGTCGCCAGGCTACTGTCGCGCCGATACTGAATCCAACCAGTATCACTGGAGTGTTGATATATGTAAGGGTATCCCTTACTTTGCATGTGTATTTATCTATTGATGAAACGTTATGGAAATATTCGTACATCGCCTCTTGATTATTTGGAGTTTCATTTTCTTTTTCGTAAGGGGAAATGAATGATACATCACCACTTAAACGTTCCGCAATTAATTTTGCGTGTTCTGAAATTCCATGGATATCCGTTAAAAATATAAATTTCATTTAATTATCATTGGGTTGGTTTAGTGTAATATTAACATACATGAGTTAGTTATATAACTAAATTGATGTTGTTTGATTTGTTGAATAATAAGTTGTTGTAGTTAGTCCCATGTTAATATATTATTTTTTGTTGTTATGAATTCAATTGAAGTGAGTTTTCATTATCTCTTCACTTTTAATTCATTATAAGTATAAAAAATTCTAAATTGTTAATAGTTATTACCTTAATAACACCCGGCTTATCCATTGCCAGGTCATGAGGTTATTGCTGTTCTGTTTAACTGTCAACTAATGATTTTTTTATCAGCCTTACAGATTATATTTACTGGAAATCGTACTTTGAAAGCACAAATTATTATTCAGTCCGCAGCACAACGACCTGATTTAAAAGATGCCGCTGATGAGATTATTTATCATAACTGGCCTTATGTTTATGCAGAATTCTCCAATGGGAGATGAGTATTGGGACGAACTATTTAAGCCAGACTTTAGCCATTTTCAACAATTTGCTATTTTACAGCAAGGGGAAAAACAGCGGTTAATTGGTGTTGCTAATTCAGTGCCTTTCCCTTGGGAAGGAGGTTCATTGGAACAACTGCCGGATAGTGGCTGGGATGAAGTTTTACGCCGAGGTATGCTTGCCCGTGGAAAGACGGGGACGAAAATGTTGTCGGCATTATCAGTAACGGTATCTCCTGAATTTCGGGGTAAGAATTTACCGGCATTGCTTATTGGTGGTTTAAAGCAAGTGGCGATTAAAGTCGGGTTGAAAGGATTGGTTGTTCCTGTCAGACCAACGTTGAAGAAGAACTACCCATTACAGGATTTCTCACAATACTGTGAATGGAAAAATGATAACAATGAACCTTTTGATCCATGGATTCGGGCACACTGGCGGCTGGGAGCGAGGATTATTCAACCTGCCATGCGCTCAATGTATATCGATGCTACGCTTGAAAAATGGCAGGAATGGACAGGCATGAAATTCCCGCAAAGTGGTCAGTATGTTATTCCTGGTGGTTTAGTGTCGTTGGTAGTGAATGTACAACAACAAACAGGCTATTACATTGAGCCCAATTTATGGATGTTTTACAGCCTGAATGCTTAATCTATTAACCGCTCAGGATGAGTATAAACCGTCGCCCTGCCGGGCTTGCAAAAGCCAGCCAGTGTCAGATTACATCGATCAGCGACTTCTACAGCCAGTGAAGTTGCTGCTGAAACGGCAAACAGAATTTCAACACCACAGGTGGCAGATTTTTGTACCATTTCATAGCTGGCGCGGCTGGATACCAGAGTAGCACCTTGCTGCCAGCCTGTTTTTGCTTTCATTCCCAACATCTTGTCCAACGCAACGTGACGGCCTACATCTTCGCACCCCCCCAATAACTCACCTTTTGGACTGATCCAACTTGCCGCATGAGTACAACCGGTCAGTGCGCCAATATCCTGAACATGAATCAATTGGGAAAGGGCATAATCAAGATGGCTTAATGAAAAGGTTTGAGTGAAAGGCAGTGGGATAATTGGACGAAAAATATCAGAAAGTTGTTCTGTACCGCAGATCCCGCACCCCGTCCGTCCTGCCATATTGCGCCTGCGCTCTTTTAACCCAGCAAAGCGGCGGCTGGAAAGCTCTATTTGCAGCTCAATTCCGCCACGACAATTGACGAGAATATCAACGCCCCGAATTTCTTGTTGAGATTCAATAATGCCTTCAGACAGTGAGAACCCAATAGCGAAATATTCGAGATCTTTGGGACTGGCCATCATCACAACATGTGAGATACCGTTGTAGACCAAAGCCACAGGAATTTCTTCTGCAACCCAATCGGCTTTGAGTGTATTGAGCTGATACTTTTGTTGCACATTCGTTTGTTTTGCACCTTCAATCACATCAAATTGCAACAACTTCCCTGATCTTGTGTTATGCATTAAATAAATTACCTAATAGTGTTGCTACATAATAATGTGGAAAAAAGAGTCTATACTCTTTGTCAGACAATGAATCTGATCACGCTACGGAAAGTGATTAATAATAGAGAACACATTCAAGATTTTTCCCGTGAGGGAATGGATGGTTGTTTAAGACAATGTGAATGAGGAGATCCCCCATGCAAGTCAGCAGAAGGCAGTTCTTTAAGATCTGCGCTGGCGGTATGGCGGGTACGACGGTGGCAGCGTTGGGCTTTGTTCCAACCGCAGCTCTTGCACAAACACGTAGCTATAAACTATTACGTGCGCGTGAAACCCGAAATACCTGTACGTACTGCTCTGTCGGTTGTGGACTGTTGATGTACAGCCTTGGCGATGGCGCAAAAAATGCGAAAGAAAGTATTTTCCATATTGAGGGTGATCCAGATCATCCGGTGAATCGAGGCGCACTTTGCCCTAAGGGTGCGGGTCTGATTGACTTTATCCACAGCGAAAGTCGTCTGAAATATCCAGAATACCGTGCTGCTGGTTCTGACGAATGGCAACGTATCTCTTGGGATGAGGCATTTGATCGCATCGCTAAGTTAATGAAAGCCGATCGTGATGCTAATTTTGTTAAAACCAACAAAGAGGGTGTTACAGTCAACCGGTGGCTAACAACAGGGATGCTATGTGCATCCGCTTCCAGTAATGAAACAGGCTATTTGACTCAAAAGTTTAGTCGCGCTCTCGGCATGCTCGCCGTAGACAACCAGGCGCGTGTCTGACACGGACCAACGGTAGCAAGTCTTGCTCCAACATTTGGTCGCGGTGCGATGACCAACCACTGGGTTGATATTAAGAACGCGAATCTGATTGTCGTGATGGGGGGTAATGCAGCCGAAGCGCATCCGGTGGGATTTCGCTGGGCAATGGAAGCGAAAATCCATAATAACGCCAGGTTAATCGTGATCGATCCACGTTTTACCCGTACAGCATCTGTAGCGGATTTCTATACGCCAATCCGTTCCGGTACTGATATTGCCTTCTTGTCAGGTGTAATTTTATACCTGCTAACCAACCATAAGATTAACCGTGAATATGTTGAGGCGTACACCAACGCCAGTCTTATCGTGCGTGAAGATTACTCGTTTGATGATGGTTTATTCAGTGGTTATGATGCAGAAAACCGTAAATATGACAAAACCAGCTGGAATTACGCACTGGATGAAAACGGCTTTGCCAAACGAGATATCACACTGAGTCATCCACGCTGTGTATGGAATCTGTTAAAAGAGCATGTTAGCCGCTATACGCCTGATGTCGTCAGTGATATTTGCGGCACGCCAAAAGACGATTTCCTGAAAGTCTGTGAATATATTGCAGAGACTTGCGTTAAAGACAAGACCGCTTCCTTCTTGTATGCACTGGGCTGGACTCAACACTCAGTTGGTGCACAGAACATCCGTACTATGGCAATGATTCAACTGCTGCTAGGCAACATGGGTATGGCTGGTGGCGGAGTTAACGCATTGCGTGGTCACTCGAATATTCAGGGATTGACTGATTTGGGGTTGTTGTCGCAGAGCTTGCCGGGATACCTGACACTACCGTCAGAGAAACAGACCGATTTGCAAACTTACTTACAGGCAAATACACCGAAACCCTTGTTGCCAGGTCAGGTTAACTACTGGGGTAATTATCCGAAATTCTTTATCAGTCTGATGAAGAGCTTTTATGGTGGTAACGCTCGTCAGGATAACGATTGGGGTTTTGACTGGTTGCCTAAGTGGGACAAAAGTTATGACGTCCTGCAATTTTTCGAAATGATGTCGAAAGGTGAAGTGAACGGCTATATTTGTCAGGGCTTTAACCCGGTTGCTTCATTCCCGGATAAAAACAAAGTGGTTGATGCACTGTCAAAGCTGAAATTCCTAATCACTATTGACCCACTTAATACTGAAACATCCACTTTCTGGCAGAACCACGGTGAATTTAACGACGTTGATTCAGCTAAAATTCAGACAGAAGTTTTCCGTCTGCCGTGTTGCTGTTTTGCAGAAGAAAATGGCTCGATTGTTAACTCTGGCCGCTGGTTGCAATGGCACTGGAAAGGAGCTGATGCGCCGGGAGAAGCTATCGGTGATGGCGAAATCCTCTCTGGTATCTTCAAACGTATGCGGGATATGTATCGTGCAGAAAGAGGAGTATTACCAGAGCAGGTGCTGAATATGACTTGGGATTACTTCAACCCGGACAGTCCTACATCGGAAGAGGTAGCTCAGGAGAGTAATGGCCGGGCACTAGTTGATCTGATTGATGCTGATGGCAAAGTTATGGTGAAGCAAGGTCAGCAATTGACCTCTTTTGCCCAGCTACGTGATGACGGCACTACCGCCAGTGGTTGTTGGATCTTTGCCGGAAGCTGGACGCCAGAAGGCAACCAGATGGCCCGTCGTGATAATTCTGACCCGTCAGGTTTGGGTAATACACTGGGTTGGGCTTGGGCGTGGCCGTTAAACCGTCGTATTTTGTATAACCGCGCATCGGCTGATCCGCAGGGTAAACCGTGGGATTCGAAACGTCAGTTATTGGCGTGGAGTGGGGCTAAATGGAATGGAGCTGATATTCCTGATTACAGTGTGGCTGCGCCTGAAACAGATGTTGGTCCGTTTATCATGCAGCCGGAAGGTATGGGGCGTCTGTTTGCGATTGATAAAATGGCAGAAGGTCCGTTTCCTGAACACTACGAGCCCTTTGAAACGCCGTTGGGTACCAATCCGTTGCATCCAAATGTGATATCTAACCCGGCTGCCCGTGTGTTCAAAAGTGACTTTGAGGCTATGGGGAAGGCGGATAAATTCCCCTATGTGGGAACCACTTACCGCCTGACTGAACATTTTCACTACTGGACAAAACATGCATTACTGAACTCGATTATCCAGCCTGAGCAGTTTGTGGAAATCGGTGAAAAACTGGCAGAGAAGAAAGGCATCAAACACGGAGATACTGTCAAAGTCAGTTCGAACCGTGGCTACATTAAGGCGAAAGCGGTCGTCACCAAACGTATTCGGACTCTGCATGTGCACGGACGTGAAGTGGATACTATCGGTATTCCCATTCATTGGGGTTTTGAAGGCGCGGCTAAAAAAGGCTTTATTGCTAATACGCTGACACCCTTTGTTGGTGATGCGAACACACAAACGCCTGAATTCAAAGCGTTTCTGGTTAATGTGGAAAAGGTATAAGGGGAAAAATTATGTCATTGCAAACTCAAGACATTATTCGTCGCTCTGCCACCCACTCTTTCACTCCTGCGCCCCGGGTGCGGGATGACCAGGAAGAAGTTGCGAAGCTGATTGATGTCACAACGTGTATTGGTTGTAAAGCTTGTCAGGTGGCCTGTTCCGAATGGAACGATATCCGTGATGAAATCGGTTATAACGTGGGTGTTTATGATAACCCGGCTGATTTAACCGCTAAATCATGGACCGTGATGCGCTTTTCGGAAGTTGAAGAGAATGGCAAGCTGGAGTGGCTTATCCGCAAGGATGGTTGTATGCACTGTGCTGATCCGGGCTGCTTGAAAGCTTGTCCGGCGGAAGGTGCGATCATCCAGTATGCTAATGGGATTGTTGATTTCCAGTCAGAACACTGTATTGGTTGTGGTTACTGTATCGCGGGTTGCCCGTTCAATGTGCCGCGTATTAACAAAGAGGACAACCGGGTATACAAATGTACCTTATGTGTTGACCGCGTTGGTGTCGGTCAGGAGCCTGCTTGTGTGAAAACCTGTCCGACCGGTGCAATCCATTTTGGCAGTAAAAAAGCGATGAAAGATTTGGCTGCTGAACGGGTCACTGAGTTGAAAGGCCGTGGTTATGAGAATGCTGGCCTGTACGATCCGGCAGGGGTTGGGGGTACTCATGTGATGTATGTGTTGCACCATAGTGATAAACCTCAGTTATATCATGGCCTACCGGATAATCCGTCTATCAGCCCGACAGTCACCTTCTGGAAAGGTATTTGGAAGCCTCTGGCTGCGGTGGGGTTTGCGGCGACATTTGCTGCCAGTCTCTTCCATTATGTGGGTATTGGTCCGAATCGTGTAACTGAGGAAGATGAAGAGGATGCACGTTGTGATACGGAATCTTCACCGAAATCAGTGAATGGGGAGGAGCGGAGATGAAAAAGAGGAAGGATATTATTATCCGTCACTCACCGGTTGAGCGGGTAAACCACTGGGCAGTAGTACTCTGTTTTCTGTTTACCGCCATCAGTGGATTGGGGTTCTTTTTCCCATCATTTAACTGGTTGATGAATATTTTCGGTACACCTCAATTGTCACGGATTTTACATCCGTTTGCTGGCTCTGTGATGTTTGTTTTGTTTATCTTTATGTTTTTCAGATACTTCAAACATAACTTTATCGATAAAGACGACATTGTATGGCTGAAAAATATTCGTAAGATTTTGAGAAATGAGGAAGCCGGTGATATCGGTCAATACAACTTGGGTCAGAAAGGTGTCTATTGGTCTATCAGTGTCTGTCTGATATTGCTGGCCGTCAGTGGTATTATTATCTGGCGTCCATATTTTGCTGATTTCTTCTCTATCCCGGTTATCCGTGTTGCTCTATTGGTTCATTCAATGTCAGCCATTGGTTTGATCTTGACCATTATTATTCATGCTTATGCGGCATTCTGGGTGAAAGGTTCTGTCCGGGCTATGGTTGAAGGTTGGGTGACTCGCGGGTGGGCGAAGAAGCATCATCCACGTTGGTATCGTGAAGTGATGAAACAGGAGAGACAGGAAGATAAGCTCTGATATATAATAATCAAGGCAGAGTAGTTATATTCTGCCTATTACTCATCAAGTTTGAGCAATACAGGAAATTATTAAAATAAAAATGGTATCAAATATTTCGATACCATTTATTATATGCCCAGTTCTTAAAAAAACAATATCCATATGATTATCTTTAAAGGTGTCCTGACTGGCTTGTGATTTATTTTACACCCAGTTCGATAATTGAATATAACTCATTTATATTTTTAGTGTTTTTAATAACAAGCCCTGCTTGGTCAGCCAGATATTCGAATTCAGTCAAGTAACGCTCTTTTCCTGATAATAGTACATCCATTGTAATATCTGTAGATTTTATTCTTTCTGATTGCGATTTTTTTATTAATCCTATCAATAAAATAGTTGCATCATTGTCCATCGCTTTTCGACAATTTTTTAAAATTAATATTGAATCATTATCAGACCAATTATGGATAACATTCTTTAAAATATATAAATCGTAACCTGAAGGAATTGATTTAAAAAAATCTCCATCTATAAACTCTATATTTTCTGAAACAGGAATTTCATTATATATATCTAATACAGCGTAATGTTTTCCTTTCACCTTTTCGCTAATTCTTATTAAAAGATTTCCTTCTCCTCCTCCAAGATCTAATATTCTGTTGTATTGGCTAAGATCATAAATATCAAGCAGTTTTCCAATTATTTTGTCTGAGTTTTTTGACATAAAACGATCAAAGTTTGATTTAAGTAATTGATTACTTTTCAAATAATCAAAGAATGGTTTTCCATGTGCTATTTCAAATGCGGGTTTGCTATTATTTTCAAGTAGGGATTTTGAATACATTAACCAAGCGTGCCAAAACTCTGGGCTAATCTCACATTTTGTCATGAGTGATTCCATACTTTCAGGATTGGCAAGTGCACTGCATTCATCAGAAAGCGCGACTCTATCGTTGTTGCCAACTAATACCCCTATTTCGATTAAGAAATCACATAATCGGCTAAGGCGGGAATGATCAATACCAGATTTATGGGAAAGTTCGTTGATATCGATATAAGCTCCATCTTTAAAGTGAACTGATAATCCTGTATCAACAAAAGCATAAATTACGGCTGATTTTCTATATGATGTAATCAGATCGATTAGCATAGCGTTATCCTTATATCTTCATATTTATAGAGAAATGAAGTATTTTCTCAAATATACATTACCTATAGTTTATTTTATTCCTAGTTGGATAATTGAAGATGATTCATCTATATCTTTAGTATCTTGAATGACAAGCCCGGCTTGGTTAGCTAAGTATTCGAATTCATTCAATAAACGTTCTTTTCCTGAAAATAGTACATCCATTAATATGTCTAAAAATATAACCATTCTGGATTGTGACTTTTTCGTATAGTTTATCAATAAGACAGTTGCACCGTTATCCATTGCCTTTCGGCAATTTTCCAAAATTAATATTGCATCATTATCAGACCAATCATGAATAATATTCTTTAAAATATATAAATCATAACCTGATGGAACTGACTTTAGAAAATCTCCATTTATAAACTCTATATTTTCTGAAACAGGAATTTCATTATATCTGTCCAATACAGCGTAGTGTTTTACTTTTACTTTTTCTCTGATTTTTATCAAAAGATTTCCCTCTCCACCTCCAACGTCTAATATTCTGTTGTATTGACTAAAATCATAAATATCAAGTAACTTTTCAATTATTCTGTCTGAGGTTTTTGACATTGCGGAGTCAAAAATTGATCTGGCTAATTTATTGTTATCAAAATATTCAAAGAATGGTTTTCCATGTGCTATTTCAAATGCCGATTTTCCATCATTTTCAAGTAAGGATTTGGGGTACATTGACCAAACGTTCCAGCAATCTGGGCTGAGTTCCCACTTTATAAATAATGATTCCATACTTTCAGGATCGGCAAGTGCACGGCATTCATCAGAAAGTGCAACTTTATCGTTTTTGTTCACTAATACCCCTACTTCAATTAAGAAATCACATAATCGGTTAAGGCGAGAATGATCAATACCAAATTTATGAGAAAGATCACTGATATCGATATAGGCCCCATCTTTAAAATGGACCGATAATCCTGTATCAACAAAAGCGTAAATTGCAGCTGATTTTCTATATGAGGTAATAAGTTCGACTAGCATTGAGTTATCCTTTATGTCTTTATATTATAAAGAAATGAAGTGTTTTATCTAAAGTCCAGGAAGTGCCATTACGACTGATTGGATATTTTTACTAAAATGTGATTATTAGCTTTGTTATTTTTTCCTGGTGATATAGTGAAGATCTAATTCTCTTTACTTGATAATTGTTTAACTTAATTTGAACACGTGTTTGAGTTAGGCTATTAACTATCAGACTATCTTAAATCTGATAAAAAGAAATGATGAAGATCACAATTGGCAGAACATAACCTGCTCGCTGAATATTATTTTAATACGTATATGTTACATTGATATAAAATGAAAATTGGCATCGAAGATTATGATGCCAATTTATATATGAATTTCTTAGTAATGCAATATCCATATAATCATCTTTGGAAGTAATCTGTAACTACCTATAATTTACTTTACCTTTAGCTCAATAGTTGAAAATGTTTCATCTATATCTTTACTATCTTTAATGGTGAGCCCTACTTGATTAGCCAGGTATTCGACTTCATCCAAATAGCGCTCTTTCGATAAAAATAGCATATCCATGAATATGCTCATAGAGTTAGCTATTGGGGATTGAGGTTTTTTCATCATGCTTATCAATAATATAGTTGAGTCATCATCCATTGCTTTTCGGCAATTATTTAAAATTGATATTACGTCATTATCACTCCAATTATGGATGATATTCATTAAGATATATAAATCATAACCTGATGGAATAGATTTCATAAAATCTCCATTTATGAAATCTATATCTTCTGAAACAGGAAGTTCATTATATCTATCTAATACAGAATAATGTTTTCCTTTTACTTTTTCATTAATGCTTTTCAGAAGATGTCCTCTTGCGCCTCCAACATCTAACATTCTGTTATATTTATTAAAATCATAAACATCAAGCAAATTTTTAATTAATGTATTAGAGTTTTTTGTCATTAGAGCATCGAAATCTGCTCTGAGTGATTTATTATCCGCTAGATGTTCAAAAATTGTCTTTCCATATACCATTTCAAATGCTGATTTACCATTGTTTTCACGTAGAGATTTTGAATACATTACCCAAGAGTTCCAATGTTCTTGGTTGGTTTCATATTTTATCATTAATGACTCTAGACTTTCAGGGTCGGTAAGTGCACTGCATTCGTCAGAAAGTGTTATTCCGTGATTGTTGCTAACCAATACTCCTATTTCAATTAAATAATCACATAATTGATTAAGGCGAGATTTGTCAACGCCAGATTTATGGGAAAGCTCGTCTATATCTACGTAGGCCCCATTTTTAAAGTGATCAGATAATCCTGTATCAACAAAAGCGTAAATTGCGGCTGTTTTTCTATGCGATGTAATCAGGTCGATTAGCATTGAGTTATCCTTTATGTGATTATTTTATAAATAAATTATATGTTTAATCTAAAGCCTAAAAATATCATTGTGACTAATTAGATATCTTTTAAACATATTTTAACCAAAATGTAATTATTAACTTTGCCATTTTTTCCTTATTAGGTGATGAGGTTTTAATTCGGCTTGTTTCCCAATTGGTTAACTCAATTTGATTGATCATAGTTAATTTATCCAATATAAAGCTAACACAACATTGAGGGGATCATAATTACATGAACAGAGCAGTAAATCAACAATGTATTATTAAAGTATTTCATCCATCCACCTTGATTACTCATTCTTAGGAGTGAGTTATTAACCAAAGATTATATTAAATCGAATAAAAATAAATGACGAAGATCACAATTAACTATTTTTGTTTTTTTAATCAAATGGCAGGAAATAACATAGTGGAATATTTTTTTTAAATTAATGTATGGAAAAAATTAATAATTATAAAACCTGAATAATTATAGGTGTTTTTAAATATATTGGTTGCTATTGAGTACACAGCTTCCAATATCATTACCTGAGTTTTTACCGTAATTTCCTAATTCTCTCTGTGGCTCAGAGCTTGCTTTTGATCTATGCTGAGTGCTAAAAACAGGCTTAAGGTTATTGTTAGCCTAAAAGCCGTAAAACAGATAACAGGAAGATAGAGCTTAATGAGTATTCGCATCGTTCCTAAAGAACAATTGAGCAAAGATCGTATCAATGAAAAAGCAGCAGATTATATCCCGCCACTGCTTTTTGCTAATCTGAAAAATCTCTATCAGCGCCGGGCTGAGCGTTTGCAACAATTGGCAACAGATAACCCATTTGCTGACTATCTTAACTTTGCAGCAGAAGTTGCTCAGGCCCAGCAAAAAGTGCTGCATGACAATCCATTGAAAATAGAGATAGTGGATATTCTGGAAAAATCTGCCGCTGAAGGTAAACCACCTCTGGATTGTAAAACATTTCCACGCACTAAGCATTGGCAAAAACTGTTTCACTCTCTGATAGCAGAATTGGCGCCGGATGCACCGGAACATGTCAGTGTCGCTCTGGATAATTTGGAAAAAGCGTCGGAGCAGGAGCTGGAACAGATGGCTGATGCTTTGCTGAAAAATGAATTCAGTAAAGTTAGCCCTGAAAAAGCACTCTTTAT
The DNA here is from genome assembly GCF_011189495.1 of Photorhabdus stackebrandtii. NCBI lineage: Bacteria > Pseudomonadati > Pseudomonadota > Gammaproteobacteria > Enterobacterales > Morganellaceae > Photorhabdus > Photorhabdus stackebrandtii. The sequence goes on from NZ_PUJV01000007.1 coordinate 73,118, forward strand.
CTGGGCTGCACTTTCTTTGTATTGGGCACAAATGGCAAATCAAATTCCAGGAAAGGCGAGGGCAGAATATGGTGAGCATCGTCAATTTTGCCCGGTTTGCAGCAGTATTCCCGTCGCCAGTGTCGTTCAGATTGGCACAACCAACGGGCTGCGTTACCTGCATTGCAGCTTGTGTGAAAGTGAATGGCATATGGTACGGGTGAAATGCAGCAACTGTGAACAGACCCGTGATCTGAATTATTGGTCATTAAAGAGTGAGCAAGCCGCGGTGAAAGCGGAAAGTTGTGGTGATTGTGGCAGTTATCTGAAAATCCTCTACCAGGAAAAAGATCCAAAAATTGAGGCTACTGCTGATGATCTGGCTTCGTTGATCCTTGATGCCAAAATGGAAGAGGAAGGTTTTGCTCGCAGTAGCATCAACCCGTTCTTGTTCCCAAATGAGTAAGTGTTAATTTGACGGAATTGCCATGACACAAAAACCGTGTCCGCTGTACAGCCAGATCCCCGCCATTGATCGCCTGTTACATGAGCCACAGATAGCACCGTTTGTGGAACAATATGGACAGACGTTAATCACTGCGACATTAAGAAGAATGCAGGAGCAGGTCAGAATAAATATCAAGCAGCATCAGGAATTACCTGATTGGTGTGATAACTGGGCTGTGGCACTTGGTCAGCGACTGGAGCGGAAGCAAGCTTTGGCTTTAAAGCCGGTGTTTAATCTTAGTGGCACTGTGCTTCATACCAATCTTGGCCGGGCATTACTGGCAGAATCAGCTATTGAAGCGGTAACACAAGTGATGCGTTCACCGGTAACGTTAGAATATTCCCTCAATGGTGCCGGGCGTGGGCACCGTGATCGCGCTTTGGCGAATTTATTGTGTGAATTAACGGGTGCGGAAGATGCCTGTATCGTTAATAACAATGCAGCGGCGGTGTTGTTATTGTTGGCCACTATGGCGTCAGGTAAGCAAGTTGTTGTTTCCCGTGGTGAGATGGTGGAAATCGGTGGTGCATTCCGTATTCCTGATGTGATGGTTCAGGCAGGGTGCCAATTGGTTGAAATCGGTACGACTAACCGCACTCACCTGAGAGATTATCAGCAGGCTATCAATGGAGAGACTGCGCTTCTGATGAAGGTGCATACCAGTAATTACAGTATTGAAGGTTTTACTGCGGAAGTGTCTGGTTGTGAATTGGCCGCTTTGGGAGTGAAATATCAAATTCCTACAGCAATTGATTTGGGTAGTGGCTCTATGGTTAATATGGCGCAATATGGGCTGCCGGCTGAACCGATGCCTCAGGACTATTTGGATCAAGGTATCGATTTGGTTACTTTCTCTGGTGATAAATTACTGGGGGGGCCACAAGCTGGAATTATTCTGGGTAAAAAACAATGGATAGAAGCTATCCAGCGTCATCCACTGAAACGTGCTTTGCGGGCAGACAAAATGACGTTATCTGCTCTGGAAGCGACTTTACGGTTGTATCAGCGCCCTGAACAACTCTGTCAGCAGTTGCCAACATTGCGTTTGTTAACCCGCCAACAGCGAGAAATGCATGATATGGCACAACAGCTATTGCCTGAGATTCAGGCATATTATGGTGACCGGTTTATTGTTCGTAGTGAGCCATGTTATTCACAGATTGGCAGTGGTTCGCTGCCGGTTGATCGTCTGCCTAGTTGGGCTTTAACTTTCGCTGCTGCTGATGGTCAAGGGAGCACACTGGAACAGCTGGCCCGCTGTTGGCGTGGATTGGCGAAACCCGTTATTGGCCGTATCTCTGGAGGGCGCTTGTGGCTCGATTTACGTTGTCTTGAAGATGGAAAGACATTGTTGCAGGCACTATTACTATAATCTTCTGGAACTACCATAATTTTCTGAAACTACTATGATTTTCGCCACAGCAGGTCATGTTGACCATGGTAAAACCACACTGATTCAAGCTATTACCGGCGTTAATACGGCACATTTGCCGGAAGAGAAAATACGAGGTATGACCATCGATCTGGGTTATGCCTATTGGCCGCAGTCGGATGGATCTTCGATTGGTTTTGTAGATGTGCCTGGACATGAGAAATTCCTCGCCAATATGCTGGCCGGGGTCGGTGGTATCGATCATGTTTTGTTAGTGGTCGCTTGTGACGATGGGGTAATGGCTCAGACTAGAGAACATTTAGTTATTCTGCGTTTGATTGGCCGCCCGGCGGTGATAGTTGCGCTCACTAAAGCAGACCGGGTGGAACCACAACGGATAATTGACGTTTGTCAACAGATTGAATATGAGCTGGTAACTCAAGGTTGGATTGGTTCCCCTCTGTTTGTCACGGCTGCCACTGAGGAAGAAAGTGTTATCCCTCTGAGGCAGCATCTGTTGCAGTTACATCAGCAAAATAAGCAGCATGAAAAATTACATCAGCGTTTTCGTTTGGCGATCGATCGCGCTTTCAGTATAAAAGGCGCGGGTCTGGTGGTGACGGGAATGGCATTGGCCGGCCAGGTTAGTGTAGGAGATATCCTTTGGCTGACCGGCAGTGATAAACAAATCAGAGTGCGTGGCCTGCATGCTCAGAATCAACAGACAAGTATGGCTCAGGCTGGGCAGCGTATTGCATTGAATATTATCGGTGATGTGAGTAAAGAACAGGTTTCCCGTGGTGACTGGCTACTTTCCCAAAAACCTTTTAAAAATGTGGAGAAGGTACTGGTGGAAGTGGAAACTGATGAACCTTTGCGAAATTGGCAATCGCTTCATATTCATCATGCCGCCAGCCATATAACGGGTCGGATTTCATTACTGAATCAGCTTTCTGATACGCCTCAGTTGGCTGAGTTGGTGCTTGATAGCCCATTATGGTTGGTTGAGAATGACCGGTTGATATTGCGCGATATCAGTGCCAGAAAAACACTTGCCGGGGCTCGGGTGATAAACCTCAATTCTCCCCGCCGTGGTAAGCGCCAGCCAGAATTTTTGCATTGGCTCACCCGGCTTGCCAAAACATCGGACCATGCGACTAACTTAGCGCTCCATTTGTTACGAGGTGAACTTTCTCTCAGCCATTTTTCTTGGGCGCGCCAGTTAACGGAAGCGGATCTCCATCAGTTACTAGCTGATATGGATGTGATTATTGCTGATGGTATGGTGTTATCACAGAGCAATGCCAGATTGGCAGAACAGAAATTGTTACAGGTTTTAGCTGAATACCATCAGCAACATGCTGATCAACTGGGTTTGGGAAGGGCGCGCCTGAAACGGATGGCTTTGCCAACGCTGAATGAAGCGCTGGTTTATACTCTGATAAATCTCTTGCTCAGGGATGGGCAATTAAAACAGTCACATGGTTGGTTATATCTTCCTGAGCATGGTTTGGCTTTCAGTGATGAACAGGCAAAACTGTGGCAACGAGTAGCCCCCTATTTTACCGAGGATCCCTGGTGGGTACGTGATTTGGCTTCTGATTTAAAGGAAGAAGAGGCGACAATTCGCAGTTTGTTGAAAAAATCAGCTCAATTGGGACATATTACGGCCATTGTTCCGGATCGCTATTACTGTAGGCAACGAATTCAGCAGTTCGCGGAACTTATCCGCAAGTTTAATCAAAATCATGGTGCGATTACTGCCGCCGATTTTCGTGATGAATTAGGTATTGGTCGTAAATTGGCGATTCAGATCCTGGAATTCTTTGATAACAGTGGTTTTACCCGCCGTCAGGCTGAATCACATATTCTTAGGGATAATGGACTATTCTGATAGTTTTTTGTTTAAAATATGGGCAATTTCAGCAAAATCACAGTTTTGTTTCTGTTGATTTAAACAGCTTGTGTTATTTTTGCTAACTGTTATCGGCGTGAGCCTTCTATTTAACTGGATTTAGTACGGTATGAAAAGAAAGATAATATCGGGTGTTTATCTGGGATTATTGTTTATTGCAACTTTAATACTGGTTTTTGAAAAAAGTGAAGATATTTACCCGGCGTTGATCGCTGTCGGTGTGTTTGGTGTGATATTTGGTCTGGTGTTTTTTGTGTCAGCCCGGTTACTGTTTTCTGCCGCCTTTACCGGAACACTGTTTATTATCTTCAAGTTCCTTAATCAGATAAAGATTCATTACTACAAAGAACAGTTGATGTTCTCTGACCTTAACCTGATGTTTGATCCTTCTAATCAGGAAACATTGCGACACTATTGGCTGGCTGGCCTGGGAGTTGTCGCTATGTTTATCTGGTTGATGTTTAATATGACTCTGAGCTGGAAAAAATCATCACCTTTACGTGGTTTCGAATGGCGCGCTGTCAGTCTGGTGTTGGTTGCGTTCTGTGCATGGGAAGTGAGTGCTACCGCCAACGCGTTTAGAGATCAATGGGAATCTTCACTGCCAAAAGGGCGTGGTACAGTGACCAATATGGTGATGTCAGCTAAAGATGTCAAACGTCGTGTGCCTCAGTTTGGGCAATCATCCGATTATTTCCTGCAACAGGCTAAGAATGTCACGTTGCCTGTGCCGCAGTCAGAAATCAAACCCGATGTAGTGTTGCTCTTGCAGGAATCTACAGTTACTCCGCATATCTATCAGCTGCCTGATGATGCCCATCTGCCGGATCTTTATATGTTCCAGCGGGATTCCGGGGTCAGCGCACAAAGCCCAATGCGGGTACAAACTTTCGGCGGTGGTACATGGTTATCTGAATTCTCTGCTCTGACGGGGTTGAATACCGATGATTTTGGCTCACGTAAGAATGCTGTTTTTTATTTTATCGTTGATCACTTGAAATATAGCCTGTTCCGCGAGATGAAACAGAATGGCTATTACACTGTTGTTTTGACTCCATTTAATAAATCCTCCTATCATTCTGGTCATGCTTATCAGACGCTGGGTGTTGACCGTATTATCCAGCCACAGGAATTAGGGTATCCCGCTAGTCTTGATGAAAATCTGTGGACTATCTCTACACAAGAGATATTGAGTTATGTGAAAGAAATTCTGGCACAGGAAACCGATAAGCCGTTGTTTATTTTCTCACTGACTATGTATGAACATGGTCCATATGATGAAGATCATTCAGATGATTACGGGCTTTCCGGGCATGTGAAAAATTCACAGGCGGTTGGTAAGTTCAGTCACTATATGGAGAAAATCAAGGCTTCTGATCCGGCAATCAAAGATTTCAGTGAGTTCGTCGCTAAACGGGAAAAGCCTACCATTTTTCTCTACTTTGGTGATCATCAACCCAATATAGAGCTAGGCCAGTACGATAGCGTATTTTCAAATCCGGGTTATATCACTCAGTTCACTATGCGGGATAACCTAAAACAGGGAAACACTATTCAGACTGATGAACTGACAGATATTTCATTCCTTGGTGGAATGATTATGGAGAGAGCTAAACTGGATTCTTCACCTTTTTACCGGGCGAATATGACGATGCGCCACCTTTGTTGGGGGGCGCTGGATGATTGTCAGGATAAAGCGCTGGTGGATAGTTACAAACACTATATTTATCAGCAATTGGAAGTGGCAGGTAAAAAGTAAGCCGTAAAATAATAAGTGGGCAGGTGCCATATAAATATGGCGCTTGTTGCACTTTAGATGCAGGTAAACACTCTCCAACTTTCTGCCACTGCTTTGCAATTTCACCCTCAATCATTTATTGCGACAGAATATGGCAGGGAAAATCACTTTTCTTATCGGGCTGTTAACATACCTAGTCAATAAAATTATTTTATGTCATTGATAATGCTGTGAATTTATCAGATTCAGTGTGCGTTAGTATTGACCAATAGATTTAGAGTTAGTGGTCCTCGTCGTTTCTGCTCATTGAGGCTTGTGTCAGATTTGTCAGGGGCGGTAACTGCTGATGAAGTGGCAAGCGTCATCTCATCTGATCTGTGCGGGAGTAGCCACATTGATATCACATAATTATATGGGCCGACTTTTATTGAACCTAATTGATGTTAAAGTATAAGTATTTTTTATGAATAAGATTTCGGAAATTGGAGATGACTAAACCCGTATTGGATACATTTCTATGGTTATAGTTAGGCAGTTGATGGTGCGATAGGTATATCTTCTGAACTATAGATTTTGCAATAAGTGGTTGCATTTTGGCTGGATAAGCTGAAAAAACTTTATGACTTTATTGGTGCCGGAATGGATATCATGGAGTCTGTTCCTTGTGCTCTGGTCATGGTGGATTTAGTTGATGGTCATTCGGTTAGGTGTGTGATTTTTTGCGCCAACCTCGGGGGAGATGCGGATGCCATCGGTGCCATGGCTGGAGCCATTTCTGGGAAGCGATCTTTATCCACTGTAAATAGGGTTATTAACAGTGGATTTATTGATGGTCTATTGATGTGGATCCCAGTTCTGGATTATTTGCTTCTTTCTTTGTCAGTCTGATGGAGTTATGGCTTATATTTGACCAGTAAAAGGAGCGACTAATGGGGGATTTACTGCCGATTACCGTAATTGGTGCTGCCGCAGGAGATATTGTTCTTAGCTTACCAAGGCTTCCTCGCAGTGGTGAAGACCAGGAAGCCAAAGAGATTGATCAACAGATTGGCGGTTCGGGTTTTAATGTTGCTCGGGCTTTGGCCCGCCTGCAAATCCCTGTAATTAATGGCATACCCGTTGGTAATGGATACTGGGGTAAGCGGATAACTAAAGAGATGCAGGCTCTTGGGCTTGGGGTCACATTAACCAACTCATCGCTTGATAATGGCTGGTGTCTGGCAATGGTTGAACCGGATGGTGAGCGAAGTTTTGTCTCTATTAGTGGTTGTGAAGTTGACTGGAGTTCGGCAATGCTCTCAGCTATTACTTTGCCGGAAAGGGGATATATCTACTCTAGTGGTTATGTCATGGCGAGTAAAACAACGGCGATTTTGTGTGACTGGTTATTGGCGTCACCACCTGGGCAGACATTATTGCTGGATTTTGGACCTCGTTTACCCAATATAGATCCCGCTTTCATTGATGCGTTGCCTGTTGGCCGAACCATTTTGACACTGAACCGTGATGAAATGACGATATTGTGTGGAACAGGTGATCCTGTCGCTCAGGCCAGTAATTATTCCAGCAAAAGAAAAATCACTATTATCTGTCGGTTAGGTTTACAGGGTACATGGATATGTTTGCCTGATCGTGACCCAGAACATGTTGCTGCCTATAAAGTGAAAGTGGTGGATACCATCGGTGCTGGTGATGCTCATAGTAGTGGCATGCTTGCTGGTTTATCACAGGGAATGTCGCTGAAAGATGCGGTTGAACTTGGCAATCGCGTTGCTGCCATTGTTGTCAGTCGTTCTGGTGCTGCGGGTGCGCCAACCATAAAAGAACTAAAGGAATTTGTGTTTGAATAATTATCAATCAAACACAAGGGATTCAGGTTTCTAAGGTGTGATTAAAATGAATGCATTACATACAGGTTGGAAACGAAAAACGACTCTTTTTTTATTAGCTGAGACAATTTCTCTGCTGGGTTCTTCCATTGTCCAGTTCTCGATCGTCTGGTATATCACCTTAAATACTTCATCAGGAGAAATGCTAGCTATCGCGGTGCTCTGTGCATTTCTTCCACAGGTATTAATCTCTTTATTTGCCGGTGTTTGGGCTGATACTTACAACCGTAAGTTACTTTGTATTGCTTCTGATGCGCTGATTGCATTAGTGACTCTTGGTCTGGCGATCTCTTTTATGTTTGGGTTTAAGAGTATTGAGCTGCTATTTGTGGCACTGATTATCCGCTCGTTTGGTACTGGCATTCAGGCTCCGGCGGCTAGTGCTATCATTCCACAACTGGTCCCGAAAGAGAAACTGTTGCGGGTTAATGGTCTTAATACTTCTCTGAATTCACTGACGATGCTGGCTTCTCCAGCCATTAGTGGTTTTTTGTATTCTCAGACTTCGATTGAGAATATTCTTTTAGTGGATGTTGTTACTGCTGTTATTGGTATCAGTATTGTTGCATTTATTCCTATTGCCAAAATCGCTTCTGATTCTATACCGGATAATAAATTTCAGGCGATGCTAGCGGGTTTTCGCTATTTGCAAGAGAATAAGCTAATCAGAAATATTTTGATTTTTCTGATTTGTGTTTGCTTCCTGATCAGTCCAGCTGCTTTTTTGACACCTCTATTGGTTAACAGGACATTTGGTGAAGATTCATGGTTTTTAGCCGTTAACGAAATGACCTTTAGTGCCGGAGCATTGTTAGGTGGATTGCTGATTTCTTTTTGGAGTGAATATAAAAATAAACTGCGTATAACAGGAATAGCTTGCACACTGTTTGGTGTATTTATGATTGCACTTGGCAATGCATATTGGTTTCCGCTGTATCTGGCATTAAATGTCTCTTTGGGCGCTATAACGCCTTGTTTTAACGCACCAATAATTTCTATTATACAGGAAAAAGTTGAACCGGAAATGATGGGGAGAGTATTTAGTTTAGTTCAAATTGCTATGTCCTGCTCTCTGCCATTAGGCATGGTGATATTTGGTCCAGTTGCTGACTATATTAATATTCAACTCCTTTTAATGATATCTGGTGTATTGATATTACTGACTGGCGGGATATTTTTTATGTTTAACGGAGAAGAGAACAGAGAAAGTAGCAGAGCAGTTTAATAAAGCTGGTATTGCCAAAGACATCGCGTTCATTGTTTGCTTTGTGCGATACCAGTGCTTGTTTGAAGAGAAAAAAATGGAAAACACAGATAATCATTCGCAGTTTATTATCTATCAAACTCTTGTTTAATTTAACGTAAGACTCATATTAACTCAATGCTAATTCAGGATAATGACTGTGATAACAACCGATGAAAGCCACTGGAGCGATTTGTTCTCCGGTAAAAATGCGGCCAGTGCTCTGGCTTTATCGCTGGGAGTTGCGTTACATGCGATTAATATCTTAATTGCTACCACTATCTTACCTTCGGTTGTGCAGGACATTGGCGGCTTGAACCTTTATGCCTGGAATACAACGCTGTTTGTGGTCGCTTCTATTATTGGTTCGGTACTGTCTGCACGTCTGCTTAGCTCACAGGGGGCACGTAATGCTTATCTGGTTGCAGCAATATTCTTCTTCTTTGGCAGTTTGTTATGCGCGTCTGCTCCAACGATGGAAATGATGCTTATCGGACGGACAGTTCAGGGTTTCGGTGGTGGGTTACTGTTTGCACTTTCCTATGCCATGATCAACCTGGTATTTGAACAGGCGCTTTGGCCACGGGCAATGGCACTGATATCCGGTATGTGGGGGATTGCGACGTTGGTTGGCCCTGCTGTGGGGGGGATTTTTGCTGAGATAAATGCATGGCGTTATGCCTTTGGTATCATGCTGCCAATAATGCTGTTGTATGCAGTTTTCACTTACTTAATTTTGCCAAAAGGTAAACCTCAGGATAAGAATAAAGCAGCGTTGCCATTGGTGCAGTTAGTTTTATTAGCGGGAGCAGTATTGATAGTTTCTGCTGGCAGTGTATCTGACAACGTGGAGCTGAATTTTGCAGGGATTATGCTGGCATTAGTATTAATAATATTACTAGTTTGCTATGAACGTCGTGCAGTGATACGTTTGTTGCCTCATGGTGCATTACATTTGGGCTCACCTCATGCTGTGTTGTTTGCTACTATTTCATTATTGGTGATTGGCATGACTAGTGAAGTGTTTATCCCGTATTTCCTGCAAATGTTGCATGGTCAGTCACCGCTGGTTTCCGGTTATATGGCTGCGGCAATGGCAGCAGGCTGGACAGTTGCGGAGATAATCAGTGCGGGTTGGCGTGGGGCGGGTATGCGCCGGGCAATTGTCAGTGGGCCGATATTGGCACTGATAGGTATGCTGATTCTGTCATCGATATTATCACAGCCCTCGGCTGGACATTGGCAAGTGATGATTCCCATTGTAATTGCATTGACTTTGGTGGGATTTGGTATTGGCTTTGGCTGGCCACATTTGCTAACTCGTATCTTACAGGTATCGTCGGATGCCGATAAAGATATCGTAGGTGCCTCAATTACAACGGTACAGTTATTTGCCACTGCTTTTGGATCAGCATTGGCGGGTATGGTAGTGAACCTTTCCGGATTGAATGAACCCGGAGGTGTGGCAGGTACCGCTTCAGCCGCACACTGGTTGTTCCTGCTATTTGCTATCGCACCGTTATTGGCACTGTTTACTGCGTGGAGATCGGCGAAGATTAGGGCGGTGGTGTCGTAATCCTATTTATAGTGGTAACAGTAAAGTACCTGACGATTTAATAGCAGGTGAAATATCCAGAGGGTAGAGCATGATATAGGCGCTTGTTGATGACTCGTCGATATTTTCTTGTTTTTTCGACCCATGATTTTTATATGTCAACATCATCGACATATCGCTAACGGCATACAACGAGAAAAAAGTTGTATGTGATTTGCAGAAGTAACTTGCTCTTCATATTCAAACGTTAGTGTTTCATAATCATTTTCAGGAATAATTTCAATATATTGAGGTTGACCATATGCTTGCCAATATTGTATTACTGCGTACATTTCTTGTTCATGGACTAATGCACCGTGTAAACGAAGCGGTTCAACCAAGTTAGGAGCCATGTAAAGCATATCTCTTATGGGCAGTAATTCAGCGCCATTTTGGCCTGAGATAATACGTGAATCAGTTTTATCGAATACTGAAAAAGCAATTCTTGTAGGGATATTACTTTTAATCAGATTGGTAATGATATCAACTGAGATATATCGAGTAGCAAGTATTAGATGAATACCAGTAATGTGAGCTTGCTGAACAAGAGATATTAGTAATGTTTCTACCTCTTTACCTGCTTTAAGTATCAAATCGGAAAACTCATCAATTACAACAACAATATTGGGTAATTGCATCAACATGGTCATATTTTCCCCATCAGCAGGGCCCCAGAAAGGATTAGGGATAGGGTGTCTCAGATCTACTGCTTGCTGTACACGTCGGTTATATTCAACCAGACTACGAACGCCAAGTGCTGACAGTAGTTTATAACGCCGTTCCATCTCACTGATGCACCAATGTAGCGTATGAACAGTTCCTTCTGTATTGTGAATGATTCTTGTCAGTAAATGAGGTAGTTTTTTGTAAACAGAAAGTTCCAGCATGTTCGTATCAATCATGATAAAGCGAACGTCTACCGGTGTGGCTTTATATAGTATGCTAAGAATCATGGAGTGAATAAACGTAGACTTACCAGATCCTGTAATTCCCCCGATTAGCAAGTGCTGCATATTAGTCAAAGTTGTGATGATGGGTTTTCCAGAAATATCTTTGCCCAAAGCTATTGCTAGATGAGAATCAACTTCTCTAAACTGAGCGCAATCCAGAACTGTACGTAGGTAAACGGTATCACGACTATTTTTAAGTACATCCAGGCCGATATATGGTGTACCCGGTATGATTGGCACAACTTGTATAGAAGATGCAGAAAGAGAGCGTGTTATATCGTGAGATAAATTAGCAATCTGGGAAACTTTAATGCCGGATGCTGGAAGCAGATCAAAATGAATATACATTGGCCCTAGAGATATATGCTCCACATTGGCCGCAATGCCATAAGCAGCCAAGCATGATTCTATTGATTCAGCCATTTTAGCCAGTTCTAAACTGCCTGCCTGAGCTGCATTTATAGGAGGAGAGATTAATAAATCAAATGCTGGAAGACTATTTATCATAGTGTTAGACATAAATTCCTCGGCTTTGATATCTAGAAAGTTTTACTGTAATCCAGAGCGTGTTCAGAATTCTGTGTTATCTAAAAACCCCTTAGTATAGCTATTTCGTCAAGATGATCGAATCTGAATATTGGGTGATGGTTTATTGCCTTTAATTTTATGTATTTTTTCGTGATCTATTTTTTTAATTACATGTAAAACAGGGCAGTATGGGATGCTATAAATTTGATGTGTCCAGCTTGATAGTATTGTTACCATAATATGATATTACAATTTGTTGCACTGAGTGCAAAATAGGTTCTTGGGCTTCACTCCAGTGCGGGCACGGTCTAGCGCCGTTTTCGTGGCGTGTGTTTTTCCTGCGTTAGGGGCATTTTACCCATTTTTTAAAGTTTGAATTTGAGCTGAACTTCATTCTTGGTGAGAGCAAGCCGGAGCTCTTTGAGTTGGCTTTCTAATGTAGCGACTAGGTAGCTACTGAACTTTTCTTTTGCTAAGGTGCGTTCAAATACATTGCTTGGTAAAAAGCGTTTCATTTCGTTCATGAACGCATTACTGGCAATCACATTTGGTAAGGATTGAATGCGTTGTTCTAGCAAGTTTGCAAAGTCAGCAAGTTTGTAATCAGCAACTTTTTGTCTAATTAAGTCGACATCTGGTTTTGCGCCTTGCTGTTGTAACCAAGCTAGATCCCAGATATCGCGGTGGCGGACGTACTTCTGTGTGGCAGGTAACGAAACCATCTTATCCGCCATCACTTCATCAAGGGTTTCTGTGTAGATTAAAGTGTCGTCATAACCATCGGGCAGAAAATCGTAATTCTGAGTATCTACCTGTCTATCGGAATATTTTCAAGCAGCCAGTCATGACTGATATTGTCGAAACATCCTTTGATATCCCCTTCCAGTATCCACACTGGTGCTGTTTTTCGGCAGAGACAGTTAAATACCTGCTCCATCGTGTCAGCAGTGCTTCTTGCCGGGCGAAATCCGTAACTGTTGTGATCGGCAGTGGTTTCCGAGAAGGATCCAGCGCCAGCAGATAAAAAGCCTGCATGGCCCGATCCTGGGGTTTAGGGAGCAACGGAACAGTAAACGTTGTTAAGCAGTCATTTTAAATAGCCATTTAAATATAAATCAATATGTTAACTATCTTCATTGAATGCTCTCAATTCCCCTCTGCTGACAGCTTCCGGAACCGTAAAGGTGTAGCGCCCCTGCATGTTAATATGCCCGCATAGCAATGGAGACAATCTCTTTACATCTTCGTCATGCACCGGATATCCTTCTCGCCTGAGTTGTTGCACTGCGGCATCCATGTAAATCGTATTATACAGAACGATCATATTTAACACTAAACCTAATGAACCCAACTGATCTTCCTGGCCTTCGCGATATGCCTGTCTCAGTTCACCTCGTTTTCCATGAAACACATTTCTGGCTACCGCGTGTCGTCCTTCTCCACGATTAAGCTGTTTGTAAGGTTTTCATGATCGACAGGATGTTCAGACGTTCCAGTTTGAGTGAGGCTATCAGTCGCAGAATATCATCCCAGTGCGGTACGACTTTTTTCTCAAAATTCAGGCGATGTGAGGAGATGGCCGAGTTATAGCGGTGATAACGTTGGCAACCAATAGATCATACTGATTACTGAGCTCTGTTTCAATATCGGTTAGCCCGGTAAGTTCTTTTTTTACTATCAATTAGAGTGATAGACGAGCGTAACTGATGATTACTCAAAGCGATTCTGTGAGCGATGCACGTTCCGTTTTAACTACGGAGCACCCAGCTTGTCGGATTGGTTACCTAAACGGCAAGCTTATCTGCGCATTGCCATATATGTCCTTGGAGGGCAGCCTACCATATTTTTAAAAAAGGTGGCAAAAGCGCTATCGCTGGAAAAAGCCAGTTGGCTGGCGACGTCAGATTGAGCGTATCCCTCTGCTAATAGCTCAATTGCTTTGATTAGCCGCCATTGTTGCCGCCACTGTTGATAGTTCAGCCCAGTTTCACGCTGAAAAATGCGGCTAATGGTTTTTTCTGATGCGCCGATATAACTAGCCAGCTCGTACAGAGGCGGAACTGTGATCATATCGGCTAAATTTCTCAGGCGGCGGTCACTGGGCAGGGGCAACAGGGTTAATTCGCGTGGTGCCAGTTGTATCTCATCTAGGCATACCGCTAGAATATTAGCGGTCGCACCGTGCTGCCAGTTGGTATCGAACTCGGCGATGGTAATGCGTTCCAGCACTTCGCGTAGCAAAGGTGAAGCTGTCAGAACTTCTAAGCATTCAGGCAGACTAGGGTAATGGGAGCGATCGAGATACACCGATCGATAACCTGCCACACCGCTAACTTGCACCCGATGCTCTAGCTGTGGTGGAATCCAAGCGATACGACCCGGCGGGAGCATGCAGATGCTCTCATTGAGCGTAATTCGCATGCAACCTCGCTGACTAAACAGTAGTTGCCCCATCCTATGCCAGTGTGGACCAGAGTCATGCTGAGCCAATTCGGCTGCGATGCCCAATACGCTGTTGCCGAGCGAATCTGGATCAAAGGTATCCTGAGCGTTAAGCCATGTCATATACTGTGCTGTCCGATTATGTAAATTATTTGTCTTTTATATTGTAACAGACGATAGAGTGAAGATGATACCTTGATATCCCTAATTTTATCTTTAGACACAGGACTTGCTATGCAACGCAAACTTACCCTTACACTGGCAACATCTATGATGATGTTTCCCCAAGTGGTGGAAACGATCTACAGCCCAGCGCTTACTCATATTGCTGAAGGGTTTCATGTCAGCGCGGAAATGGCCGCGCAAACGTTGTCCTGTTATTTCTTTGCTTTTGCTCTCGGCGTTGTGGTATGGGGACGAATGTGTGATGTTATTGGACGGCGTCCTACTATCCTTGCCGGACTAGCGTTATATATGTTGGCATCGATCTTAGCTGTCTTCTGCGATAGTTTTACCATATTATTGGTGGCGAGGGTGTTGGCAGCCTTTGGTGCGGCGGTGGGATCAGTGGGTACTCAGACCGCCATTCGTGATCAGTTCAGCGACTACGAATTGGCGCGGGTGTTTTCGGTGATGGGGATAGCTATAGCGGTTAGTCCGGCGATTGGTGTGCTGAGCGGTACGTTACTGACCCATTATTGGGGCTATCAGGGCGTCTTTAGCGGCCTGGCGATATTAGCGGCGGTGTTGTTGGCTTATGCTGCATGGCAACTGCCAGAAACGCGCCCACAAGAGGTCGTAAAAAGCTCCTTTTTCGGTACTTTGAGCCGTATGACTAAAGATGGTGACATTTGGCACAGTGCATTGTTGGTCGCTTTATTCAATATCTGTATGTTCAGTTATTACCAGTTAGCACCGTTCCGTTTTGAAACACTGGGTCTTCCTGCGCAATGGTTTGGCTATACAGGACTGGTGTTGGCAGCCGGTGTGGGTCTTGGCGCAGCCATTAACAAGCTTTTGATCGCCAAGCACTGGTTATTTACTGCGTTGCTGATACTAGCGTGTGTTTTGCTGCTTTCTGGCGGTATCTTGTTGTTTTTGCTGGAAGAAACGGTATGGTTTGTCTTGCCAATGATGCTGGTTGTGATGGCATATGGTATTGCCATTCCCAATATTCTAGCGCGTGCCCTGCGGCATTATAAAGATTGTATGGGAACGGCGGGGGCGATCCTTGGTTTGATGTATTACCTGATGTTAGGGGGCGGCCTAGTTCTGGCAGGGTTGGCGCAACACCTTGGCATGGTACTGACAATCAGCAGCATTTGTGCACTGATGCTGGCAGGGAGTATCGTACGTAGCGAACGGAAACTCGTCTTGCCAGAAGGTGAAAACGAACGCTCCTGAGTATTTAAACGTTGGTCGGTGCTAAATGACCGGCCAACAACCGATGGAGCCTTGCGACTACGGAGTCATATTCCTCTGCCAGATACATATGTCCAACGTCAAAACTATGTTGTTGAAACTCTCCGCTTGCGATCTGGCGCTAATCAGCTAAATCTTGCTCATCAATCCAGTTATCACGGTTCCCCTGAAAAACAGCCAACGGTGCCTGATAGCTGGTGCTTTGTGGAAATAGCAATTGGGCTGAAAGTAACAAATCTGCGCGGATTATCGGTAGGTAAAAATCGAGTAATACACTCTCGTTACGCAGCGTGTCGCTTATACCTCCATTAACTAACCTCAGCTTTGCTTAAGGATAGCGATTTCAGAATCACGTAAATTTAAGCTCGGTTTTTTCGGTTGGAATGGATATGCAATTAAGCCCGATACGACCTCCAACAAAAAGCCGACTATACTCCGATGTCGTGAATGTTCTATCTGAGAAATATTTTTCAATGGGTCATTCACGGTCTCTATCAAAAAACGCTTTCTTAACATAATCTTATCCCAAATCGATAAAAACTTGGCTTTCCTATTGCAACGAACACTTGTGATAAGTGTTATCCCTTCTGCCTCCAGTTCATCACTTAAAGCTTGTGATAAATACCCTTTGTCGCCATACAGATGTCCTGTTAATCCTTTTACCCATTCCTTAACCGGATGGCGAGCATCTGTATTTCCCCGCGTTAATTTGACAGACAAACGCTCCCCACACTCATTAATGACCAAATGAAGTTTAAAACCATAAAACCACCCCATACTGGTTTTCCCCCGTTGTGCTACCCCCTCAAAAACCTTATTTCGGGGAATACGAAGATTATGGCAAACGGCGATTTTGGTGGAGTCGATAAAAGCCATGCCTTGTGATTTTTCTTTGCGTGAAGAAAGAAAAGCGCACAACGGGATAATCGCTCTTTTCTTCAAGGTTATTATTTGGTTGTCACTGACCAGATGGGGGAAATCAGCCTTAAGATACTGTTGCACATGCTCAATATAAAACGCTTTGAAATGACGATAGTGGCTCATGTGAAATAAAATGAGGAGTGTCATGATTTCACTCAGTGACAGGGAAGCGGCGCGATGGCGTTTAAGCAGGTTATTCTCGATGAGCTGTTGTTCCCAAAGCGGAATAAATTGTTGGTAAAAATCATCGACGCAGCAGTCAAGTTCTTCTAAAGTCATCATAGCCTGAGGATCTCCACGATTTTGTTTTCTATACAAAAACTTTGATCGTGCCTCGGGCTCTTAGTTCCTTTTTTCTTTCCTTTCTTAAGCAGAGTTCAGGTTAAATACAGTCCATTATCATCAGAACGCCCATCAAATCGTTATCCATGCTTTGATTTGTATATCCGTTAATTTCGCCATACATCATTCCAATAATATTTTTGCTGTGGTGATATTATATGAGACTTTATAGTATTAAAAAAGTCCGCAATTACGCGGACTTAGCGATGGTGGTGAGATGTCGTGGGACTTTGTGAATTCGCCTGAAAACTTACTCGATGTTTTGAATCTGCTCCCGCATCTGCTCAATCAGCACCTTCAATTCAATAGCGGAATTGGTGATATCGGCATTAATAGATTTAGATGCTAGAGTATTGGACTCGCGGTTAAATTCCTGCATCATAAAATCCAGACGACGGCCGACGGCCTCTTTTTTCTTCAGAATATTGTGGGTTTCTTTAACATGGGCGTCGAGGCGATCTAATTCTTCCGCCACATCAAGGCGTTGAGCCAACAAAACTAATTCTTGCTCAAGTCGGTTATTTTCGAGCTGTATCTGAGCTTCTTCCAGTTTGGTTTGAAGACGTTCCCGCTGCCATTGCATGATTTCAGGCATTTGCTGGCGAACTTTACTGACTTCTTCGGTGACAGCGTCCAGACGCTGTTCAATCATGGTCTTAAGTGCAGTCCCTTCGGTTTCACGGCTTTGAATAAAAGCATCCAGTGTTTTCTCCAGCTCTTCCAGCAATTGGGTACTGATGGCATCCAAATCCTGCTCTTCCGCTGCCATGACACCTGGCCAGCGTAGGATGTCAACAGGATTGATTTTACCTTCATTACTCTGTTGTTTAACCCAATTCGCTGCATTTACCAGCTGTTTCGCTAAAGTTTCATTTAGAATGAGTTCGCCTTGAGTGCGTGAATCCAGTTCGAAACGCAGGTTGCACTCAACTTTTCCGCGAGTCAGACGGGAACGAATGCGTTCACGGATCACCGGTTCCAAGCTTCTGAATTGTTCTGGCAGGCGGATATAAGTCTCTAAATAACGCTGATTAACGGAGCGCAGTTCCCAAGCCGCATTGCCCCATTCACTTTTGATATCGTGCCGTGCAAAAGCAGTCATACTACGAATCATGATTCGTTCCCATTTAAATAAAAGATTAAGGGATTATAACGCTCGTTGTAGATGCAGGATAGGCATTAGCCCTGTTAGGCCGTATAATGCGCCCCCAATAATGATTTAACAACGGAGATAACACTATGCGCCCAGCAGGAAGAGCGGCAGAGCAAGTGCGCCCTATCACTATAACCCGTAATTACACTAAGCACGCGGAAGGTTCGGTTCTGGTGGAGTTTGGGGATACCAAAGTGTTATGTAACGCGTCCGTTGAAGAAGGGGTTCCCCGTTTCCTGAAAGGCCAAGGACAAGGTTGGGTTACGGCTGAATATGGCATGTTACCGCGCTCTACTCATACCCGAAATGCCCGTGAGGCAGCCAGAGGAAAACAGGGGGGGCGTACTATGGAAATCCAGCGTTTAATCGCCCGCTCGCTGCGCGCCGCTGTTGATCTGAAAAAACTGGGTGAATATACCATTACTCTGGATTGTGATGTGATCCAGGCTGATGGTGGTACTCGCACAGCTTCTATAACGGGCGCTTGTGTGGCGCTGGTTGATGCGCTGGATAAAATAGTTGCAGCGGGTAAGCTAAAAGAAAGTCCACTGAAATCAATGGTTGCTGCGGTCTCTGTCGGTATTGTGGATGGTGAAGGCCGTTGCGATCTGGAATATGTGGAAGACTCAGCCGCTGAAACTGATATGAACGTCGTGATGATGGAAGATGGCCGGATGATTGAAGTGCAAGGCACTGCGGAAGGCGAGCCGTTTAGTCATGATGAATTGTTGTCCTTGTTGGCCCTTGCCAAGGGGGGATTAGAGGACATTTTTGAAGCGCAGAGAAATGCGTTGAAACAATAAGTTGATCAGGCGACGTAATTGTCGCCTTTTTTGTGTCTGTCGTGTAGCGGATAACCAAACTAAATAAGAGGAGAAACACCAATGAAAGCCTATCAGCGCGAATTTATTGAGCTTGCGCTAAGAAAACAGGTGCTGAAGTTTGGGGAATTTACCCTGAAATCAGGACGTAAAAGCCCGTATTTTTTTAATGCCGGGCTGTTTAATACCGGGCGTGATTTGGCGTTAATCGGGCGTTTTTACGCGGCAACATTGTTGGATAGCGGTATTCAGTGTGATTTGTTGTTCGGACCAGCTTATAAGGGGATCCCAATTGCAACAACAACGGCGGTTGCATTGGCAGATCACTATGATATTGATATACCGTATTGTTTTAATCGTAAGGAAGCTAAAGATCATGGTGAAGGTGGCACTTTGGTCGGTAGTCCACTTAAAGGAAATGTTGTTCTGGTTGATGATGTTATTACCGCAGGCACAGCTATCCGTGAATCCATGGAGATTATCAAGCAGCATAATGCGACTCTTGCCGGTGTGATGATTTGTCTTGATCGTCAGGAGCGAGGGAAGGGGGAAATCTCGGCAATTCAGGAAGTTGAAAGGGATTACGATTGCAAAGTGTTTTCCATTATTACCCTGAATGATTTGATTAGTTATTTAGCTAGTCAGCCAGAGATGAAAGATCACCTGGATGCAGTGAAAGCATATCGTGAGCAGTACGGTATCTGACAAGTAAGCTTTAAAAAAAGCCCTCGCCCAATAACGGGCGGGGTGAGTAGTAGAATAGCTTATTGTAACTGAGCCAATAACAGTGGCCAGCGAGCTTCAAATTCCTGTGTTGGGCGATAGTGGAATTCTGAGCGAACAAAGCGTGATAGCATCCCTTCACAAAACGCCAGTAATTGGGAAGCCAATAACGACTCATCATAACTGAAACCTTGCCCATCACGTAATTTTTTCTCTTTTAAAACTTGACGGATCTGTACTTCAATTCGTTCAAATAATTGATTTATGCGCCCTTGCAGCCGATTTTGTTCAAACATCAGAGCATGTCCTGTCATGATGCGGGTCAGACCAGGGTTTTTTTCTGAAAAGCCCAGAATCAGAACCAATATCAGACGGATACGAGTAATGGTGTCTTTTTCGTCTTGTAGAATCAGGTTAATCCGTGAAATTAATGTGTCTTCAATAAACTCGATCAAGCTGTCAAACATCCGGGTTTTACTGGGAAAATGCCGGTACAGCGCAGCTTCGGAAACGCCGACATTGGCGGCCAGTTTAGCGGTGGTTATCCGCTGGCTGCCATCACTGGATTGCAACATATGCGCAAGGGCTTGCAAAATCTCCTCACGCCTGTTTCTTTTCTTCGTATTTTCGTTTTCTGCCATGTCTGACAAAACCTCTGATAAGAACAGTAAAATAAACAAATCAGCAATTCTTTGCCCAAGGGTATTTTGAGCAAAGAATATGATAATTAGTTAATGATATTAGGTTTTATAGAGACTTATTGGCGACCGGAATGACCAAAACCACCGCTGCCTCTTTCGCTGGTTTCAAAATCTTCTACCAGATTGAATTCAGCCTGAATGACGGGTACAAAAACCATCTGAGCAATACGTTCGCCCGGTTCGATAGTGAAAGTTTTATCACTGCGGTTCCAGACAGAAACCATCAGCTGACCTTGATAATCAGAATCAATCAAACCAACCAGATTACCCAGAACGACGCCATGTTTATGTCCAAGGCCTGAACGGGGCAGAATAACCGCTGCCAGTTGCTCATCGCCAATATGAATGGCAAGCCCGGTCGGAAGAAGTTCAGTTTGTCCTGGCGCCAGTTCTACCGCGTTGTTGAGGCAAGCCCGCAGATCTAAACCTGCGGAGCCGGGAGTCGCGTAAGTTGGCAGAGGAAATTCCTGCCCGATACGTGGGTCAAGGATTTTAACGTCGATTTTTTTCATCATAGCGTCTGACTATCTCGTCTAATAAATGGTGGCTGAGTAATAACTTATTACTATGAGGTAAGCGGATATCCCCCTCATGCCAGAACAAATGTAGTGCATTAGTATCACTGTTAAAGCCGTGACCAGTAAGGGATACATCATTCGCACAAATCAGATCCAAATGTTTTTGGTTCAGTTTGTTACGTGCGTATTCTTCCACATTCTGGGTTTCAGCCGCAAATCCAACAACAAAAGGGCGATTTTCTTGCATTGTGGCTACGTTGGCAACAATGTCAGGGTTTTTAATCAGAGTAAAAGTAATTTCTTCGCCCTGTTTTTTAATTTTTTCTGGGGCAATTTGTTTAGCGCGGTAATCTGCAACCGCAGCACAACCAATAAAAATATTCTGTAAACTAGCCACCGTCAGTACTTGTTCATTCATTTCTAAGGCGCTGGTTACGTCGATTCGTTTGACACCCGGCGGGGTCGGTAAATTAACGGGGCCTGTGATAAGGGTGACTTCTGCGCCACGTGCCGCTGCGGCTTGGGCAATGGCAAATCCCATTTTGCCGGAGCTGTGATTGCTGATAAAACGGACGGGATCCAGTGCTTCACGGGTTGGTCCGGCGGTAATAGTCAGTCTTAGGTGAGCTAAGTCCTGATTGGCTTGAAAATGTTGTTCAGCCAGTTCAACAATCGCCATTGGATCCAACATCCTACCGGGGCCAACGTCACCACAAGCCTGATTGCCACTGTCCGGACCCCACAGGAGAATCCCTCGTTCTTCAAGAATCTTGAGATTATGTTGTGTTGCCTGGGCACGAAACATTTGTTGATTCATTGCAGGTAACACGGCAATGGGTGCTGGGGAAGCCAGACAGACAGTTGTCACCAGATCATTTGCTATACCAACGGCCAGACGAGCCAGTAAATCAGCCGTAGCTGGGGCAAGAATAATGAGATCAGCCCATTTGCCAAGTTCTATATGCCCCATAGCAGCTTCTGCTGCCGGGTCTAACAGGTCGTCGGAGACGGGGTAACCGGAAACTGCCTGCAACGTCAGTGGTGTAATAAACGCTTTTGCTGCCGGTGTCATTACTACTCGTACCTGTGCGCCGCGATCACGCAGGCGGCGTACCAGTTCGGGAGTTTTGTAAGCGGCGATCCCTCCGCTAATACCGAGCACAATCTGTTTGCCGGAAAGTCCTGCCATCATGGTTGTCCGAATATTAAGTTGCAAGGGTTCTGGATTTTATCACAAGAGATTACAGAGTTGAGGATAGTCTGAACTTTGATAGTGAAAAAGGGTAAGTTTGCGAGCGGCTACGCAGCTTATGAATATGATGTTCGTCCTTATTTTTAAGGCATGGAATACTGTTTGTATCAGATGAAGCAGGGCAGGGAGATGAATATATGGAAGTTGGCATTGCTGAAAATACAGAAGAAATATATTCAAATTTAGCGCCCAGAGAAAAATTGCTGGCATATGGTTCAGTTTCTTTAACGGATGCGGAGCTACTGGCTATTTTTCTCCGTACTGGGACCAGAGGGCTTCCTGTTTTACGGATGGCTGAATTTTTGTTGAAAGAATTTGGGTCTCTGTACCATTTACTCTCTGCTGATTATGACACTTTCTGTTCTCATAAAGGGATGGGATTAGCCAAGTATGCACAATTGCAGGCTATTGCAGAATTGGCAAAGCGTTTTTTCTCCAGTCAGTTTGTTCATGAAGATATTATGAGCAGCCCAAGTGTGACCCAAGAATATTTGCAAAACCTGTTATCAGGGCGTGACAGGGAAATATTTGTTGTGTTGTTTCTCAATAATCAAAATAAAGTTATCTGTCATGAGGAGATGTTTAAAGGCACAATCAATAAAGTTGAAGTTCATCCTCGTGAAATTGTCAGATCGGCGATAAAGGTGAATGCTTCATCTATTATTTTGGCTCATAATCACCCATCAGGTCATCCAGAGCCTAGTCTGGCGGATAAGATTGTCACAGACAAAGTAATTAATGCCTGTAATCTGGTTGGTGTACAAGTATTGGATCATCTGGTTATTGGCCGGCAATGTTGTGTTTCATTTGCTGAGCGAGGCTGGATTTAGCCAACTTTTTCAAGATCCTTGGGGATCTTTAGTTGTGCGGGACTTGAGCGTCAGCGATTGAGGGCGTATACTACGCCACCTTTGAGGATCTTTGGTTTGGCGAGAAGAGCCTATCTCAGCACATTTTCTGAGTAAATGTGAGTCTTTTCAGTAGAATTTGCTGAGATGGGCTCCTAAGCCTGACGAGGCGGCCATACCCAATACAAAGCTCGAGCTGATTTGATTTTTGGAGAATAGACATGTCCCGAGTCTGCCAAGTTACTGGCAAACGCCCGATGAGTGGTAACAATCGCTCTCACGCATTGAATGCGACTAAGCGTCGTTTTCTGCCTAACCTGCATTCCCACCGTTTCTGGGTTGAGTCCGAGAAGCGCTTTGTAACTCTGCGTGTATCTGCTAAAGGTATGCGTGTGATTGATAAGAAGGGTATCGATGCAGTTTTGGCTGAACTTCGTACCCGTGGTGAGAAGTACTAAGGAGCTGAAAAATGGCTAAAGGTATTCGCGATAAAATCAAGCTGGTTTCTTCAGCTGGTACTGGTCACTTCTATACCACTACGAAGAACAAGCGCACCATGCCTGAGAAACTGGAAATGAAAAAGTTTGATCCAGTTGTTCGTCAGCATGTAATGTACAAAGAAGCTAAAATTAAATAATTTTGGCTGATTTGATAAAAAACCCGGCTCAGGCTGGGTTTTTTTGTTGCCTATAGATTTTATAGTCTATATTCACTCATTTTTCTCAGCGTTTCATATATATCCGGTTATTCATAGACGTAAAATGTTGTTTCGCTATACTAACGCCTTCCGGCAGGCTGGATAGGGAACCGAAATGGCTAAAGAAAAACTAAATATTTTACATACAGAATCTTCTTGTGGTTGGGGTGGTCAGGAAATTCGTATTCTGACGGAATCCCAGGGAATGATAAAACGTGGGCACAAGGTGGTTATTGTTTGCTGTCCAAATTCTAATATCTACCGTGAAGCAAAATCTTATGATGTGCCAGTTGTAGCCTTGCCGATTGAGAAAAAACGTCTGTCCAGTTTTCTTGTTATGCGTAACTGGTTGAAAAAAGAAGGCCGTCAGTTTGACGTTATTAATACACACAGCTCGACAGATTCATGGTTAGTTGCTGTGGCTGGTGCAACGTTGAGGCATATGCCGCCAATAGTTAGAACCCGGCATGTCTCAACCCCTGTCTCTAATTCAATGACAACCCGTTGGTTGTATCTGAAAGCGTGCCGGCATATTGCGACTACCGGTGAAAAACTACGTCAGCATTTGCATATCAATAACTGTTATCCATTACAGCATATGACGTCAGTACCCACTGGTATCAATTTAGATCTTTTCCGACCGAAAGATAAGAAAGTTTGTCGTCAGCGGATTGGTATTAACGATAAACCGACATTAGGTGTCGTTGCGACGATGAGAACCTGGAAAGGGCATCGTTATCTGTTAGAAAGTTGGAAAGTTTTGCACCAGAAATATCCTGACTGGCAGCTTTTGTTTGTTGGTGATGGTCCACAACGTAAGTCACTGGAACCTTTAGTGAAGCGAGAAGGTTTGTCGGATAGTGTCATTTTTTTAGGTAACCGTCAGGATGTTCCTGATTGCCTGAATGCGATGGATTTATTTGCATTACCTTCTTTTGGCAATGAAGGCGTACCACAGGGAATTATGCAGGCAATGGCGTGTGGGATACCTGTTGTGTCAACCTCGGTTGGTGCAATTACCGAAGCGGTAGTTGATGGTGAAACAGGTTATATTGTGGAACCCAGAAACGCAGAGCTATTGACAGAAAGTTTAGAGTTGTTGATTCATAATAATGAACTGCGCTTGCAATTCAGTCATTCTTCACTAGAGCGGGCAATCGCTTTATTTGGAATGGATAATATGCTGGATAAAATGGAAAAGATCTTTTTTCACAGCATTAAAGGTAAAAATCATTAACATTCTTTAAGATTATTCTCAGTGTTATTCTTTGATTTATGGTTCTGAGTGGAAATTAACTTGTTGATATTAAATGACTATGGAGTTGATTGTAGTTTAATTGCCCTATATTCGAACGATAGCATATAAAAAAGCTTTGTTGTATATTTCGTTGAATTTTATATCAGATTAATCAGATAATTGTCTTATGCAAATCAAAAACATCCTGGTCATTATCATAGCGCGTTTCGGTGATACCTTACTGGTGACACCGGTTCTTCGTGCTTTAAAACAGAAGTGGCCTGGGGCGAATATTGATGTTATGGCGCATAAAAGAACCAAACAGATCCTTGAAAATATAAGTGATATCAATAGATTGACTGCTTTTTCAAAAGGCAAGGCAAAATGGTGTGGTTGGTTTACCCGTAAGCGTTATGATTTGGCTTTAGTATATAGCGACGATAAACCGTTATTACAGTATGCAAAACGCAAATCACACTTAACAGTTTCATTTTCGGATGAATCTTCGTTGCAATCGGGTTGGCTGGCAGTGAAAAAGCCAGAAGTATTGATGCAAGCTCAACAGGAACGGGCGATGCTTGCTAATGCGGTAGATGTTGAGGTGAGTGACTGGCGGTTGAATTATTGTGTTAGTGAAGGGGAGCTACGTTTTGCCGATGGTTTTATGCGGCAGCATCATTTGGATAATAAGCTCCTGATTGGTTTTCAGCTACAAAGCTTCCCGGCAAAAGCTTATCGTGACTGGCCGGTTGAACATTTTTATCAATTAGCGCAATACATTTATCGCTGTTATCCACATTCGCATATTATGTTATTAGGCAGCACTGATGGTGAAATTGTGGCTCAATCACTGGCAGAAAGACTCGGTGCTGAAAAATGTACTTCGTTAGTAGGGAGACTGACAATGCGACAGAATGCTGCAATAATGAGCAAGCTTGATTTGTACGTTGGAGTTGATACTGGGCCGACACATTTAGCAGGTGCATTAGGTATCCCGATGGTTGCGATGTATCACAGTTTTCACCCAGGCCGTTTTTTAGCGCCTCAACAGCATGCACATTTGGTGGCTATTGAACATCCTGTTCATTATATGCAAGCCACACGTGAAGATTCGATGTCTGCTATATCTGTTGAACAAGTCTGGCAGGCAGCTCAGAAATTATTGGCAACCAAGTCAGCAAGGTAATAAACAGATGAAAATAGGTTTAGTTGATGTCACTGTGACTATGTCTTATGGTGGCATTCAGACGGCAGTCTGGGAACTTGCGAAAGCGCTGACTGATGCCGGTCATGAGATCCATATTTTGGGTGGAACAGGTGATATCCGGCCAGAGCTAAATGGAAGAGCAATACGGATCCATACTTTTCCATTCACTCCCAGAGAGAAAGTGATTAATATTGGCCGGCGTTTTCAGCGTATTATTGAACGTTATTCGTTTGCCCGCCATGCCTGTAATACGGTTATTACTGAAGATTTTGACTGGATTATTCTGACTAAGCCATTTGATTTTTTTTGGCCACGAATGATGCCAAAAGGGAGTCGTACTAAGTTTTGTTACATGAGCGGCGGTACCAGTTTCTTCAAGGGTGACAGAACGCTGAGTAAACGAATTTCAGCCTGGGTGGCATGCAGTCATTTTAATGCCTGGCAGATTCAGCACCATTTTAAACAATTCCCAAAGGTTATTTACAATGGAGTTGATATTAATAAATTCAGGCCGGCTGACTCTTCTGTCAGAACTCGTCTGGGAATCAGTGATAAAACATTTTTGCTGACCTTTGCTGGGCGTTTGGTTGGTTGGAAAGGTATGCATGTGGCAATTGATGCAATGGCTCAACTACAAGATAAAGATGTTAACTTACTGATTATCGGTGCGGGAGAAGATCTGAAACGCTTGGAAAAACGGGTTGCGGCGCTGCGACTGGAAAAACAGGTAATTTTTCACCCACCTGTAGAACATGATCAATTGCCTGAATATTATGCTGCTGGTGATGCGGGGATCTTTCCAAGTATTGGTGATGAAGCGTTTGGAATAACGATCGCGGAAGCTATGGCGTGTGGCAGACCGGTTATTGCTAGTTATATCGGAGGCATACCTGAAGTCGTCGGTAACGAAAATAAGTCAGGTATTTTGGTCACGCCAGGGGATGCTTTAGCCATTGTCGATGCAGTTAATTTTTTATTGTCTCAGCCAGACAGAGGGCACAGAATGGGAAAAGAAGCTCGCCAGCGGATTGAAACAATGTATACCTGGGAACATTCAGCAAATCGTTTACTGAAAGCAATAAACAATGAAGATTGCCTATATTGATCCCTACCCGGTTCCTGATTATCGGGTTGCATCACTACAAATTCTGCAAAATGTTGACGCGTTTGCTCGTCAGGGGGCTAATGTCTACTTGGTTGTGCCTGAGGGTAAAAATACCGCAGAGGAGATACTTGGGCGCTCATTATCATCATCAGCTAAACTGATATCGTTACGCAATATTCGGCGTAAATGGTATTTTCCGTTGAATACCCAAAAGATGTTCTATTTTCAGGTTTCCGGCTGGTTGAGCAAGAATGAGGTAGACGCTGTTTTTACCCGTAATCTTAAAATTGCAAAGTATTTATTATGTAAATACCCAAAAATTCCTCTGTTTTTCGAAAGTCATGAGATTTTTGCCCAGTCATTTAAAGAATCACATGATTTAGGCAAAAATAAAAATCAGCGTAAATATCAAAGGTTGAGAGAAACCGAACACTTTGTTTATAGTCAGTCCAAGATTGTTTTTGTTCTGACCTCGCTACTGCGTGATGACATTATCGGTGAATATAATGTCGATACGTCTATTATTGTTGCGCCAGATGGTGTAGATATGCTGGCAGCAGAGTCAATGTCATCAAATAAACTTGCATCAACTAAGAGTAAATTCCCAACTCAGATTCTTTATCTGGGAAGTTTGCATCGTTGGAAGGGTGTTCCGACAGCGATTAAGGCGATGAGTCATCTTGAAAATGCAGTACTGAATATTGCTGGTGGTGAACCAGAACAAATTCAACAGCTACGGCAGATTGCCCAGCAGATTGGTGTTTGTGACCGAGTCAATTTTCTTGGGTTTATTCAGCCTAAATTGCGTTTCCAGATAATTGCAGATAATGATATTTGTCTGTTGCCATTAACTAAAACCAGTATTGGCAGCCGCTATACCTCACCACTGAAGCTATTTGAGTATATGGCGATGGGTAAACCTGTGGTTATTTCCGATTTTCCTTCTATTCGTGATGTGGTTGATGAAAACGCGGTCAGTTTTGCTGATAGTGAGAATGCGGAAAGTTTTGCCCAGCAAATTCAGTTATTGAGAGATAACCCAGATAGAGTTAAAGCGCAAGTCGATTATGCAAAGATGCTGGTAACAGAGCGCCTTAACTGGGATAAGCGGGCCAGGCTTATTATGCAGACGATATCAAAGGATATTTCTGCATAATAATCGGTGTAGAGATGTCATATACAGCCACTGATGATATGGCTGGGATATTTTGCTAGTCACTTTTCTTTTTATACAGCGCAATCATCAAACCAAATAAAATACCTATTTCATTGATATAGGTATTTTCGAAGGCTCCACGGACAATAAATAATCCGATAAAACCAGTTAGCAGAATAATTCCTGCTTGCCTTATCCTTCCGCTGTTACTGGTAATAATATGACTACCATTGTACAGCGCTGAGATAGTCATCAATAGAGTTGTGATCAGGCCGATGATTCCACCAGCAAACCAAAGTGCCAGAAAGATATTATGGGGGCCGATAGATGTACGAAATATCCAGTCTGGATAGTCAGCAACTCGTTCGTTATAGACCTTATGGTAGACTTTATTACCATAGCCATAACCTTTGATAGGGTTTTCCATGATTAAAACCAGAGCAGAGCTTTGGACGCCATTGGTATATCGATGTGTACTGTCTGTTTGTGTGAGCTTATAAACTAATAGCTTGGTAGCTCCATTATCTATAGTGGTTAAGTGTGCTGTGGCTGCCAGTAAACCCGAACATATTGCTGCTGCAAGTGTCAGTTTCCATTCCCGGTTAACAATAATGATAAAAGCAGTCATAACAACAACAGCGACCCAGGCACCACGGGCTAAGGTACCTAACAATAAAAATAAGCTTATCGCAGAGGCAACAGCTAATATCAGCCAGCTAACTAAGGTATGCTTTTTCCACAATGCCCAGGTACAGAGTAATATTGGGAAATAGAAAATAAAACCGTAAGAAAATTCCCGGTGGTTATAGCCGGTGAAAGGCATTTCACCCTGATTGTAGTTAATAATATATCTACCGATATCGGTCAGGCATATTGCCAGCATCCCAATGGCGAATGAGAACAGAATCATCTTGGCAATGCTTTCTTTATTCTCTTTGTACAATACAACCGGAAAAGTAAAACTGAACAGCAGCAATCCATTTAGAATAGGTTTATTCATCTCTTGAAAACTCAATGTGGGATCGACTGAAATCGCGACTGAGTAGAACATTGCTAAGATGAATAACAGAATGGATAGAAATAGCGAATTACGCATAGAGTGCATTACCTGACGAAAATCTGTTACCAGATAGGTCAGCGCGGTAATGCCAATCAGGATAATAACCAGGTTTTTATATCTTGTTATATCAGGCAGATAAACAAGGGCTATATAAATCCCAATAAGGGATAAATTCCATAATGATTTTTTATTACAACTTTTAAGATTAAACATATTCATCAATCGGTTTTCATTTTGGTTGAACTTGGTTGGAAATGATACACGAAAAGATTATCTTAATCTTCTGAGATGCAATAGAGTTGAAACAAACAGACATAATACAGGAGTTATTATCATGCCAGAACTACCAGAGGTAGAAACCAGCCGGAGAGGAATAGAACCACATCTGGTAGGGAACGTGATCCAACATGCGGTTGTCAGGAATGGGAGGTTACGCTGGCCGGTAGCGGAAGAAATTATGAAGTTGAGCGATCAGCTTGTGCTCAGTGTTCAACGCCGGGCCAAATATTTGCTGATTGAATTGGCAGATGGCTGGATTATTGTCCATTTGGGTATGTCGGGCAGTTTGCGTATCTTGTTGGAAGAACGCGCTGCGGAGAAACATGACCATGTGGATTTAGTTATGGCAGACGGCAAGGTTTTGCGTTATACCGACCCAAGACGGTTTGGGGCGTGGCTATGGAGTAATGATCTCAATCAGTGTTCAGTATTAACTCATTTGGGTCCTGAGCCACTTTCTAATGATTTTAACGGTTCTTATCTCTATACCCGATTAAGTAGTAAAAAAACATTGATTAAGCCTTGGTTAATGGATAATAAACTGGTTGTTGGTGTCGGTAATATCTATGCGAATGAAGCATTGTTTATTGCCCATATTCGGCCTGATCGCCCGGCACATACGTTGACTAAGTGTGAAGCAGATTTACTGGCAGAAACGATTAAAAAAGTCTTGCAACGATCTATTGAGCAGGGAGGGACAACACTCAGAGATTTCCTGCAATCTGATGGTAAACCGGGGTATTTTGCTCAGGAACTGTTTGTTTATGGCAGGACAGGAGAGCCATGCCGGATTTGTGGTGAGAAAATAGAAAGTGTCAAACTTGGGCAGCGCAGTACTTTCTTTTGTCGTCGTTGTCAGTTTTAGTTGATATAGGAGATCTGGGGGGCGTAGCATCGGGAGAGATCCTACAGTGCGTCGCTCCCAGAGAGCTCAGTAAATTACTTCCCGAGTTTTTTTAGCATAGCTTGTGCAACAGGTTCTGGCAGGAATGATGAGATATCGCCATCGTGGCGGGCGACATCTTTAATCAAGGATGAAGATACAAACGAGAGATTTTGTGAGGGCAGTAAAAAGACACTTTCTAATTCAGGCATAAAGTGGCGGTTCATATTGGCGAGCTGCCATTCATACTCAAAATCAGATACTGAACGAAGACCACGGATAAGAACATTGACCTGTTGTTTTTTGGCGAAATTAGCCATCAATTCACAAAAACCAACCACTTCTACATTATCCAGATGTGAGGTCACCTCTTTCGCCAGGGTAATGCGCTCATCCAGAGTAAACATTGGGTTCTTTCTGGCACTATTGGCGATAGCAAATAAAACGTGGTCAAACATATTTGCAGCGCGGGTAATGATATCAATATGCCCGTAGGTAACAGGATCAAATGTTCCGGGATAAATAGCTTTGGTTTTCATCAATTTTTACCCTCTTGCAGTCTCTTTTCCCACAACGCAACATACTTATTAAACGTATATTGAGCGTTAACAATAGCCAGTACTAACCCCTGTTTACCATCAAGAAAGCCAGCACGCAACAGCCAGGTTTTAAAGAAAGCCCCAAAAGTATGACTGAAAATCGAAAAATAACTGCACTGTTTACCTTGTTCATGACGCTGTTTTGCCCATGCTTTAGCGTAATTCAGTTGTTTTGTCTGAAACTCCATCAGATTACGGCAAGTAAGATGGAGTAAATCTCCTTTCAAAATAACAACTGGAGTTCCATGAGTTTCAAGGGATTCATGAACCTGATTATCATTGTATTGGTAACGATTGCGGGCGTAGAGGCGAATAACTCGATCCGGGTACCAGCCGCTGTGTTGCATAAAGCGACCAAGAAACAGATTCCGGCGGGCGCAACTATAGACCTTGTTGTCATCAGTATGTGCCAGAACCTGCTCGATGGATATTCTCAATTCTGGCGTCACACGCTCATCGGTATCAATCATAAAAATATAATCGCCAGAAGCATATTGCTGAGCCAGTTGACGCTGACGACCAAACCCCGGCCAGTGAATATTAGAGAATACTCTTGCTCCCATTGCCTGTGCTATCTGGCAGGTATTGTCTGAACTGCCAGAATCAAGCACGATGATCTCATCAGCCCAACTGACTGAGGCCAGGCAATCTGCTATCAAATCCGCTGAGTCTTTGGCAATCATGACAACGGAAAGGCGCTTTCTCTCATTCATTTAGTGACTCCGGGGCGGAAGGTAGGGTTCCAGTAATTTAAGTAAACGTTGAAGAGCTCCCTGATTTTCATGTAATACTTCCGCTGCGTGGCGGCCATAGTACAGACGATAATCTTCGTCATTAAGTAAGTTGTTGATTTCATAAAATAAAGACTGGCTATCAGTAACGGTAATCAGACCATTAGCTTGATCCAGTTTGGCGCAGATATCTTTAAAGTTAAAGGTATGTGGGCCCATCAACACTGGAATGGCATGGGCTGCGGCTTCCAGTGGGTTATGCCCACCACGCTCAACCAGGCTGCCACCAACAAAAGCCAGATCGGCAATACCATAGAGCAGCATCAGTTCACCCATAGTATCACCGATAACAACCTGAATATTGGCGTCAGGAATTTTATCGGAGCTGCGAAGGATATAATTTAGTCCAGCTTTCTTTGTTAATTCTTCAGCTTTAGTAAAACGTTCAGGATGGCGTGGCACTAGAATCAGTAGCAGATTTGGACATTGTTTTAGCAAATTGCAATGAGCATCCAAAATAATGCTCTCTTCGCCATCATGAGTACTGGTTGCTATCCAGACGGGACGGCGAGCAGCCCATTGGCGTCGTAATGTCACGGCTTTAGCTGCTAATTCAGGCGTTACTGAGATATCGAATTTCAAACTACCAGTGACAGCCAGCTGAGAGCGCCTCAAACCCAGTTCAATAAAACGTTCGCTATCTTCCTGATTCTGAGCCGCAATCAAGGTAATTTTTCGCAAAATTATTTTTACGAAATTACCTACTTTCTGGTATCCCACCGCTGAACGTGCAGATAAACGGGCATTGGCAATAACCAGAGGAATGTTACGTTGATGGAGTTGAAAAATCAGATTAGGCCAAAGTTCTGTTTCCATAATGATGACTAACTTTGGGTTAACTTGATTGAGAAAACGTTCCATGGAGCCGGGAAGATCGTATGGCAAATAGACGTGATTGACATCATTTCCCAACGCGGAGAGTACTCTTTCTGAACCCGTTGGTGTCATCGTCGTCACCGTAATCGGTAAAAAAGGGTAATGATGGCGTAAAGCTCTAACTAAGGGGATTGCAGCCAGCGTCTCACCGACGGACACGGAGTGAAGCAGAATGCCTCCAGCAGCAACTTTACCGGCACAGAAACCATAACGTTCACCCCAACGTTTACGGTAAGCAGGAGCCTTGCGGCTGCGAAGTAATAAACGCAACCAAATCAGAGGTTGGATAAGGTAGAGAAGTACCTGATATAAACGCAGTAACATTCTATCAAATTCATTTATATAAATTAGCGCCAATAGTATCACACTGCTTCAAAGAAAGTATGAAAATGCGTATGGCTTCTAGGATCTGAACAGAATAAGAACGGGAAATTAGGTTTTTGGGGTGAAATTGTGCTTCTATTATATATAAAGTAGCAGGGGGTTTCTTGCAGCTTCCGAACATATAGAGACAGCTTTTTCCTTAATTATCTGTATCTTTATACTGGGAATGCCATGAGTAAATTACCAATTCAATTTAACCGTATTCTGATAATAAAGTTGCGACATCATGGTGATGTGCTATTAGTTACACCTGTTATTAAGACTCTGAAGGATAATTACCCTTCAGTAGAAATTGATGTCTTACTCTACAAAGAAACAGAACCGATATTGGCTGATTTTTCTTCTGTGGAGAATATATTTTCTATAGATAGGCAATGGAAGAAGCAAGGAGCCAGAGTACATTTTAGTCATGAATGGAGATTACTTAAACAATTAAGGAATCGTAAATATGACATAGTTATTAATCTCTCTGATCAATGGTATAGTGCGTTTGTGACACGATTTACTGGAGCAAAAGTACGTATTGGGTTTGATTTAGCAAAACGGCGAAGCCTGTTTTGGAAAAAATGTTTCACAAATCTAGTACCGACAGAGCATAGTGAATTTTTGCATATCGTTGAGCAAAATTTGTCAACTCTTTCGCTGTTAAATCTTCCATCGACCAGTACTAAAGTGACGATGAGTTACCGTCAGGAGGATAGAGACACTGTTCGGATGCTTCTTGAGCAGCACGGGGTAAGTCAAAAATATATTGTGGTGCAGCCAACATCCCGCTGGTTTTTCAAATGTTGGGATGAGAAAAAGATGAGTGAAACGATCAGTGCGTTACAGTCTGATGGTTGGACAGTTGTTGTTACCTCCGGGCCAGATCGTAAGGAAGAAGATATGGTCGAGACTATTTTATCAAGCTGCCCAAAAGAAAGAGTTATTTCTTTAGCAGGCCAATTAACCTTGCCTCAACTTGCAGCGCTGATTGATGAAGCTAATTTATTCATAGGGGTAGACTCTATACCTATGCATATGGCCGCAGCATTGAAAACACCTTGTATTGCTTTATTTGGGCCATCAAAGTTAGTATTCTGGCACCCATGGGAAGCGAAGGGTGAAGTAATTTGGGCTGGAGATTATGGCGATTTACCTGATCCTGATGATGTTGATACTAAAAGGGGCATACGTTATCTGAATGTCATTCCCAGTGATGTAGTTATTACTGCCGCCCGGAGAAATTTATTATGAAATCAGTGCGTCTTGCGATTGTTCGGCAGAAATATCGCCCGGATGGTGGTGCAGAACGTTTTATCTCCCGCGCCTTAGAAGCTTTAGGTAATGAAAATCTGGAGCTCAATGTTATTACTCGTTCCTGGCAGGGAGACATTAGCCCTGACTGGTATGTTCATTTAGCAAATCCTCATAAATGGGGAAGAATCAGTCGTGAGAGAGGATTTGCTAAAGCGGCCAGAGCAGTATGGGAAAAAGAGCAATTTGATCTTGTTCAAAGTCATGAACGCATTGCTGGTTGCGATATTTACCGTGCGGGTGATGGTATTCATCAGCGGTGGTTACAGCAGCGTGCCCGGGTCTTATCCCCTTGGAGAAGCAAATTACTTTTTGCGAGTCGTTACCATCGTTATGTTATGGATGCTGAGCAAAAAATGTATTCGGCACCAGAACTAAAAATGGTTATTTGCAACTCGGAAATGGTAAAACGGGAGGTCATGGTAGATTTTGGGCTTTCGGAGAAAAAAATATCAGTTATTTATAATGCGATAAACCATAAGCAATTTTTTCCGGCAATAGAATCTCAAAGAATGCTGTTAAGAAAAGAATATAATCTTCCCCGACAGGCGAAATGTTTCGTTTATGTTGGTTCTGGGTTTGAGCGAAAGGGGCTAAAAGTAGCGATTCAAGCAGTTAGTGCTACTGATGCATATTTAATTGTTGTGGGTCAGGATAAAGAAGAGAAGAAATATAAGCAATTAGCTAATTCTCTGGGGTGCAATGAGCGAATCAGATTTATGGGCGTTCAGAAAAAGACGCTGCCTTTTTATCAGATTGCTGATGGCTTATTGTTACCTACCTTATATGATCCATTTCCAAATGTGATATTGGAGGCAATGGCGTGTGGGCTTCCGGTCATAACCAGTACGACATGCGGTGGTGCTGAATTTGTTACCTCTGGAAGTAACGGGTTTATATGTGATGCTTTGGATATCCGGGATATTACAGAAGCGATTCAAAATACGCCTTCTGATCATTTGAATAATAAAATGTCAGAATTAGCGAGAACTAAGGTACTGCCTTATACACCGGAACATTTATCACAACAGCTGATTGGGCTATACGAAAGGGTGCTCTCACCATGAAAGGACACATATTATTTATCATTGATGGATTACCTGGTGGCGGTGCAGAAAATGTCACTATCCGGCTTTGTGATGGTCTGCAACAGCAAGGGTATGATATTACACTGCTTTCTCTGGCGGAAAAATGTGAATATTTAGTGCCTGGTGGTATTGAACTGATTATTGATGCTGACAAGTACAATGGACCTTTCAGAAGACAGACTGAGATTTGCCGTAGGGCTAAATCTATGGATAAAGTTTTAGAAAAGATATTTCTTCGGAAGGGAATCCCTTCATTAATTGTCTCAAATTTGCATAAAACCGATCGCATTGTCGTGAAATCAAAGGTACTAGCGGGATTAAATGTGTGGTTTTGTATTCATGGTGTATTCTCGAGTTCGTACCTTGGCAATAAAAGCGGATTACCCCGTTGGATAAAGAAACAGAAAATTAAATGGACATATAATAACCGGAATCTAATTTGTGTCTCTGATGCCGTCGGGAAAGATTTAGCAATTAATCTGTCACTCATGCCTAAGAAAATGGTGACAATTTATAATCCTTTCAATATTCTTGACATTAAAGAAAAATCTTTGCAAAATAATCCTTATTCGGATGAAACGTATTTATTACATGTTGGTCGATTTCATCAGGTTAAGCGGCATGATCGTTTATTGGAGGCTTTTGCGAAAGCAGATCTCCCATGTAAGTTATTGGTTGTTGGTCATGGAGATGAGACCATTACCCAACAGATAAAACAACAGATTGTGGATTTAGGCTTACAATCTAAAGTTATTTTAACTGGATTCCTTGAAAATCCATTACCTGTTATTCGTGGAGCTACAGCGGTTGTCTTGAGTTCTGACAGTGAAGGATTGGGTAATGTACTGATTGAATCATTGATTTGCGATACTCCAATTGTCAGCACTGCGTGTCCAGGTGGTGTGAATGAAATTATGGTCGGTGAGTTAGAAAAATATAAATCAGAGCTGACAGTTGACTCACTTGCAGAAAAAATGCGGTTTGTTTACCTGGAGCCTCCTGTCATCACAGAGGATATGTATAAGAAGTTTGATTTAGATATTGTTTTGGCAAAATATTTATCTTTATAAAGCTGAATAAGCTAACTAATTGTTTTACCCTGAGTAAATAAAGCTGCACATAGCTCCTCTTTTAGCGATAAGTTAATTGCGCTGTATCGCTGACCTGCGTACCATAAAGCTATTATTTTGGGTCTGTTTTGGGCACATCACTAATGACTTTACCCGCATTTATTATCACGATTGATACCGAAGGTGATGATCTGTGGCAAAACCACAGTCAGATTTCGACAAAAAATACACGTTATTTACCAAGATTTCAGAGTTTATGTGAGCGTTTTGGTTTTAAACCGGTTTGGTTGACGAATTATGAGATGGCTATGGATGATTCATACATTGACTTTGCCAAAGATGTGATTGCCAGAGGTCAAGGTGAAATAGGTATGCATTTACATGCCTGGAATAATCCACCTCTTGTTCCTCTTACCGATGATGATATGCGCTATAAACCTTATCTGATTGAATTTCCCAAAGAACAAGTCAGGGCCAAAGTTGGCTTAATGACTCAGTTATTAGAAGATAAACTACAAATTAAAATGTTAAGCCATCGGGCGGGTCGTTGGGCATTTAATGAGTATTATGCTGAATTATTGGTGGAATATGGTTATCAAGTCGATTGTTCGGTAACGCCACGGGTTAATTGGCGTTTCACAAAAGGTGATCCTAAAGGTAACGGTGGAACTGATTATAGCCATTTTCCATCTTATGCCTATTTTATGGATTTACAGGATATCTCCAAAGAAGGCCGTTCTTCTTTGTTGGAAGTACCAATGAGCATCCAATATAAACACTCTCCGTTGATGAACTCCCTGAAACAGAAATACGATAATTTGCGCGGAAAGCAGCGTTCTCCATCTGTTAACTGGTTACGGCCAAAAGGCGGTAATCTGGAGCAAATGAAGAAAGTTATTCAGCAAACATTGGCAGAAGGCTGTGATTATGTTGAATTTATGCTGCATTCATCTGAATTTATGCCTGGTGGTAGTCCGACATTTAAAAATGAAGAACAAATTGAGACTCTTTATCAGGATTTAGAGGGATTATTTAACTACCTTAAATCGCAGGTCCAAGGGATGACATTGGCTGAATATTACCAGTTAAAGAAGCCGTAATGATTGAGAAAATAAAACTAACAGGATTAATTGATGTTACTGAATTTTGGTTGGAAATTAGGTTCTTTTGATGATTATCGAGAGGCTTATAATTTATACGGGGGAAGTGTGGTCACTTCTCCAAAAGTCTTGGATTTTTTCCATAAGCGTTTTCAGCTAAATGAAAAATTCTATATAAAAAGAGATGGTTCCGGGAATATCATTGGTGGAATCTGTAGCTGGAGAGATGGTTACCTCGCTGGTGAGCAGAAAATTGTCCTTAAAGAAGGAATTAATAAATATCCACTTAATTTTGATGAGATAATATTGCCGATTAAATCGGATGTTAGATCTATTATTCCATTTAAATCAAAGTTTATGTCGTCAAAAAATAAAGTTAATATTATTAACTGTTCGGATAAATTAAATGCTAAAAGACAGATATGTCTGGTTAAGGATATCTCTAGAAAAACAAGAGAAACAAGAAATAGAGAGTTGAATCGTTTTATAAAAAGTGGGGGGAGTGTTATTAATGTTGATAATTATGACTCGAAAGAATTAACAGATATTTATGATTATCTCTATTTTAAACGCAGGAATGAACATACATATAAAAATGAAATGCAAGAAATTCTTGAAGAAATACCCTCTATAAATTTTGGTAATATTTTATGGTTAGAAGGAAAACCTTGCGCAATGCAATTTATTGTTAAAAAACAATGTGAAAAATGGATTTGCTATGACTATGTTAATAGCGGAATGGATTTGAGTTATCCAAATCTATCGCTAGGAACAGTTTCTACGTGGGTTAATGTTAAGGATGCTATTGAATATAGTCATAAAAATAATTTGGAGATGAGATTCAGTTTCGGGAGGCCAACATTTGAATATAAAGATAGGTGGTGTAATAGAGACAACTTACAAAGAGTGATTTTTCCTTAATCGTTATGATAATAATGGAGCATTAGCACAGGATATGAAAATTTTTATTGTTAATCTTAAACATTCTACAGAGAGAAGAAAAAGAATAGAAGAACAATGTATTAAACTAAACTTAGATTATGAATTTATTGAGGCTGTTGATGGCCGCCTGTTATCACAGGAGGAGTTACAAAGGCAAACAAGAGAATTAAGTGATGCTATAACGCCTGGTGAGATTGGGTGTGCTTTGAGTCATATAAAAATCTACAGGAAGATAGTTGAAAATAATATTCCGATGGCACTAATATTAGAGGATGATGTTATCTTAAATGAACGTTTGCCTGAATTCTTAAATGAAATTCAGCAAGAAAAGCTAATGGCCCCTTCTGTTATTCTTTTGAGTAAAGCCAGTCAATATTTTGAACATTCCAAATATAAGTTTCCTTGTGGTGTGGATATTAAATCGGTATTGGACGCCACATTAACTTGTGGTTATATATTGAATAATCAGGCAGCTAAAAACCTCATTGCTTTCCTTTATCCTGTATGGCTGGTTGCAGATCGCTGGGCGTTTTTCAGGGAAAATGGAGTGATAAAATTATGTTGTACAGTACCCGTTTTGGTCACAGAAAGTGAGGATGCTGTTAATACAACCATATCGGGGAGAAATAATGAGCATAGTATTAAGGCAGGAAAAATTTGGAAAGAAATAAGGAAAAGAAGGCCCTTTTCTGTAAAGATTAAAAATATATTATGGAAAATATTTGTTAGAAAAATATATAAAATTAAAAAATATTGAATACTGGTTAAAGAATGCCTTTAGCCAGTATTTTGAATTTAATTTCATATTTTTTGCCAGAGATAGGAGAATACTTTCGATGGCGTAATACTTTTGATATTCCCATCTTCTGCTTTCAAGGACATCTGTTCCTTGCCGTATCCTCCAATCAGGCCCGGATCGGTTGGGCCAAACAGTGTAATATTAGGGCGGTCCAGTGCGGCGGTGAGGTGGCTCAGGCCAGTATCAACAGAGACAATGCCTTGTGCTCCCGCCAACTCCTGAGCGACTTGTGCCAAAGTCAGTTTTGGCAGAACCTCCACATGAGGGAAATCTTCCGCCAGTCTCAATGCACGTTGGTGCTCATGTTCCGCTCCCCAGGGAAGTTTAATTCGCACACCAGTTGGCTGAATTTCAGCAATAAGCTGACGCCAATGGCTTTCCGGCCAGTGCTTTTCATCACGGGTAGTGGCATGGAGAAAAACCAGATAATCACCTTGATTTTCTGATTGCTGCTTTAAAAAGTGACGGGCAATACCATAATCGCCTTGCTTTGTTGGTTTAGCGTAACCAAGGCTGACAGCAAACAGCTCGCGGATACGTTCTACGGCATGTTGCTGCTTGCTGACGGCATGGCGGCAATCATAAAAAAAACTCGCTAATGGCTCACGGATACTTTTACGGTCGTAACCATGTTTGGGGCCATGAGCTAATCGAGTTACCAGAAATGCACTCTTTAATAACCCTTGAGCATCAATAATGGCATCATAATGATGTAATTTTAGTTTTTCTTTAAATAAACGGCGTTCTGCGCAGATCTTTTTACCAAACCAATTCTTACGCCAGCGGCGAATAGCAACAGGAATAACTTGATCAACTGCACTGTGCCAGCCGGGGATTTGTGCGAATCCTTCTTCTACCACCCAGTCAAAACGGACATCAGGCAGGTTTTTTTCCGCATCAGTCAGTGCTGGGAGAGAGTGGAGTACATCTCCCATGGAAGAAGTTTTAACCAGTAAAACCCGCATTAATCCTGGTTCTCCGCTTGTAATAATTTATCCAGAGAAGCCATAATCTGTTCTGGTTGAATATCAATCAGACTCTGATGATAGCCGTGTGCACTATCACCTTTTCTGACCTTATGATAGCCAGTAATAAGGCGGATAACTTCTGCTTTATCAGACAATGGTGGCGTAAAATCTGGGCTGCTTGGGCCGTAGAGTGCAACGAGAGGGCGATTGAGTGCTGCGGCAACATGCATCAAACCAGAATCGTTGGTCACAATAGCATCACAGGCCGCGATAATATTGACTGCTTGTTCAAGAGAGGTTTGTCCAGCAAGATTGATACAGTATTCACGGGTTTCTTCAGTCAATGACTTGCGGATATCTTCTCCACCTTCATGATCTTTGGCGGAACCAAACAGCAGAATTTGATATCCCTTAGTGATAAGCTGTTGAGCCAACGCGGCATAATGATAATGCGGCCAACGTTTTGCCGGACCGAACTCTGCTCCGGGACAGAAACCGATAATCGGCCGGTGATCAGAAATATTGAATGCCGCAGTAGATTCGGCAACATCTTCATCACTGACATCTAACTGAGGCCACAGCAATGGTTGAGGAAGCTCCGTAGCGCTACTGAGTTTTGCATCGTAAGCCAGTGCGATATAGCGTTGAACCATTAATGGGAAAGCTTCTTTATTCAGTGTGCGAATATCATTGAGCAATCCATATCTCATTTCACCACGCCAGCCGGTGCGCAGAGGAATATTGGCGAAGAAAGGCACTAATGCAGATTTAAAAGAGTTTGGCAGCACATAAGCGCGATCATATTGACGTTCGCGCAGGGAGACACCCAAGCGACGGCGCTCGCCTAATGCCAGTGCGCCATGCCCTAATGGCATAGCCAGTGCCTGATTGACCTCCGGCATTTTTGCCAGTAGCGGACGACACCAGGCTGGAGCCATCACATCAATTTCTGCATTAGGATGCAGCGCCTTTAATGTCCGGTAAAGACTCTGCGACATCATCATGTCACCCACCCACGAAGGGCCGATCACCAATATTTTCATAACGAGTAGATTATTTATCCTGATTAAGCCAATGCATATATTCCGTGACGCCTTCGGCGACAGTTTTGAATGGTCTATCATAACCAGCCGCGCGAAGTTTAGTCAGATCTGCCTGAGTGAAGCTCTGATAACGGCCTTTTAAATATTCAGGAAAATTAATGTATTCAACGGTCAGTGATTTATCTTTATGGAATTCAACAACCGCATCTGCAACCGCCTGGAAAGATTCAGAGCGACCTGTTCCACAGTTATAAATACCGGAAACGCCGTTTTTCCAGAACCACAGATTAACCGCAGCGGCATCACCAACATAGATAAAATCACGTTGAAAGCCTTCACTGCCAGCAAATAGCTTAGGGTTTTGCCCTTGATTGATTTGATTATTCAGATGGAATGCAACACTGGCCATACTGCCTTTGTGCCCTTCGCGTGGCCCGTACACATTGAAATAACGGAAACCGCAAATCTGTGAATCAGCGTGAGGCAAGAGCTCCCGGACATACTGGTCGAACAGGAACTTAGAGTAGCCATAAACATTGAGAGGTTTTTCATATTGACGCTCTTCAATAAAATTATCACTGCGGCCACCATAGGTTGCTGCGGAAGAGGCGTACAAGAAAGGAATTCCACGTTCAAGGCAATAGTGCAGCAATTCTTTTGAATATTGATAGTTATTATCCATCATATACTTACCATCCCACTCTGTTGTGGATGAGCAAGCGCCTTCATGGAAAATAGCGTCAATATCACCTAAATCATCACCGGCCAGGATGCTAACAATAAACTCTTCCTTGTCCATGTAATCAGCAATATCCAGGTCGGCCAGATTGGCGAACTTAGTACCATCTTTCAGATTATCTACGACCAGAATATCTTTATATCCTTCGTCATTTAGTGCCTTGACAATATTGCTGCCAATAAATCCAGCACCGCCAGTGACAATGATCATCAGACTTACCTCTATCAATCGGGTTAATGAAGCAAATTGCTTCTATAATAACATCTAACATCTATGACGACAGCAGCTTAAGCAGGGGAATATACTGAAATATTATGGTCATTCAGGTTGCATGACGTGACGGATACAGCAAAGTTAATATTAACTGCCTGATAGAGTCGTCAGTTGCCTGATCAATGAGTAAAATATGTAACGACCCTTCACTTAAATCAGGAGAAAATAAATGTCAGCATCATTTTATCAGCAAATTAATGAACAATTAGAGCAAGCCCATTCGGAAGGGTTATTCAAAAGTGAGC
Organism: Photorhabdus stackebrandtii; assembly: GCF_011189495.1. Lineage (NCBI taxonomy): Bacteria > Pseudomonadati > Pseudomonadota > Gammaproteobacteria > Enterobacterales > Morganellaceae > Photorhabdus > Photorhabdus stackebrandtii. Next base: position 115,814 of record NZ_PUJV01000007.1, read on the forward strand.
GTATCATCACTTCTGCCCAAAATGCTGATATTGCTGTAGCCGATGGCAGCCACGTTATTAACTTCTGCGCAAATAACTACTTAGGTTTGGCTAATCATCCGGATCTTATTGCTGCCGCTAAAGCGGGAATGGATAGCCACGGTTTTGGTATGGCATCAGTTCGTTTTATTTGTGGGACTCAGGATACTCATAAAGAGCTGGAGAAAAAACTGGCAGAATTTTTGGGTATGGAAGATGCCATTCTTTACTCTTCTTGTTTTGATGCCAACGGTGGTTTATTTGAAACGTTGTTTGGGCCGGAAGATGCCATTATCTCGGATGCTCTGAACCACGCTTCTATTATTGATGGTGTCCGCTTATGTAAAGCGAAGCGTTATCGCTATGCCAATAATGATATGCAGGAACTGAGAGCGCAATTGGAGCAAGCAAAAACAGATAACGCGCGTCATATTGTGATTGCAACAGATGGTGTGTTCTCTATGGATGGTGTTATTGCTGACCTGAAATCTATCTGTGATCTGGCGGATGAATTTGGTGCAATGGTGATGGTGGATGACTCCCATGCTGTAGGTTTTGTTGGCGCACATGGTCGTGGTACTCACGAATATTGTGACGTGATGGATCGTATTGACATCATTACCGGCACATTAGGTAAAGCGCTGGGTGGTGCTTCCGGTGGCTATACTGCGGCACGTAAAGACGTTGTTGAGTGGTTGCGCCAGCGTTCACGCCCATATCTGTTCTCAAACTCACTGGCGCCGGCGATTGTCGCGGCATCCATTAACGTGCTGGATATGCTGAAAGAGGGTGATGCATTACGCGATCGCCTGTGGAAGAACGCCAACCTGTTCCGTGAAAAAATGACCGCCGCAGGTTTCACTTTGGCAGGTGCTGATCACGCAATTATCCCGGTCATGTTAGGCGATGCAAAACTGGCACAGGAATTTGCCGCAGAATTACTGAAAGAAGGCATTTACGTCACCGGTTTCTTCTATCCGGTAGTCCCTAAAAATCAGGCCCGTATCCGCACGCAAATGTCAGCGGCCCATACGGAAGAACAAATTGAACGTGCGGTTGAAGCGTTCACGCGAATTGGTAAGCAATTAAAAGTAATTGCATAAGGCATCTCTATGAAAGCATTGTCAAAGTTAAAAGCAGAAGAAGGCATCTGGATGACCGATGTGCCCGAGCCGGAGCTGGGGCACAATGATGTGATGATCAAAATCCGTAAAACTGCGATTTGTGGTACGGATGTGCACATCTATAACTGGGATGACTGGTCGCAAAAAACAATTCCTGTACCGATGGTTGTTGGTCATGAATATGTTGGTGAAGTTGTTGCGATTGGTCAGGAAGTGAAAGGTTTTAAAATTGGTGATCGGGTGTCTGGCGAAGGGCATATCACTTGTGGTCACTGCCGTAACTGTCGTGGTGGCCGTACTCACTTATGCCGTAATACCATTGGTGTCGGAGTAAACCGTCCAGGCTGCTTTGCTCAATATCTGGTTATCCCTGCGTTTAATGCGTTCAAAATCCCAGATAACATCTCTGATGAGCTGGCTTCTATTTTTGACCCATTTGGCAATGCTGTTCATACTGCGCTTTCATTTGATCTGGTTGGTGAGGATGTGCTGGTTTCCGGTGCAGGCCCAATTGGTATTATGGCTGCGGCAGTGTGTAAACATGTTGGTGCGCGTCATGTTGTTATTACCGACGTTAACGAATATCGCCTTGAACTGGCACGTAAAATGGGGGTTACCCGTGCGGTCAATGTCAGCAAAGAAAACCTGACAGATGTCATGGCAGAATTGGGCATGACTGAAGGTTTTGATGTTGGTTTGGAAATGTCTGGCGCACCGGCGGCGTTTCGCACCTTATTGAATACCATGAATCACGGTGGCCGTGTCGCGTTGTTGGGTATTCCACCATCAGATATGGCAATCGACTGGAGTCAGGTGATTTTCAAGGGCTTGTTTATTAAAGGCATTTATGGCCGTGAAATGTTTGAAACCTGGTACAAAATGGCGACATTGATTCAATCTGGTTTGGACCTGACCCCCATTATCACTCACCGGTTCTCTATTGATGACTTCCAAAAAGGCTTTGACATCATGCGTTCAGGGCAGTCTGGTAAAGTTATTCTGAGCTGGGATTAATCAATAAATTACCACTAAGATTAACAGGCGCTTGCAGTTTTTTGGGCGCCTGTTTTATGAGTCATTTTTTCGGATGATTTTCTATTCTGTTCTACCCTGAGATTTATCTCCAGCCAGTTTCTGGATATGCTGGCTCATGGTATTCACAACAGGATTATCAACCAAAGTGTTGCTAATGACTGCCAGATAGTCTTGACTGGTAACAGTGGTTGGCACCGCTTTTATTTCACACTGCTTGCCCCATTTACGGTGATTGTCACCAACAGGTGTGCCACTTAACAGCCTACTAGGGCTGACCAATTCAATATCAGCGGGAAGTGTTGGCAGCATCTGTTGTAATGCGCGAATGGTTGTCGGATGAGGATGACCGATAGCAATAGCTGAACCATTCTTCCGGGCAATGGAAATCGCACGGTTTAACTGATAGCGGGTTTCCGCTTCTGACTGCACATCATCAAGAAAAATATTGCGGCGGATAACGCGAACATGAGTGCCTTGTGCTGCTTTTGTTGCTTGAGTATTTCCAATCGTCACACTATCGAGAAAGTAAAGTTCATAGCGGGACAGCGAGCGCATAACCTTCTGCATTCCCGGCAAGCTTGAAGTCATCGCGCTGCCCATATGGTTATTTATGCCTACCGCATAAGGGACCTTTTGTATTGCGCGCTGAATAATGCGATCAATCTCTTCACTGCTCATTGTTGGCTGGAGAGTATCCGGTTCTAACCGTTGCTTACTTAAAGGTGCCATTGGCAGGTGGATTAAAATCTCCCGTCCTTGTTGATGGGCTTTTTCAACCATTTCCCTGCCGTGGGGAGAATCCGGCAGAATTGCGATAGAAACCGCAACAGGCATCTGCAATATTTTGTTTTCATTATGAGGACGGTAGCCAAAATCATCGATAACAATTGCCAGACGGGCAGCACTGGCTTGCAAGCTCAAGAGTAACAAGATGATAGTACCAATGAGTTTTGTAAACTTGAGTTGTCTCACCTGATCATCTCCCAAGCCAAGGTTGTGGGTTTACCGCTCTACCCTGACGGCGGATTTCAAAATACAGGGCGGGTTGTTCCTGACCGCCACTGTTACCGACCAGGGCGATGGGTTGCCCGGCACGAACTTGCTGGCCGACACTGACCAGAGCGCTCTGATTATAGCCATAAAGGCTCATATCACCTTTACCGTGCTCTATAACGACAACCAGCCCATAGCCTTGCAACCAATCAGCCAGCAGTACCCGGCCATCAGATATCGCTTTGACCTCAGTGCCTTCTGTGGCAGCAATCACCATGCCTTTCCAGCGCAGTTCGCCTTGCAGTGCCTCACCAAACTCATGTATCACCCTACCGCGGACAGGCCAGATTGCCTGACCAGCCGGACGGCCAAGGCCACCAGTCCGCGCCATCAATGCGCGTTCATCTTCAGTGGGTTTATAGCTGGAACCTTTTTTCTGCGCTTGTTTCTGTTTCGCTGCAATCTGAGCACGAACACGCGCAGCTTCTCTGGCTTCCCGTTCAGCACGTGCTTTTGCTTCCCGTTCTGCTTTAGCAATTTTATCCCGTAGACGGGTTTCATTTTGTTTTAGTTCAGCGAGACTTTTCTGATCTTTCTTCAGAGAAGACTCCAGCTCCGTCAGGGTTTTCTGCCGGGCGCTGCGGGCCACTTCCATCTGCTGCTTTTGTTGTTGTTGTTCCGTCAGAACTTGTTTCTGCTCTTTCTGTTTTTGCTGCTCAAGTTTTTTCTGTTCAGTTAAATCAACGGTAGTTTGCTCAAGCTTAACAATAGTATCCTGACGGGCTTGATTAAGGTAACTATAGTAAGCGAGGATGCGTTCTCCCCTCTTACCTTCCTCACCTCTGAACATGAGCTCAAGCCCTTGATGCTGCCCTTGACGGAAAGCAGCATCCAATTGACGTGCCAGCATACCCCGTTGCGCTGTTTGTTGTTTTTCCAGTTTCTTGATATTGGCATTAAGCGCGGTAATCTCTTTATTCAGCTTACTGAGTTGAGTTTGGGTACTGTGCAGAGAGAGGCCAACTTTAGAAATTGTATTTTCCTGATCTTGCAGTTGGCTCAACAACGTACTGCGTTTTTGCTGTTGTTGTTGCACATTCTTCTCTTTCTCTGCAATGTCTTGCTGAAGATTTTTAAGCTGATTTTTATTGTCGATAATCTGATTGGCAAAAGTATGGAAGCTGAAAACCGCGGACAGGAAAGCACAGAACAATAAGGCACGAATTTTATTCTGCCATGAGTTCTGATTGAGCCGATAATGACGGCCAGGTATTTCCTTGTTGTCTGCCATTGCTGTCAATATACCTTGCGACTGTATAACATCAGATTATTTCATGTTGAACAATTGGTTACCAGATGCTTTGCTGATTTTTTACACTTCCGGATAATATTGTTTCAACATTGAAATCAGATAATAACTGGGCACATTAGCCACTTTAGCCTATTTATTGCCGAAATTCCTGTATTCAATCAGTGTGGCAGAGAATCTTCTGATAGCGTACTTAACGCGTTCCATTTTCAGCATATTTTTATTTTTTCTCGAAACTCTCCGCAAAATTTACATTGAGCTTATGCTATTTGGCTGTAATTGACGCAACACAAAGGTATACTCTGGAGCCTTAGATATTTGTTAATAACCAACGGGAGTTTTTGCCCCCCATGCTGCAAGAAATCATGCAATTTATTAATCAGCACATGACCTTAAGCCTCATCTGGATTGCACTGCTGGTTGCCGTTATTGTGACGACGATGAAAAGTCTCTTCTCTAAAACCAAAGAGATAACCCGTGCACAAGCGATTAATTTGATCAATAAAGAAGAAGCCATCGTCGTGGATTTACGTTCCCGTGAAGATTTCCGCAAAGGGCATATCATTGGTTCAATAAACCTGACTCCATCTGAAATTAAAGACAACAACCTGGCTGAGTTGGAAAAACATAAAAAGCAGCCGGTGATTGTTGTTTCAGCGAATGGCACTGAATCGCGCACTCCGGCTGAGAATCTTCTCCGTGCTGGTTTTGAACGCGTATGCTCCCTGAAAGAAGGTCTGGCTGGTTGGACAGGCGAAAACTTACCATTGGCGCGTGGTAAAAAGTAATCATTTTGGGTGTGAGTGGAGACATTCACGTAAAAAATTTAATAAGGACATCTAAAGGTAACAATTATTATGTCAGAGCAAAACAACACAGAAATGGCTTTCCAGATCCAACGTATCTACACCAAAGATATCTCTTTTGAAGCACCAAACGCACCGCAGGTGTTCCAACAGGAATGGCAGCCGGAAGTAAAACTCGATCTGGATACGGCTTCCAGTGAGTTGGCTCAGGGGGTTTATGAAGTTGTTCTGCGTGTAACTGTGACGGCAGCGCTGGGTGAAGAGACGGCATTCCTGTGTGAAATACAGCAAGGCGGTATTTTCTCTATTGAAGGTATTGAAGGAACTCAGCTGGCTCATTGCCTGGGTGCATATTGTCCGAATATCCTATTCCCATATGCCCGTGAATGCATCACCAGCCTGGTGAGCCGTGGTACTTTCCCACAACTGAACCTTGCTCCGGTAAACTTTGATGCTCTGTTCATGAACTACCTGCAACAGCAAGCAGAGCAGCCTCAGAATGACGAACAAGCTCAACAGGAAGCTTAATGAATAGTACTGTTTCTATGACAGTTATCGGTGCCGGTTCATACGGCACCGCATTAGCCATTACGTTGGCACGTAATGGTCATAATGTTGTGCTTTGGGGACATGACTCAAAGCATATTCAGGCATTGCAACAGGCACGTTGTAATCAGAAATTTCTGCCGGATGTCTCCTTCCCTGACAATTTATTGCTTGAAACAGACCTGACAAAAGCACTGACAGCAAGCCGCAACATTCTTGTTGTGGTTCCCAGCCATGTGTTTGGTGAGGTGTTAAAGCAGGTAAAACCCCATCTGCTGCCTGATTCGCGAATTGTCTGGGCAACTAAAGGCTTGGAAGCTGATACTGGCCGGTTATTGCAGGACGTGGCCCGTGAGATATTAGGCGACGAAATACCGTTGGCGGTGCTTTCTGGCCCAACCTTTGCGAAAGAATTAGCGGCTGGTTTACCCACAGCGATAGCGATTTCGGCGACTGAATCTGCCTTTAGTGATGAACTTCAGCAACTATTCCACTGTGGCAAAAGCTTCCGTGTTTATAAAAATCCTGATTTTATTGGCGTTCAACTTGGTGGTGCCGTAAAAAACGTGATTGCTATAGGTGCGGGAATATCTGATGGCATGGGGTTTGGTGCTAATGCACGTACTGCATTGATTACCCGTGGATTAACAGAAATGAGTCGCCTTGGTACCGCTCTTGGCGCGGATCCTTCAACCTTTATGGGTATGGCGGGATTGGGTGATTTGGTCTTAACTTGTACAGATAACCAATCACGTAACCGTCGCTTTGGCATGATGCTGGGGCAGGGAATTAGCGTTGAAGAAGCTCAGTGCGAGATTGGACAGGTTGTTGAAGGTTACCGCAATACCAAAGAAGTGCGCGCATTGGCCGAACGTGCTGATGTGGAAATGCCGATTGCAGAACAAATCTATCAAATACTGTATTGCAATAAAAATGTGATAGAAGCTGCTCAAGCATTGTTAGGAAGAGCCAGAAAGGACGAGAGCGATAATGTACGCTCTTGAATCGGAAAAAATCTAATAAAAAAGATAGGTTCTAACTGTGAGAGTAAAAAATATGTCGCTAGAAGAATTGGACGAAGTTTGGAAAAACATAAGAACAGAGGCGAGAGCACTGGCTGAATGTGAACCGATGTTAGCCAGTTTTTTTCATGCGACATTACTCAAGCATGAAAATCTTGGTAGTGCTCTAAGTTATATGTTGGCTAATAAACTGGCTACGCCGATTATGCCGGCTATTGCCGTCAGAGAGATCGTAGAAGAGGCTTATAGATCAGATCAGAAAATGATAATCTCTGCTGCCCGCGACATCATAGCGGTGCGCTTACGTGATCCTGCGGTAGATAAATACTCAACGCCTCTGCTTTACCTCAAAGGGTTCCATGCCTTGCAGGCCTATCGTATTGCCCATTGGATATGGGGGGAAGGGCGTAAGGCACTGGCTATTTACCTGCAAAACCAAATCTCAATGTCTTTTGGTGTTGATATTCACCCGGCAGCAAAAATTGGTTGTGGCATCATGCTTGACCACGCTACTGGCATTGTGATTGGTGAAACGGCGGTGGTGGAGAATGACGTTTCTATCCTGCAATCCGTCACCCTTGGCGGTACAGGTAAATCAGAGGGTGATCGTCATCCGAAAGTCAGGGAGGGGGTGATGATTGGCGCAGGTTCAAAAATACTTGGCAATATCGAAATTGGTCGTGGGGCAAAAATTGGCGCAGGCTCAGTAGTCCTTCGCTCGGTTCCACCACACACAACAGCCGCCGGTGTGCCAGCCCGTATTGTCGGTAAACCTGAAAGCGAAAAGCCCTCATTGGATATGGACCAACATTTTAATGGTATCAACAATGGCTTTGAATATGGTGATGGGATTTGATTTGTGAACAACTACGTTTGAGAAATATTGTTCACAAAACTGAATAGTCAAAAATGCCGTGGTCTTTTAATTGATTAGATGCACGGCATTAACTTTAGTCAATGGCAATTACTCTTTCAATAAAGCACCTGAATAACCTAATTGCCGCCAGGCTTCAAAAACCACAACAGCAACTGAATTAGAAAGATTCATACTTCGGCTGTCTGCCAGCATTGGAATACGGATTTTTTGTTGTTGTGGCATATTATCCAGAACATAAGGTGGTAACCCTCTGGTTTCTGGCCCGAACATCAAATAATCCCCATCCTGATAACTTACCGCACTATGTGCCGGTGTTCCTTTCGTGGTGAGTGCAAACAGCCGGGCAGAAGATTCTCCTGTTAACCCTTCACTTTCTGAAAAAGCATAATAATCATGATGTTGTTTGATATTGGTAAACTCATGATAATCCAGCCCAGCCCGACGCAGCCGTTTGTCATCCCAGGTAAAACCCAGAGGCTGAATCAGATGTAATTGAAAACCAGTATTGGCACAAAGACGAATAATATTACCGGTATTAGGCGGGATTTCAGGTTCAAATAAGACGATGTTTAGCATATGCCCCCCAGAAACGAGGGGCACAGATTAGCAGAAATTGGGTAGGGATGCAGGGGGATTTCATCTCTGGTTTATCTGTTGGAACATCTTTCAGAAATTACTCATCACTTGGACACATTCATTTGCTTGTGGCTACAATATGTCTATTATATAGACAAACATTGAGGGAGATTTCTTATGGCTGATACTGTTGTACGTGCCCGTGTTAATCCTAAATCCAAAGCGGCGGCGATGGCCAATGCGAAAGCTATGGGGCTGAATCTTTCCACTATAATTCGTATGGTGGTTAATCGTCTGGCTGTTGAACCAGAATTACCTGCTGAGTTGCTGCAACTTATTAATCAGGAGACATTACAGGCTATTCGAGATCTGGAAAATGGCATAGGTGTTCACCGAGTCGATACGATAGGTGAACTAAAGCGTGATCTTGGATGGTAAATAATGTTAAAGATTGTTTACCAGAGTCGTTTTAAAAAAGATGCAAAACGTTATGCGAATAATAAAAAAGCCTTGCAAACCATTGAGCTTTTGCAGATCGATGGGCCTTTGAGCGTTACCGTGAACATTCATTAGCAGGCCAATATATTGGCTACCTTGAATGCCACGGAGCGCCAGATATTTTGCTTATTTATCAGCGCACAAATACTGAATTGAAACTATATCGAATAGGTAGTCATTCAGATTTGTTCTGAATTTTACTTCTTTTAAGGAATCAAACAGTGTAGACATACACCTTAATTAGAGCGAAAACCATTGGGGTTATTCTTCTGCCAGTTCCAGCTATCACGCATCATATCGTCAATATTACGTGTTGCTTGCCAGCCGAGAATTTCACGGGCTCTGGATGGATCAGACCAACATTCGGCAATATCTCCAGGGCGTCTGTCTGTAATTTTATATGTAATCTCTTTACCTGCGGCTTTTTCAAAAGCGTGAAGTAATTCCAGTACAGAATAACCAGCCCCGGTTCCTAAATTGAAAACTTCATAGGATTGTTGTTTATCCAGATAGTTAATAGCGGCAATATGACCTTCAGCCAAATCCATCACATGAATGTAGTCACGGACGCCAGTACCATCTTTGGTTGGATAATCGTTGCCATAGACTGATAAACATTCCAAACGACCAACAGCAACCTGAGTAATATAAGGCAACAGATTATTAGGGATACCATTAGGATCTTCGCCAATCATACCTGATGGGTGTGCACCGACAGGGTTGAAATATCTTAGACTGGTGATTTTGAAACTTGGCTCGGCTGCGGCAAAGTCTTTTAGAATTTGCTCAATCATTAGTTTGGAGGTGCCATAAGGGTTGGTTGTACCACCCACTTTGGCATTTTCAGTTAGCGGGACAAACTCAGGATCACCATAAACCGTTGCGGACGAGCTGAAAATCAATTGATGTACGCTATTAGCACGCATAGCCTGCAACAGAACTAAAGTACCAGTAACATTGTTCTGATAATATTCAAGTGGCTTTCTGGTTGACTCACCAACCGCTTTTAAACCTGCAAAATGAATCACAGATTTAATGTTATTTTCTTGGAAAATCTGATTCAGTAAATCTAAATCAAGTACATCACCTTGATAGAATTTCACTGATTTGCCAGTGATCTTTTCAATCCTGCGAAGAGATTCTGGTGATGAGTTGCAGAGATTATCGATAACAACAACATCAGCTCCTTTTTCTAAAAGGGCTAATACTGTATGGGAGCCGATGTAGCCGGCTCCTCCGGTGATTAGGATTGGCATTTAAATATTCCTGTGTACTTTATTAATTATTTTTAAATTCATGATAATCTAACACATCCATATAAAATTTTTTATCATCCCAAGTAAAATGTAGAGATTAAAACAGATGTAGTAACTGAAAGCCAGTATTAGTTACAAAGATAAATAATATCACCGATATTAGACAGGGTTTCAAGTTTAAGTAAGAGGGTGTTTAACATATAGATTTTATATTAACGGTTATTAAAATCCCATTCATAAAAATCATGGGTGACGCCTCTTCCTCCAAATCCTTCTTTCTGTGCAATCAGACCTTCATTTAAATAATATCCAGAATTTTCGGTAGAAATACCGAAACTAAAGTATTTTTTCTCATGATAAACATTATTTATCAAAGAATTTAGAATAGCATCCAAAGCTCCTGTGTTTCTTCCTACTTCATTGGATGCTAAATATTGTGTATGAACAATATGACCAAAGTCATAGACTATACAGCCTGCAATTAAAGAATCATCTTTTAGCGCTGTATAAAGCTTTATATTTTCAGGAAATTTTGATGATAGTAGTTTCATTTCATCAGAGGAATGAATTGGCGTAGCGTTAAATTTTGCTAACACACCGCTTAATAGCTCATGGAAACACCTGAAATCATCAGATGGTCTGATAAGTATATTATTTTTATCTGCTTTTCTTATGACGTTTTTCCGAGAATCAGATAGTTTTGGACGTTTATCTAATTCTATTACAGATGATAAGTCTCTTCTGATTAACTTAGCTTTATTTATAAATAAAGCATATAAGTCTTCGTTGGATGGGTATTTTTTGAACACGTCAGGGATGCACTTGTATATCATCTTCTTACATCCATTTTTTAAATAATGCTCCTTTATTAGGTCAAATATAGATAATATATCTTTTGTATGAAGCTCTTTTCCATAGATTAGTCCACCGTAAGTGAGACCATTATGGCTATATATGGTCTCATTATCAGTGTTGGCAGGGAATACTGCAACAGGGATTTGTTTTTTGTAAATTATTAAAGATGCGTCTTCGAATCTAACTTCATGATACTTAAAGTAATCAATTAAGAATAGAAAATTTCCATTTTTAGAGTTGATTACAACTCTATTCCAATTATCATAATGGTTTTTATCTAGCGGTTCTATTTTGAACATTATAAATTCTCTTTTTTTAAACAAGACACTAATATTAGTGTCTTGTTTGTTGATCTAATCATATTATTTTAATTTCAAATGTTAAGATAATCGTGTCCCAGACCTTTTAAAATAATCAATTGACTTTAATTTTTTTACCATTTATTAATATCTTAGATGTTTTTAAGATACCTTTAGATATTGTTAATCTAAACAACTTAGTTGTCTAGATTAACAATATGACCATTTATTTCTAAATAGTTTTTTTGAATAATATGAGCTTTTAGAATTTCTATTTTTTTGTTCTTATAAAAAATATGTGAGAGGGTAAGGTTTTACTAAAGCTTTTCATGACCTAGAGAAAAAGGAAGGTAACAAGTTATTAGGAATACCGTTAGGGTCCTTGTTAGTCATCCTAGATGGAATAAGTACTATACCCGTGCTCATTGAAAATGCTTGATTTTTCCTAAAATAAGGATCATCGTATCCGTCATGAAAATATTCATTACCGATGAACAAAAAGCCGAACTCGAACACCTTCATCACACCTGCCGTGATAAGAGGGAGTGTGATCGTATCAAAGCGGTTCTGCTGGCCTCTGAAGGCTGGAGTTCAGTCATGATCGCTCAGGCCCTGCGTCTGCATGAAACGACGGTTAATCGTCATATCAGCGATTACCTTAATCATCGCAAACTGAAGCCTGAAAATGGCGGCTCTCAGAGCCATCTCAACGAAACACAAACTCAGGAACTTATCGCTTATCTGACCGCGAATCTTCTGCCCACCACACAGGCTGTTATCCGTCTTGTCGAAGAACGATGGGATATCAGTTACACCGTTCCCGGCATGAATAAATGGCTGCACCACAATGGCTTCAGCTATAAAATCTATGGTCACCCCCGTTTTTGCAACACAAATTTTGATGTATGGTGGGCTTGCGTAAATCTATTCGGCGTCTGGTGAGCAATCATGCCCGCGCCACGATGAGTTCCGTGCCTGCCGAACCTTAAAAACCTCTCGGCTTCAGAGCGCCATTTTTTATATCAGGTTCATCAGCAGGCCGATACGCCGTTCATGTCATCAATTATCTGTCGTCGCAAAACCAGATGGTAACGGCTTAACTTACTGAGCTAACGCCGTTTTTCGTTGGCTCTTTTATTTAATGAACACCGTCTGATGTGCCGTAACGGCCCAGGCTATTCGGGCCAGTTTGTTCGCCAGCGCGCACGCCACAACGTTCGAGTGATGGCGGGCAAGCTGCCTGTTCACCCACTCTGCCAGACGCCCTGGATTATGCTCCAGCCGCTGCATAAAGACCCTGGCAAGGAAGCCGGAGACAACGAGCCCATCCTGTTCATTGATGGTGTCCATCCCACGCAGGGGACGAAACTCGCTGATGGCTGGATGCGCAAAGGCCAGAAAACTGCGGTGAAAACCACGGGCAGCCGTACCCGTCTGAACCTGATGGGCGCCTTGAATCTGGCCGATATCAGTAAAACGGTAGTACGCGAATATGACAGTATCGACAGTTATCACATCGCGGAGTTCTTCATTGCCATCCGTGAAACCTATCCGGTCAGTCAGAAGGTCCATATTATCCTTGACGGAGCCAGTTACCACCGGAGTGAGTGGGTAAAAGACTGGGCTTATGTGATGAATATTGATCTTCATTTCTTACCGCCCTACAGCCCGAATCTGAACCCGATAGAAAGGCTGTGGAAGGTGATGAATGAAAAGGTCAGAAATAACCATTACTTCGCCTCGACGGTTTTGTTCAGGCAGGCAATACATCACTTTTTTACGGAAATATTACCGGAACTTGCCGGGAACCTGTCGTGCCGTATTAATGACAACTTCCAGGTTCTGAATCCTGCATCTTCAAGTTAAGCGGGTATAACGTATTTCAGACTAGTAATTGTGAATTTGAGTTTAACCGTTGCAAAATCTTTTGGTATTTGTTCAATGATCAGTTTTAGGTATCATAACGACTGGTTGTACCACTTATTTCTGACATTTCCAGCCAGTTGATAAATCCGGTGTGATGACTTTTGGGATCAATTGTATAAATTATTAATAACAATGTGCATAAGGCAATACAGTTAACACTTTAAATGATTAAAGTTATTATTTGAACCATTCTAAGAGATTTTTTAGTATAATTAATATACCTAATGAAAGCTGGTATTTCAATGATTAATGAAAGGGTATGTGTGATTCAGCTATAAGAAATTCAATATCATATTCTTTGACTTGAGTCACATTATAACCGAGATTTTGTTTGGCTTTCCATACTAGATCACATATCCCATCTGTTGGCGCGAATGCTGCCGGTGCTTTTAATAGCAATTGGCGGATTTTCTCATGATCAGAACTGTGGCATGCATCTGCTAACTCGACTAAAAGCTCACGCAATATTGACCATGGTAACATGCTTTCTTGAGCGGTCATAATACGCGGGTGAGCAGTGTTGTTTACTGCATCGCCAATTAATAATTCTTCAAATAGCTTTTCACCGGGACGGAGTCCTACAACTTTTACTTCTATATCTCCTTCTGGGTGTTGTTTATTTTTCAATGTTAGGCCACTTAATCTAATCATACGGTGGGCTAAATCAAGGATCTTAACAGGATTACCCATATCAAGTACAAAGACATCTCCTCCAGTACCCATTGCCCCAGCTTGAATTACTAATTGGGAAGCCTCTGGAATTGTCATAAAGTAACGGATAATATCAGGATGAGTCACAGTGATAGGGCCACCTTTCAGAATTTGCTTGCGAAACAGTGGTACAACAGAACCTGATGATCCCAATACATTGCCAAAACGAACCATACAGAAACGGGTTTGGTTTTGTGCTTCAGCTAAAGCTTGCAAAATCAATTCTGCCAAACGCTTAGTAGCTCCCATAGTATTGGTAGAACGAACTGCTTTATCCGTTGAAATTAGAACAAAGGTTTCAACATTCGCTTTTATAGCAGCTTGAGCACTATAAAGAGTACCAAATATATTGTTACGTATTCCTTCGACTACGTTATATTCAACTAAAGGAACATGCTTATAAGCGGCTGCATGATAGACAGTTTGAATTTGGAAGCTAGCCATTGCAGCACTTAAACGACACTGATGCTGAACTGAACCTAGAAGAGGTATAATCTTAGTTTTAATATCTTCACGATGACATTGTTCATTAAGCTCTTTATCAATTGCGTAAAGGCTATACTCAGATAATTCAAACAATACTAACTTAGCAGGTTTACAGCGTAATATTTGACGGCATAGTTCAGAACCAATAGAGCCACCAGCTCCTGTTACCATGACATGTTTATTCGTTATATTAGCGTTCATTAGCTCAGGTATTGGTTCTACAGGATCACGTCCTAATAGATCTTCTATAGAAACCTCTTTTAATTCATCGATAAATGCATTCCCTTTTACTAAATCAGTTATCCCTGGAATAGAGAGAACTTTACACGGAAAATGTTCTAAACGGTGGATAACATTTTGACGTGTTGACCTAGGTGCACTAGGTATTGCTAATAATATTTTCTTAATGTTAAATCGAAGAATTAATTCTTCGATATTTTCAGTAGGATAGACACTAATTCCTTGAATCGTTGTCTTATGTAGGGTTATATCATCGTCAACAAATGCGATAGGAAAATACTCTTGCCCTTGGTTGAGAGCTAATTGTAATTGTCGGCCTGATGATCCTGCACCATAGATCAATACAGGAATTCGGTTATTTTTACTTCTATTAACTAACATTCGAAAGACAACTCTTATACCTCCAATCAGAATTAAAGCGAATGAGAAATAGATTATAGATACAGTACGGGGTAAAAAGATATTAGAAAAAAAGGCTAGCATTACTAATAATACAGTAGATAAAATTGTGCCTAGTGCAACAGTCCATAAAAACTTGAACCCTACATAGCGTAAAATCGCATGATATAGCCCTAGTTTAATAAAGAGCAGAATTGTTATAGAGATCAACACTAATAGTAATCCCCAGTGGGATAAACTTATTATAGGAGTAGAGTTATCGAGTCGTACCCAATATCCCCCCCAAAAGGCTATTCCTAATAGTATTGTATCTATAAAAACAGATATAATACGTTTTAGACTTCGTGGAAGCCTAAGAAAATAAATCAACATTATATTCTATGCCCATTAATTTGCATATTTGAAACTAATATTGTTGTTCTGGATAGTAATAGAATTAAAAGATTTTGTTAAAAATACTGAATATTAATTCTTGACTCTATCGCCAGAACCTTTACCAACAACTGTTTGTATAATGTATCTAAAATAATCAATTAATGTGAGTGAGTTAATCATATGAGCATCTGTTTCAGCCAATAGTTTTGGTGTGGACATATCTATAGTATTTATCTGTGATAGACCCGTGATTCCTGGTCTTACATCAAATATGCTACGTTGACTCCGTTCAATAATTAATTCTTCTTGATTAAAAAGGCAAGGACGGGGACCAACGAGACTCATTTCTCCTTTTAACACATTCCATAATTGTGGTAGCTCATCTAATTTACTTCTACGTAAGAAACTACCAAATTTAGTAATAGATGATGCATCAACTAAATGGCTTGCAACAGAAGCAGTATTAGTTCTCATAGTGCGAAACTTAACTAGAGTAAATGGTGTGAGATTCCTGCCTACTCTTATTTGGTAAAATAGAGGAGAGCCAGTATCGAAATACCCAATAATTATTAAACTTATTAGGATAGGAGATGCACAGATTAAACCTATTAGAGATAAAAGAATATCTAATATACGAATAATAAAACTAGTCATAGAAATATTTAAAGTCATTTGTTGAATTGTACAGTTGCAGTTTTAATTAACTGCTGTTCCATTGTGACAGGAGGTACCCAATTTAAAGTATGTTTTGTGTGGGAAATATCTATTTGTAAAGAATCACACAAACGTTGAGCGACTGATTTTTTCCCAACTATCCCAGCAGCGAAACGGATAAAACTCATTGGTATAGGAATCAGTCTAGGTGATTTATCTAAAGCATCAGCTATTTTTTTCAAAAATTCTGTGGTGGATATATCTTGATCATCACTAATCAGGAATGTCTGGTTTGCTGCATTAGGGTGATCGATACAGGTAATAATAAGATCAACTAGGTTATCCAGTGCAACAAAGCTACGCTTATTGTGAATAGCTCCTAATGGTAACCAGTGTTCAGTAGCTACAGCATTTACAAGTTTCTCAAAATTCCCAGGGGCATTGGGACCGTAGACAAGTGGTGGTCTAATGATAACGATTTCCATACCTGTTGTTGCCTGTATATCCCATAACCCAACTTCAGCTTCATATTTTGATTGTGAATAGAAATCCCATGGTAATGGTGGATCTGATATTCTGAAAGGGTTATCAATAGTTCTTCCACCGTTCACACCAATAGTACTGATGAAAATAAATCTATTAACCCCGGCTTGTGCTGCCTGGCGAGCTAAATTCAGTGTACCTTCTGTATTGATTTCTCTATATGCTGCTAATGGGTCTAATGAAGAATCATTCGTTATATGGACTCGGGCAGCAGAATGGATAATGACTTTAACTCCTTTAAGTGCTAATGAATAATCTGTTCTGGTATCAATGGAACCACTGAAAAAATCAGATAATTGATTAGTTGGATTAGTACGGCCAAAGGTCCTAACTAAGTTCCCTGATAGTTTATCAAGCACTGAACTACCAACAAACCCTGTACCACCAGTTAAAAGAATCATTATTATAGCTCTTTCCTATATATCTTTAGATATTTATTAACCATTCCCAAAAATTCATTGATTATTATTTATTAGCCAAATATGTTACTGGTTTTGGAAGGATCAGACTAATATTGGAGATATTTTCTAAGTATTTATGAAGTGGTTTTTTTACTATTTTTGATAATAACTAGTTAATCAAATAGAACTCACGGTTTTTTCCTTAGTTGGATACTTAGTATGTAGCGATTTCTTATCCACATCAGGAATATTATTCTGATAGAATTTTACTGGTTTGCTAGTCAGTATTATCAACCTTAGGGGGACTATTTATGGATGTAGCTATTTTCTACATTAGGATATATACCTAAGAAACTTTAAGATGCAGTTTTTAGCACCTGAAAATGGTCGTTAATTCTAGACATCAGCGAGTCTGCTATATCAGGTAGCGTTGTGGTGAAAAATTTGAATACTTTGTCTCGAAATTCATGTTTATCAGCGAAATAACGGTTATTTCAAACATGTTCATTCATGACCTTCCATAATCGCTCTATCGGGTTTAAATTTGGGCTGTATGGGGGAAGGTAATGTCACTCAATATTGCTAACATAAGCCCATTCCTTTACAAGATGAGCTTTGTTGTAACCCGCCCCATCCACAATAAGATGAATTTTTTGATGATAGTTAGGATAAGACCTTCTTATTTCATTGAAAAAATGGCAAATGTTGTCATCATTGATGGTTTGATATTCCTGGAACACCGTACGACCAATGGCATTCAGGTTGAGTGCACTCAATATATTCAGGCGAGTTCGGCTTCCTGTTGTTTTGACTGTTTTTTTCTCGCCTTTTCGCATCCAACCATAACCGAGTTTAGTGCCTTGAGTCGGGTAAACCGCGTCAAGAAAGAGGATGGGTTCGTCTTTCGCTGTGACTTTAAGATTTTCATAATATTCAATAAATTGTATCTGTTTTTCTGCATCAAATTTATGAGGGACACCACACGGTTTTTTATAAGAAAACTCCTGACGGTGTAGCCATTTATTCATGCCTGGAATGCTAAAGGTCATATTCCAGAGCTGAGCAACATAGGCCACGATTTCATGTGTGTGATGGAAAAGATTTTGAGATAAGTGGTTGATTAAAAAATTAGTTTGTTCTCGATAAAGTAAACTATCAGACCCCCCATTATCAGATTTAAGTTTACCCTGATTGAGGTCATCACCTATATGGCGGTCAACGGTGGTCTGATGGAGTCGCAATGCCTGGGCTATCATCACAGAACTCCCCTCTTCAGAAGCAAGAAGGATGGTTTTTATTCTATCACGTACTTTGCCATCACGAGTTGTGTCGTGAAGACGTTCAAGTTTGATTTTTTGTTCTGATGTGATAAATATTTTTATAGCGAGAATAATGATCTCCATTTCGGATAAAATCAAGCATCTTCAATGATTACGGGTATATAAAAATAAACTTTGAAGCATAGATAAGAGTGGTTCTTAAACTTTCTCTTTAATTAGTTTTTCGTAAAGAGATAATGTTTTATTGTACATTTGGTTAAAAGTAAACTGATTCTTATATTTTTTTCGTCCATTATTTCCCATAAAGTCTCTGAGAGTTTTGTCTTCCATTAGTAGTTCGAGTTTGTCTTTTATTTCGTCTGAGTTTTTTCTTTGTACTAAATAGCCAGTAGTGCCATCATCAACTAACTCACTAACACCACCAACATTTGATGCTAGAACTGGTAATGATTGTCGCATTGCTTCTATTATGCTTATTGGTAATCCTTCCCAGTTTGAAATTAATAAGAAAATATCTTGATCTGATAATAGATTATTAATATCACCTCTTTCTCCTAGGAAAGAAACGTTTTCACTTATACCTAAATGTTTGGATAACTTTATCATTTCTTCTAATAAAGGGCCTTTTCCAATCAGATCCAAGTGCCATCTTTTATTTTTTATTCCAGATAAAGCCTTAAATAAACTAATATGATCTTTTTGTTCTGAGAAGCGAGCTATAGAAACAAGATTAATGATATTATTATTTTTCCTCCTTTTATTACCTATAAAATCAGGAATTCCATTATGTATAACAACTTGCCTTTTTTCATCTGCTACTTTATATTTGATAGCAATATCTTTATCTTGCTGAGATACTGTTATGATTTTGTTTGTAAAATTAGAGAAAATTTTCTCGATTAAAATATAAAATATTTTTCTTTTCTTATCAACACCATCTGCAAAAGACCATCCATGTGCAGTGAATGTTACTGGTATTCTTTTGAATAGTAAAGCGGCGCGTCCAATAATCCCTGCTTTGGAAGAGTGTAATGCAATAATGTCAGGAGATATTGTATTTATTATCTTTCTTATTTTGTAAATGCATATTAAATCTTTTATAGGAGAGATATTTCTAACTAACTCAGGTAAAATATACGTTTTTATATCTGCTCTATGTAACTCATTAACTAAAGCACCGTGCTCTCCGACAATGACTTTGACATAATGTTTATCTTTTTTCATTTTGAAAGCTATATCTCTAACATGTATTTGTGCTCCACCTATTTCATCTGCTTTTGTTATAATAAAAATTATCTTCATGTTTGGAATCTCAATAAGAATAAGATTTGGGTTTATCTAGTGTAGATTTAAATACAACTGGTGGTTTTGCATAGTAAGTGCAACATAAATAGGCTGTGAGTAAACAGGTTCGTATCCCTTTAGATAATTCATTGGGCGTTTTGCCATCCTGTGTTTTTGTAGGTTATTATTTGGTCTGTTTAAAAAATATATTTCTCAGTTTGAAATTTTATTAAGGTATGTCTCTTTGGGAAGGTATTATCTGATTAGGCCATTTATATTTTCATTTATCCCTCTTTCCTAAATAAGTTATATGGACACCGACTTAATTCAAGTAGGTGAGTAAATTTTTTTTGACAATGTAGTCGCAAACATATATTCGGCTTCAATGAGTCCTGATGAAAATCCGCACTCTCTGCCCTCATTATTTCAACAGTCTCGATAGACTGAGTTATTTACCCGGTTCACAGAGAGTCGGTACTACCTGTCAATACATCTACTTAAGGACTTCTACTACATCAATTCATCGTCTATATCATGGGTAACTCATCGTGCTTCATAACTCGATTGTTGGTTGACCAGAGCCCAGGCTATTCGGGCATTTTTATTCGCCAGTGCAACGGCCGCTTTTATTGAGCCCGCTGCGGGCTATCACGCCTTTTAACCCGCGTTGTAATCCATTACATCGTTCGTCAGGGAGCTTTTGCACCCGATAAACCACTGAGCGGGCACCGTGGATCAGTATTCCCCGCAAATAGTTATCTCCGCGTTTTGTGATACCCAATAACCTGACTTTGCCTCCACTGCTATGCTCTTTTGGCACCAGCCCCAGATAGCTAGCAAAATGCGGGCCATTTTTGAAGCCCGTGCTGTCGCCCAAGGCTATCATCAGAGCTGATGCCCCCAGTGGGCCGATACCCGGTGCAGTGTCAGTAACCGGCCGATATCTTCTTGTTGCGCATTCAGGTGGTCGAGGCGTTTATCCAGCACCTTCAGACGCTGCTGCTGTTCTTTGAGTTCAAACAAGAGTTCCTGAAACAGTTCACGGCTTATTGGCGTCAGGTCATTTTCCGCGTTTTCCAGATGCTCAGGCAAACATTGTTCAACCTTGTGGGCGCTTTCAGGCATGGCAATGCCATATTCTAAGCCCAATCCCCGTATTTGATTAATCAGCGCCGTTCTGTTTTTCATTAGCCGCTGGCGAATCCGATGCAAACACTGAATATCCTGTTGTTCCTGCGTTTTTTCCGGAACATAACGCATCCCTGGACGACTGTCTGCTGCCACAATAGCCACGGCATCATTTTTATCATTTTTGCTGCCCATTCTAAATGGGGTGACATATTGGGGGCTGATTTGTTTCACCTCATGGTCAAATCGTTTAAATTGGCGACTCCAGTAATTTGCGCTGCCACACGCCTCCATCACGATTTTTGAAGGGGGTTGTTGCGCAATGAAAGCTATCAGTTTATCGCGTGAGACCACAGTATTTTTAATCATTTTTCCAAGCGGGGAGGCAATATGTAATTGAAACACGCGCTTTGCCAGATCAATTCCGATAACTTGTTCCATTGGACACCTCTTCATATTTTTGCTGATGTATTCAGCATGGCTCACTGAAGCCGTTTTGGGGAGGGTGTCCATTTCATTATTTCATAATTATGCTTTACTTCCAACCAGCCCTTGTGTACCAAGACATACAGCCTTTTCATCTAAACGGCCTGTAGAAACAGTAAGATAGGCTATAGAGCCAATATTGTTTAATGAAGAAAACAAAGTGCATAGGTGTACCGGTATTATGGAACGCTATTTAGGGAGTATTAAGGATTAGCAAAGTAAATTTCTGTGTCTAATTCTTTCCTGATAACTTCATGATACGAAAATTTTAAACCATTATTAAAAGTAATCGTCTTGACTCTCTGTTTTAATGGAAATAAAGCTTTAACAGTTGCTTCCGTCACTTCCGATGCCTGCTTTCTGTTAAGTTTAATTACCATTGTATATAGTGTCTTACGTTTAACTAGTGTTAATAATACACTATTTTATTTATTCCAATTATTGTGTCACCTTTCTAAACACCAATACGTGCTTTTTTATCAACGAGTTCCGGACTGTTCATTAATACCGACTTTTTTTAATTTTTCTTCTTCTTTTATAATAGCTATATTGTTTACGATAAGGTTTACTGGCAGTTCTGAGATGTTGTCATAAATCACTTCCTTCTGTTTTATCTTTATAAATACAATCTATAAATGGTCTCATAATGGAAAGACATCCTTTTATGTTCCTTCAGATAATCAACTATTTATTCGGGATTTAAATTCTGACAAATTAACCTACCCATTTCTTTTATTTTTTATCGCTTTATTCGAGCAATAACGACGAACAGTCCCAGAAGATAGGACTGTTTCGGCAATATTTTTTTGTCTGCTGATGGTTGATGGGCTTCGATTAAGTGACTCAGTAATGAAATGTTGTGAAAAACTGGCTTTTTTAAACTGGAAACCTGGTGTCTATCTGCTTCGGTCGGTTATTTATAGGCCATAATGCATTTTCCTTTGGAGAGAAAAATATCGATTATAGCAACTGACCGCCCCTCTGAAAAATTGTACTTAATTAGTCGAATCTACATAATATTTTTTATTGTTCATTTAATATGGATTCGTATTTTTTTTATAAAACTTAGATTTTTTATCTTAAAATATGACTTTCTAATAAACCATTCAATATTAAAATTAAAACTGGAGTTAAGCATGTTGTATAAGTTTTTATTTATATAATTATTTATATCATTTTGTTTTTTTTCTTTTATATGGTTGGATATTTCTTCTAGATGTTCTGTTAATCCATTGTCACATAAATACCCTTTTAAAATATTATTTTGCATTTCTATTCTGTTTGAGTCTAAATTTATAAACTCCTCTAAGCTATCTTTAAAGACATCTATCGATGGTATGATCCAGCCTGATTGAGGATATGTAGGAACATCACGATATATTAGTATAGCGACACTCCGTTGATGATACATTGATGTGATAGATATACTACTAGGAGTAGTTATTATGCTAGAGTAACGACTAAGTGTGTTCTCAAAGTTATCAGATATATCATTTTCTATTTCTATATCTAAGCTACTTGATAAAAACTGTAATATTTTTTTGTCAAATATTCTAAAAGAGAAATCTATTTTTTCTTTTAGAATATTTGAAGTAATTTCTAGTAGGATATGTTTTAACTTATCAAATTCATTATTTGAAAAATATGCAGAATTGGCAGTTGTAATTAATATTTTTCTTGAGTGTGGTAATTCTATAATATTTTTTTCTTTTAACATACGATAGGGAATGAATTTTAATGTTTCAACATTATGATTAAAATATTTTCTCTCTTTTTCACCAACGCAAATAAAATAATCTTGAATTATAGGATGAAAAAGTTGCAAATCATATTTTTTAATCATTGGGTTATTCAATGAATTTGAGAATTCGAAAATACCATCGGAACATAGTATTGTATTTTTTTTTAATTCATTGAATTTTAATGATAAGATAATGTTGTGAGGCATTGTATAAAAGGCACATACAAATAAATCAAACTTATAAAAAAAATTTAATTTTTTTTTATAAAATTTCATGCCGTTAAAAATATAAGTGATTCTTGGTAAATCTTTTAGGCCGATTTCTCTATAGTAACTTTCATTTTCTGAAAATAAAATAATCAATATTTTTGCCTATAAAGGTAGATAGTTAAGGGTTTTAGTATAAATATTTAGAAATTAAAATAAGAGTAATCTCTGTAGACAGTTTGAACACGGACAGCGCACAAGAAACTGGAGAGTACATATTATGTAGTACATGAGGATTTCAAGTTAAAATGGCAAGTAAAATAGTGCTAATGAGATGAATTCTAATATTACAGGCGTCTTAACAAAACAATACAAGAAACTTTGAGTCATACGGTTTCTTCGTGTTTGTGAGCATCAGAAAAAACGCAGATCTTCAGTTTCTACGGCTATAGTACTAAGTATATCTGATTAAGTAACTATTTAGATTATTAAGATTAAAATCAGTAGATATTGGAAATATCATGAAAAATAATAAAAAAGGATAAATGAAAACTATAGAAGAAGTTCTATCAAAAAAATCAGACATCATAACTCACTTAAATGTTTATTAATAATGTAATCCATAGTAAATTCATGTGGGAGTTCTGATGGAGGACGTTTTATGGTTAGATTGCAGATTTTATCAATTTCTGTTGATAGCTCCAGAGTGCTATTTAGTGGAATTAGTTTCCCAATGTTATTATTTATTATCATCTCTAAAGGCCCTGATTTACAATTAGTTGATATGACATATGTATTTAATATTATTGACTCTAAAATTACTGTTGGTAACCCTTCATAATCTGAACATAATACTAAAGCAAGTGCATCTTTAATCATTGGGTATGGGTTTTTTACCATGCCACCAAAAATTATATTATCTTTAAGTTGTTTCTTTAAGACAATTTTTCTGATTTTATATTCTTCAGGTCCTGATCCTAATAATAATAATTGTGGTTTTGGTTCAGTTTTAATAGCATCATATGCTTCAATAAGTAAATCATGTCTTTTTTCTTTTGCAAATCGCCCAACATGAATTATATAGGGTTTTTGTATTATTTTATTTTCACTTAAAGATAATTTCTTTATTTTATCAGCATCAAGTAAATTATATATCACACCTATTTTTTTTGGTTTTATATTAAGTTGATTGACTAGGTCGTCAGCAATGCCTTTTGATACTGCAGATATATTTTTATTATTTAAAATTTTCCTAAAAATATATAGTGTTAATTTATTAAAGTGATATTTACATAATAATCTACTATTAGTATTGTGGCATTGAAAGACGATGTTTTTTATTTTTGTTTTGAATAGTATTGTATATACACCGAATCCACAAAGATAAATCTTATTAAATTTTCCATTTTTTTCTTCTATTTCTAGGATGAAATTATCAAATGATTTACTAAATTTATTCGAAAATATATAACTACCTACAAGAGGAAATAATTTGTTCGTTATTTTAGATAGTAAAAAAATATTTTTGTTATTATAGTAATTAATATCATATATTATTTCTACTTTATCTGATATATAAGGTTTATAACATTTTTCATCATCAGGCAATAGTACAATAATAGTAATATTGTGTCCTCTTTTTGCTAACGAATTAGCTAAATTAGTTGTTACAGTTTCTATCCCACCACCTGAAAAACTTCTTATCACAAAGCAGAGTTTTTGATTCATATAATTTCATCAGTTTTTGATACTATTAAAATTTAATTTGTACTATTTTTTTATAAAGTTAAATGTTTTTAAATAATTCCATAAATTTCTCTGCGATAATTCTAGGATGGTGTAAAGCTAAAGCATAGTTTCTTGTTTGTATTTTTAAATTATCTAATTTATCTTTATTCATAACTAATTCCTTTACTTTGATATATATATCTTCAGAATCATGTATAATAGGAATTATAGGACTGGATTTTAAATTAAATTCCTCCATACAATTTTTTGTTGATGGTGCCATGACGATATGGCCTTTTAGCATGCTATAGATAGCGTTCATTCCATATGAGTTGGATTTTGTTTGATCAATTGCTATATCCACGTTGTCCATTAATATCAAATATTCTGACAGCGGTAATCTTTCTGGATATATAATCTCAACTAGGTCATTGAATTCATTTTTTATTCTTTCTAAAGCTTTTTTAATTACTTTTGTCCCTTTAAATTCTTCTCTATTTATACCATGCATTATTACAATTTTATCTCCAGTTTTCTTTATTTCATTCTTGTAATCGCCATCACAAGATAACGGTATAGTATCAACTACTTTTTCTGAAAAGTCTGATAATCTCCATGCTTCCGCATAATCATACATTACTGGAACTATCTTATTCACAGATTTTGCAACTAGGATATTTATAAACTTATCTCTTTTTCGTTGAAATAGAGAATTCTTAGATTTAGATAAAGGTATATCCATATATGGCCAGGGTTTTAAACTACCCTTTTTACCCTGTTTGATAAACTCGACGTCATCACCTGCACATAATAAGAGAGTTTTTATTGATTTCATCTTTATTAGAAAAAGTATTAATGGACCGAGATATTTAAAATTAAAAAAGGATGGGTTCATTATAATTATATAATTATGAGATAGTATGTTAGGGATTATCTTTATTAGTTGAAGTAATTTATAAAGCTTATTACCTTCATATAATTTTATGTCACCATCAATGGATTTCCATCCATCACCCATGAAACTAAAAACGAATGCGTTCATACCTAACTCATTAAAGCCTTTTGCTAGTGAGCGACCATAACCACTATATTCTCCATAAATTAATATTTTCATTTTAAGTTTTCCTAATTAAAAATGTAATAGATATTATATAAAAATAATATTGACGCTATTTGGGAATCAGTTGATCTAAATAAGCTTTCATAATAGTGATACACTTATTTTTTCATTCCAGGTTGTTGTAACGAAAGCGCCTTCATAAACTCTTCCACATATCTAAGTCACTGCCACATATACTGGCAGCAATGATTTCGTGTTACCGTTTCATGTAACGATTGCCACAAGCGTTCAATCTTGTTTAGCCAGGGAGAATAAACAGGTAAAAACAACAGATTAAATTTAGCGTTTCGCTTTAACTATGCCCTGACTTTCTGGCTTTTATGAATACCATAGTTATCTAAAATTACCGTGATACTTTCTGCATGGCGATATTGGACATTCATTTCCTCTAACAGAGTGATAAATAAATCAGAATTCGTTCTTACACCACTGACATACGTGACTTTACCTGTTTGCGCATTGAGACAACCCGCAAGATAGTGTTTTTGATTTTTCCCCGGTGTCACTACCCGCTTTTGTTGCCCCTTAAAGCACCCGTCCGCACCGCTCTTGGGGTTAAGGTCAATATCCACTTCGTCTTCGTAAAAAACGGGGTTTTGCTCTGACATGTTGGACAATGCCTCTGTAATTTTTGCCATTTTCTCGTCATACTCCGGGTCAGATTTTTTTAGGGTAGCCGCGGCCCTTCTCCACACAATCCCCCTCCGGCAAAAGTAGCGATATAATGGGCTTTTTGAGCATGATAAGTTTAATAATTTATTGATTATGCGAGTAATAAGCTCAAGACTCCAGCGTGAACGCAGGTAGCTAAAATCCTGCGGAGAGGGCGGTAATAAGAACGACAATAAAGTAAAAAGTGGCGATAAATGCCAGACAGCGGGTCTTCCTGTCGGCAGGTTTTTTAACCCTTCCAGGCCAGATAATGTAAACCAATTTATCCAGCGATTAACTGAGGAACGTGAACAGTGAAGAGTCCTGGAGACATGAGAAACAGTACTCCGTTCATGTAGCATCAAGAGCGCGGTGAGGCGACGCGCATAGTCCTTATCCCGGGTTCTATGGATAAATTTTTTCATCTGACGTCGTTCGTTTCGGGGTATTGGTGCTATGATTGGCATCACTCAGTCCATTTTGGGATTTGTTTTGATTTGGCGATTAATCAGATCGCAAAAATCGGACTGAGTTCCCTTCAAGTGATCTTATTTAGTTTTTCGAAATGATTTAATTATTTCGAACAGCTATTTATCCTTGAATCTTTTATAGAATAAATTAAACCTCCACATAATATAACTATGCTCCAAGGATCAAAAACTGTTGGGCGCTGATATATGTTTGCTAGATATACTAATATCATCGGTAACCATCTAATAAATATATCTTTTTTAATAAAATTATTAGATATACTGAATGATAATAGAGAATAAAATATCAAGATCAGAAAAAAGCCAAAAAAACCAAAGTCGTATATTAGAGTAATATAAGATGAAACATCACAATCTGTCAAGGTATATGCATTATATCCGAGTCCCCAAAAAGTATCTTTATGATTCAGAAAATCGCTGAAATAGTTTTGAAAACAAAGAGAAATACGGTTATCAACTTTATCAAAGCCATTTAATATTAAACTAAAACGATCAAATACGTAATATTGAATTAATGATACATTTTTCAAAGATGAAAGACTAATAAATATTGTGATAGTTGTTATTGAAGTTATCTTTAATAAAATTTTTGGTTTAAAAATCAAGAATATAAAAATTGAAATATAAAAAGCTAAAGAAAAACTAAGAATTCCACTTAATAATATTATCTTATTAATTTTTCGTTTTAAATTAAAACCTGAAGCCGCTAATATTAATGCAGACACAGTACCAACAACACCAGGCTCGTCATACATTGCAGAAAAGCGAAATATTTCTCCTGTACTTATAGAGTATATTTGATTACTTAAGATAACCATACCATAGTACACTCTGTAGTAAAGGCCTTCAGTATTTTTTAATGGATTTAGTGGAAGTATAATCTCCCAATTTCCTCCAAGCCCAAATAAAATTAAAAAAAAATATATTAGCCCTGGTAATAATGATATGGCATAAATAATTTTAAATACATTGAAAATATTTAACTTTAAAAAATCTGGAAGGCATAAGAAAAATAAAATAAAAAAGACTGATCCATTGAATAATGTTTCATTTTTACTTGAAAGTGAAAGAGAAAATATAATTATGAAAAATAAAATACTTAACCATATACCATTTTTCTTTAATTTTCCGCCATGTATTGTATATATGAAGAAAGTTAATATGGCTAATATACAGAAAAATCTAAAGTAATATGGAAGATTCCATGTAAAATATGGGCTTAACGTTAAGAATGTAGAGACGGAAAACAATAGAGTTAGAATCTTTTGAAGAAAATGCGCTGTATTTATATTCTTATTTATTAAGATGGAATGCATTATTCACTCTTTATATATCAATTAATGAATACCACAAAGTGGGAAATACTTATATGTACACTGACTCAATGTAAGCATAGATACGTTATTACTAACGATATGACCATAAATATATATTTGGCTTCAGTAAGCTTTATGATCATCCACATTTTCTGCTCTTTCATTACAGTTCAGTGACCTTCATATTACGTTAATGTAGATTATTCGAGCATTCATATTCTCTAGCCAGATTGTAACCTATTACATTTGTCATCTAAATTGTAGGTCACTTTACATAACGCCTTGTGCTGCAAGAACTGAAAGCTCTTCATAGTAGAAGCATGAGTTGGTACGGCCAGTATCAAGCTTCAATTATTCAAATATTAATCAAGTGAACAAACTGTAGCACTATTATGAAAGGTTATTTAGTACTACAGCCGTACTTCCTGTTTTCAACAGAAAAGCCACTGACAGAAGAGTTTAATTCATGAGATTTATCAGAGTCATGAGCATCACGAAAAATGCAAATTTCTGGTTTCTACGGCTGTAGTACTAGGCTGTGTCCCTCAGTTAAATAATCGTCTTAAGAAATAAACGGGTACAACCTAATTTCACCATAGCTATATAGTTTCTTGCGGTTTTTTTATAACGTGTGCCAATGCGACGATGCTCTTTGAGTCGACTAAAACATCTTTCTACAACATTTCTTCTTCGATATGCTTCATGGTCGAATTTAACCCGTCCATCTGACCGGGCTTTTTCGTTGGATTTATAGGGAATTATCACTTTTATTCCCTGACTTTTTAACCGGTTACGTAATGCATGGTTGGAGTAACCTTTATCAGCAATCACCGCTTTTGAACGCCGTTTCATAAAACCGTTTTTACGCCGAATACCAAGGTCATCCAACAGGCGTACTGCATATTGACTTTCGTGACATTGACCTGTAATGAGTACCACATTAAGTGGGTGTCTTTTTCCATCGACAGCCAGATGGATCCAGATGGATTTTGGAACCATAACCACCCTGAGAGCGATCCAGGCCATGGTCTCCGGTGATATCGGGATGTTTTTTGGGGCACCAGCCGCATAATGTGCCGCACGAATGTTACTGCCATCCAGAGATATGGCTGACCAATCAACTAAATCTTGCTCATCCAGTATTGACAATAACTTATTGAAAATGAGATTAATTATTCCTGATTTTGACCACCGACTAAAGCGGTTATAGACGGTCTTCCAGGAACCATAACGTTCGGGTAAATCCCGCCAAAGGGCACTGGAACATAGCACCCAAAACATGCTGTTCCGGCTGCAAGTGGGAATATACTTATATTAAATAATTCTTCATAGAAATATTTAAATGGAAAATAATTATTTGGAACGGCAAATGGGTTTATTAATTGTATGATGTCATATTTATGTGTAATTTTAAGTAATTTAAGAAAGTTAAACCTATAGTGAATTTTGTTTAAAGGGGAAATTAAACGAGAGTTTAGATCAATATCTCTAGGAATGTTTTCCCAGCCATCTTCCTGTAGCAGCTATATCAACTTGATGACAGAGATATTCTAAGCCTTCTTTTAAGTTCTTATGTAAAGAGCTATACTCTCCTATTAATAATATCTTCACAGTTTCAGGCTCTTAAGAAATTCTTCATAATTACAGTTATGATAATGAAATAAATTAGATAATTTATACAGTAGGTATAGGTTATGCCAATGAGGCCAAAATGATGAACCATAACAGATGATAAGATAAGAAAATTTAACCCAGATATAATTTCTGTTATTATAAAGGTCTTAACCATAGCTTTAGCTAGCATTATATAGGCCAATAACCATGATGCTATTTTAAAAACATCACCTATAATTTGCCATAAGAATAGGTCTCTCATAGGCATAAAATCTTGAGTAAATAGTATAGTAATAATTATATCTTTTAGTAGGTACATTAGTAGAGCACAAACTACTACTATTGGCATGATTAGCTTATAACCTGAAATTATTTCTTTTTTTAACTCATAGTTATTAGTAATTTCGGATAATCTTGGTAAATAATAAGTACTTAAAGCAGTAGTGATTACCATAAGGTACATAGCCGAAATATACCAAATACCTTGCCAGTACCCTGCTTGATCCCAACCGAGTGTTGTACCTAAATAATTTCGAATAATTAAGTGAGATACAGGAACCATGACGGCTGAGGTTATTGCCATGGCCGAATAGCCCATTAGCTTTTTTGCAATGAGGCGATTAAATGGTTGGATGAAGTGATTCCATCTTATTATAGGGTGTTTTCTTAGTAAGAATAATATTACGATTAATATAATAGATTGATTTGTGGCTAATGCAATTAATGCTCCATTTAACCCAAGAAAGATAATTAAAATGCTGGTAAATATTAATGAATAAATACTTTGGATAATATTTATTTTTATATATGTCTGAATTTCTTTTAAGCCATTTAATATGGATAATAATAACCCATTCAAGACAAATAAAACAATGGTAAAACCAAAGATAATAAACACATATTGATATTTTATATCTAGTAATATTTCTTTGGCGGCACTCTGTGATAATAGTATTAATAATGATCCAACTATAATCGATGTTGCGAGGCTAATCTTAGCCGCAGTACCAAAAAGAGCAGGTGTTTTAGGATCATTTGGCCCATATTCAGCTGTATATTTCACGACACCATTATTGATTGCACCTTGTGCAGCTGTCATAATTAATTGACTAAAGCTTTGGAATTGTCCAATCAATGCTAATCCGGCAGGGCCAATATAAATTGATACGGCTTTATTAATGATCAGCCCAGCTAGCATTTTGAATGCAGTAGCTATCAGACTTAATATTGATGTCTTGAAAAGAGTCATTATTTTTACTTATTTAATATTAAAGTTATTACAGGCAGTAACTATTTTTTCAACCTCTTCTATTGTTATGGTTGGCCCAATTGGTAAGCTTAATACTTGTTGATGAATTGTTTCAGTAATAGGTAAATTTAATTCATTCCATTCTGGATATGCTGATTGCTTGTGAGGAGGAATAGGATAATGAATTAACGCTTGGATGCCTTTTCTAAAAAGATATTGTTGGAGTTTATCCCGGTGTGGACAATTAATTACAAATAAGTGCCAAACATGGTTTTCTGGATGCAGTGAATTTTGTTCAATAGTGATAGGTAATTTTATATATGGATTATTAATGTTTTCTAAATAATGTTTAGCAATATTACGTCGATATTCTGTTTCAATATCTAAATATTTCAACTTTACAGAGAGAAATGCAGCTTGAAGTTCATCTAATCGACTGTTAATCCCTTGATAGATGTTTTTATATTTTTCATGTGATCCATAATTACGTAATGCTTTTATGGTAGTTGTTAATTCTTCATCGTTTGTTGTAATTGAGCCTGCATCACCTAAGGCACCAAGGTTTTTTCCTGGATAAAAACTAAATCCTGATGCATGACCCCAGTTACCTGCTTTTTTTCCTGCTATTTTAGCTCCATGCGCTTGAGCACTATCTTCTAATACTAATAGATTATGTTCATTAGCAATCTTCATTATTTCAGGCATCGGTGAAATTTGTCCATACAGATGTACTGGACAAATAATTTTTGTTTTTTCTGTAATCGCAGAGACTATATTATTAGGGCATAAGTTATATGTGTTTTGATCTGGCTCAACTAGAATCGGTTTTAAGTTATTTTCTGTGATTGCCAAGATTGATGCTATATAGGTATTTGCGGGTACAATGACTTCATCACCATCTTTTATTTTACCTAATTTTTTCCAGGCTCTGAGTACTAAGATTAAAGCATCTAGGCCATTGGCAACACCAATCGAATATTTTGTACTACAATATTCTGAAAATTCTTGCTCAAAGCTTTCTAGCTCATTTCCTATTATATACCAACCTGAATCTATTACCCTTGAGCTGGCTTCTTTTAATTCTTTTTCGTATTTTTTGTTTATTGCTTTTAAATCGAGAAAGTTGATCATCTTTACTTTCCTAGATAATATATTATTAAATATTTTTGACTAAAAATGGAGGTTCTATTTTAATAAGCGTTTTTATGCATATTAGAGAAAGCCTTGTAATCCCTTATATAATCAGATTCATCATAATGTTGATTTGCTAAAACTACTAAAACACAATCCTCTGAAAAATCGTGCATTTCTCGCCATATAAATGAGTCTATCAATATACCTTTTTGAGGTTGATCTAAGATCATATCTTCCGTTGCTTTCCCATCATCTAGTAATATTCTGCAACTTCCTTTGACAGCAAATAAAACTTGCTTGAGTTCTTTATGTGCATGGAAGCCTCTTGATACACCGGATTTAGTATTAAATATGTAGTAAACTCTTTTTATTTCAAAAGGGATGTTTTTATTTGCTTCTAATGAAATTAGCTGGCCTCTTTCATCGCCAAGAGTTTTAAAATCAATTAGCTTTATTAAACTCATATCTTCCTCTGAATAAGAGATTGTAAATATTTTCCATATCCATTTTTTGACATAGAGTCAGCAGCTTTAGCGATATCGTTTTCGTCTAGCCAACCATTACGCCATGCAATCTCTTCTAAACAAGCAATTTTAAACCCTTGGCGTTTTTCAATAGTTTCAACAAAGGTAGCCGCTTCTAATAAACTATCGTGAGTACCTGTATCCAACCACGCAAAACCACGCCCGAGGAGTTCCACATTTAATGAATTATCATTAAGATACATTTGATTAATTGATGTAATTTCTAACTCACCACGATTGGATGGTTTTACTCTCTTTGCGAAATCAACTACCCGGTTGTCATAAAAATAAAGACCAGTGACAGCATAATCAGACTTTGGTTTTTTAGGTTTTTCTTCAATAGAAATCGCTTTCATCTGATCATTGAATTCAACAATCCCAAAGCGCTCAGGATCTTTTACCTGATAACCAAATACAGTAGCTCCAGTTTTCTGAGATGATGCTTTTTGTAGCTTAGGTGAGAAAGCTTGTCCCCAGAAGATATTATCTCCCAGAACTAAACAGACTGAGTTATCTCCAATAAATTCTTCACCAATAATGAATGCTTGGGCTAATCCTTCAGGGTTAGCCTGAATCGTGTAACTAATATTTATTCCTAAGCTACTTCCGTCATTCAAAAGGCGTTTGAAGTTTATTTGATCTTCAGGAGTTGTAATAATAAGAATATCTTTTATCCCTGCCAGCATCGGTACTGATAATGGATAGTAGATCATTGGCTTATCATATACAGGAAGAAGCTGTTTAGATATACCTATTGTTATAGGGTATAATCTGGTGCCAGAGCCACCGGCTAGAATGATGCCTTTCATATTAATTTGGTCAAGCTATTTATGTTATTACTGATTTATACCCTATAGATTTCAAGATGCATCGAGACGGCAAGGGAGCGAATCCCCGGGAGCATAGCGAACTATGTGACCGGGGTGAGCGAGTGCAGCCAACAAAGAGGCAACTTGAAAGATAACGGGTATAGGTTAATTGTATGGTTAACTATTAAATGAATCTATTTAATGATTTTTGCTTAACATGTAGGAATTTTCTTGTATATACAGATGAAAAACCTGAGTCAGCGTTCTAATAACCATTAAATAAAGCTACCGCACTAGGTTGTTGGCTCCCAGAACGCCTATAGGGTTCTATAATCTTACCCACTGTGTTGATTTTCCAGTACTTTTGTCTTTCGTAACAAAAAGTAACGGGGGATAAGATTTTGTAACTATTTGGGGGGAGAGTAAACTGTAAGCTTCTCCGGGTCAAGCTTAACAAGCTGCTTGTTTAATTAATTGATAAAATAAGGCTGCTAATCGGGGATTTTGATGGTTTTTTGTTGGAATCGTTCCTTCGGTTGGATTCGGGGTTATTTGTTAGGTGAGAGTCAAGTTCGGTAGATTTAAGGAGGATTTAGTTAGCTGTTTAATTAAATAAAGATGTGAAAATGTTATATTTTCTGATCAGTAGGGTCACTTTGAAGGGTTTTAGGTAATATGATTTTTTATTGAATTCTTTCTCCTATATCATAACACCATAATGTTTCTCCTGTGTTTTTGGAGTAGGGCATAAGACATTCCCTCCATTCAATGTTGTCCACAATGATAGTCCGCTGTTTATACTTCCTATTTTTAAATATTGGTTGACTTTAATTCTATTACATTGTGAAGAAATTCTTTATAATTTTACTCACTTGAGATCCAATATTAATTTTTTGATGTTATGAGGGTTGATAGCGGTTAAGAATGAGCCTAAGGAAACACCTATACACAGGATTAATAATTTTATAGAGATGGATTCATCCAGAAGGAAGTAGGCAAAGAATATTGCCCAAACGGTGTAGGTGATGTTTAAAGCCATAGCTCGAATAGGTTGGAGTATACTGATTGCTTGATAGTAGAAGAGGTATGATACGGTCGTTGTCAGTGAAGCTATTAGTAGCAGGCTGGATAGTGTGAAACTTGAGAAGATAGGTATTACATTAGGTAAGGAGAAAATAAATACTGTAATAAGAATAAAATAACCTATTGAAGAGGATAACTGTCTTATAAAATAGGCGATGTCAGCAGGTATATTGTTGTTCATTCCGTAGGAACTGATAACAACTTCAGATCCCCAACCCAGTGCACAGATAAAGGCAAAAAGGAATCCTGTCCAGTTGGATATTGTTTGTGTTGTTGTTGAATAGCCTAGTATTATGGTGCATACAACGGCTAATATCAGGCCTAATGTTCCTATAAGGTGAATTCTGTCTTTAAATAGACAGAATGATATTAGAGAACCAATGGCAGGATAAGTTGCAGCGATAATTGCTGTATAACCAACACCAATATGTTGAATGGCTAGGATATAACAAGACATGCCTATTGGGCCACCCAACATAGCTGCCAGTACGATTATCCAATATTTTTTATTCTTAGTGATGGCTATTATTACCCGATATTTATTCTGATATAGCAGATATATAAACATGTATACACATGAAATTAGGTCATTCAGGAAGGCAATAATGATAGGAATAAGGAAATAAGAGGAAAGAGTGTTGCTTTTTAATAAAATAGCTAAAAGAACACCAGTGAGTCCCCAAAAAACACCTGAGAATAGTCCATAGGCATTTGCTGTTACTTTACGGTTGATAAACATAGCTATTTGGGTACTTTTTCATAAATTTATGGGCTCGTATTAAGAGGTTAATTCCATAATTTCCATTTTCCTTTTTTGAGGGAAAAACTGAAGGAAGTATAATACATATGATATATCTAATGATGAGATTTTTGTTGGCTTGTTATTTTAATTTTTTGAATTATATGATGTTTAATTACTCGTATATTAAGAATTTCATAGGGTTGTTGTTTATCCAGATAGCCAATATTACGATTTTCAGCCAGATCTATTGAATATATTCACAGATGCAGTGCGTGAGCTGGTATAGCCATCTCTTCCATTAATTAATATGGTCGTATCATGTCTATTTAGTCGGTTAGAAAGTTTAGATACTATTTTAAAAGATCGTAAATACAATCTTCTTTGGGATGAAACTCAATAGGCGAGTTGATAAGAATCTTTCTAATGTTTTCGAAATCATAATTCTCACAAGATATCTTTAAGTCATTTAATAATGAGTTTAATTTATCCCAAGGTAAAAATACTTCATTTGCTGTCATTATTCTAGGGTGATTGGTGCCAGAAACGTTATCACCAATGAGTAGCTCTTCATAAAGCTTTTCTCCAGGTCTTAATCCGGTAATTTGGATTTCTATGTCACCATGAGGATTGGTTTTATCTTTAACTGTCAAGCCGGAGAGGTTAATCATTTTTCGGGCAAGGTCATAAATTTTTACTGACTCGCCCATGTCCAGAACAAAGACGTCGCCATTGTTGCCCATCGCGCCCGCCTGGATAACTAATTGGGCGGCTTCCGGAATAGTCATGAAGTAACGTGTGATGTCTTTATGAGTTAGCGTTATTGGTCCACCATTTTTCATTTGTTGCTCGAAAAGGGGTACTACTGAGCCAGATGAACCAAGAACGTTACCAAAACGAACCATCGAGAATTTTGTATGGCTGTTTTCTTTAGCAAAGGCTTGTAGTATAAGTTCGGCAAATCTTTTTGTTGCTCCCATTGTGTTGGTCGGGCGGACAGCTTTGTCGGTAGAGATTAATACAAATTTTTCAACTTTTTGTTTAAGTGCCGCCTGAGCAAGTGAAAGTGTGCCAAAAATATTATTATTTATACCCTCCAGTGTGTTCATTTCTACCAGTGGGACGTGTTTATATGCAGCAGCATGGTATATTGTGTTAATGTTAAATTTGTTTATTATTTTATTTATCTTGTCTGAGTCTTTTATATCACCTAGAATTGGAATGATATTTATATTGAGTTCTCTTTCTGAATTTATTTTTTGAAGCTCCATTTCTATTGAGTAAAGACAATATTCTGTTAGCTCAAATAGTATCATCTGAGATGGAGATTGATTGATGATTTGTCTGCACAATTCGGATCCTATTGAACCGCCAGCGCCTGTAATCAGTATGTTTTTATTTCTGATGTTTTTACTGAGTAAATCTTGTAATGGATTAACTTGTTCTCTTCCTAGCAGATCATTAATGGAAACCCGCTTTAGTGAGTTTATTTGAGCTTTTCCTTCAACCAGATCATTGAAGCTTGGGATGGTGAGTATTTCACAATGTTCTTTTTGTAGTCTCTCAATTATTTTTTTTCTATTGGATATTGAAGCACTGGGTATGGCTAGTAATATCTTCTTTATGTTATATTTCTCTACCAGAAAATTTATTTTTTCTGGAGAGAAGACGTAAACCCCATGAATAGATAAATTATGTAATTTAGTATTGTCATCAACAAAGGCAATGGGGTTGAATTCTCGATGCATTGTCAATATGGGTAAAAGTTGCCGACCAGATTCTCCTGCGCCATAGATAATTACTGGGGCTCCTTTATACTTTAATAGATTACGCAGTGTTCTATATAAGAACCTTGTGCCACAGAGTGAGATAACCAGAAAAGAAAAATAAATAATAGGTACAGTTCTGGGTAAGAATGCTTGTTGATATAAGGAGAATGCTGTTAAGAATAGAGTCGATGATAATGAGCCAATAATAGCCCATTTCAATATGCTCATATTAACGTATTTCAATATCGATCTATAAAAACCAATTCTTAAGAAAATAAATATCGTGCAAGGTATTGTGAATATAATAGTGATCCAATGCTGTAAGCTGTAGAGCGGTACTTCTCTGTCAAGACGTAGCCACATACTTAGCCAGTATGAAATACTGATTATAAATATATCTACTATGAGAAGAACGAGGGTCTTTATTAGTCTATCTTGACCAAAAACTATTCTTTTATTCATAATTTTAAATTACCTAAAAACTAATTTGTAAATTGTTTTAAAAATAATCTTCAGGTCATGGAAAAATGACTTGTCATCAACATATTCTAAGTAGTATTTGGCTTTTATAGGCATCACAATATCAATATAGGCTTGATGAGGATCTGCATATTTATCTAATATTTGATTTTCATCGATCATTTCTATAGAAGCTAAATCTGTTATTCCAGGTTTGACAGATAATATTTTGTTTCTTACGTCATCTGGATATTTATCCATAAATTGTGGGACTTCTGGTCTTGGTCCAACTAGACTCATTTTTCCTTGAACAACATCAATGAGTTGAGCTAGTTCATCAAGTTTGTATTTACGTATAAATTTTCCAGAGTTTGTAATACGAAGATCGTGACCTACAGTGAGTTGGCCTTTCTGTTCTGAATCGGTAGTCATACTTCTAAATTTGTGAATATAAAAATCTTTATTATATTGACCTACGCGTTTTTGCCGGAAAAAAATAGGTCCTTTCGAGTCTATTTTTATCCAAATGGCAATCGCGATTAAGATAGGAGAAAGGATAATTAGCCCAATTGAGGATGCAGTGAAATCAAAAGCTATTTTTATTATTGAATAATTTATTTTCATTTATTCAAGAATTCCTTTAATTGTTTCGATAACGTAGATCTGGTCTTCTTGGGTCATTTTTGTGTATAAGGGAATGGATACAATTCTTTTGAAGTTTTCTTCTGCTACAGGGAAGTTATTTTTATCAAGAGAATAGGTGTTTTTCCATATGGGTTGTTTATGTAGTGGGATAAAATGGACGGAGCAACCTATATTTTTTTCTGCCATTTTTATTATAAAGTCGTCTCTTGATATTTTAACTTCATCATTCAATCTAATAGTATATAAATGCCAGGCATGTTGACTATTAGGTTCTTTAGGTTTAGTCGGTAAAATAATGGGTAGGTCTTTTAATTCACTATCGTAAAATTTAGCCATCTCTTCTCTTTTCTTCTGAAAAGAGTCTATTTTCTGTAATTGGTGAATACCGATGGCTGCACAAATATCTGGCATATTATATTTATAGCCTGGTTCAATGACTTCATAGTACCAGGCTGGTATTTTAGATTGATATCGGTCAAAGGCATCTTTACTAATGCCGTGCAGGCGCATGACTTTTGCTCTTTTTATAATATCTGGATTTCTGGTTACTAGCATTCCACCTTCAGCTGTTGTCATAGTTTTATTGGCGTAAAAACTGAATACGGTTACATCGGTGTCCAGAGTGCCAATTTTTTTTCCTTTGTATAAGGTTGGGAATGAGTGAGCGGCATCTTCAACGATTCGTAGATTAAATTCTTTAGCTATAGCAATTATTTCATCCATATCACAGGATAAACCGGCAAAGTGCACCGGTATGATCGCTTTAGTTTTGGATGTTATTGCTTTTCTTATGGCTGTTGGATCAATATTCAGGCTGTTAGGTAAAGAATCAACAAAAATAGGGTGAGCGCCCAGATAACGGACAACTTCTGCTGTTGCTGTAAAGGTGTAAGTAGGGACGATGATTTCATCACCAGGCTGGATATTAATGGCTTCCAACGCTAAATGTAATCCAGCTGTTGCTGAGTTTACCGCGATTGCTTCAACATCAGAATCTAAATACTGAGCAAAATCTTGTTCAAATCTTTTGGCTTTAGGTCCGGTAGTTATCCAACCCGTTTTAAGTGAATCAATAACTTCATCAATTTCTTCTTGGCCGAGTTCTGGAAGTGCGAAAGGGAGAAAAAAAGAGTTCATGATATAATCCTTATCTTTTATTTTTTACGTGGAATTTCTTATTGAATATAATTTTCATTATTCCAATGAGATACCCTGATCCATAAGATAAATGTATGCACAGAAATATTAATGGTAAGAAAATATAGTTTTTTTTGTTTTTAATATGGGCTCTTATTGATACCAGTAAAGCCAGAGATAAATAGATAAAAATACAACTTATATATAGATATAAAAATATTGGGCTAGTGAATGAGAGGACTAGTCCCAGAATTAACCCTAAGACAAAAGTCGGTGGTATTAGTTGTCGGAGTGATGTTGTTGTTTTTAATTTTAAGTTGACTAGTGGTTTAAATAAACCGTATTGATAGAACATAGAGCAGATTTTTTTAATTGAATCTCTAGGGTAGTAATCAATAATAATGTCTGGGACAAGATATATATTACCTCCATGTTTTATAATTCTACTGTTAAATTCATCATCTTGGTTTCTAGTTAAGTCTTCATCAAATAACCCTATTTTATCGAATATATTTCTTTTGAAAAAACCAAAAGGTACTGTATCAACTTTTCTTATATTCTTGACACCAACTCGAAAATAGGAATTACCCATACCAAACTGACTACTTAAGGCATATGCAATAGTATGGGCAATAATTGTAGGATTGCATGGTTTTGTACTAATAACTCCACCTATATTATCAATATCAAATTGTTTTGATAAACTATATAGTTTGGATAAGTAGTTGCTAGGATAGTTGGAATGAGCATCGATTCTGGCTATATATTCTCCTGTTGAATTTTTTATACCAATATTCAGAGCCGTAGGTACATGTTGCTCAGGGTTGTATAGTATTTTTATGAATTCATATTTCTCAGTATAACTTTGAATAACTTTCAAAGTATTGTCTGAGCTACAGCCATCTATAAAGATAATCTCTAATTGCTCGGTAGGGTAATCTTGTTTTAGAAGTGATTCGATACATTCTTTTATATATTTCTCTTCATTTAATATAGGGCAAATTACTGATATATTTTTCATGATTGAATAATAACCTCTATTTGGACAGTAATGATAGTTATTTAAATGCAATTTCTATATCTTGTTCAAATCTTCTGGTTTTAGGGCCGGTAATTATCCAACCAGTTTTAAGTCAATCAATAATTTTATCTATTTTATATTATTCAATTTCATGTAAGGTTAAAGGAAGGCATTTATCATTTATGATTTATCATTGCCTTTAGGAATTTCTTTGATAAAATATTATATGTGTGGTTTTTTGATGCGTATTTTTTACCATTATTTTTTAATTCAATTTTCTTTTCCCTTGAGAGTTTATTTAATTTAAGTAATCCATTTGCAATGGCTTGGGGAGATTCAGGTGGGATAGATAATCCGCAATTTGCGTCGGCAACAATGTTATTACCAGCTTCAACAGAATGTAATACTATGCATCCTGCCATCATATAATCTATTAATTTATTAGGTGAAATCCCAAATCTGTATATAGATTTTTTATGCCAACCTATATAAGCAATATCGAATAGCGAGAGCAGAGCAGGGATCTGTGTTTTCGGTATTGGATCACTAAAGGTAATGTTCCTCAAATTAAGTAAGTTAGCTTGTTTTACTAGATTTTCTTTTTCTAGCCCAGAGCCTACCAACAGAAAATGAAAGTTTTGTTTTTCTAATAATTTTGCAGCATCAATAAGGTAGTTCATGGCATTGGGTTTTCCAAGCGATCCGGCGTAACCCACAATGGTTTTATTCTCTGTTCTACAGTGATCGACTACTTTTCTGATATGAGGTGAAATAGGATCGATATTTTCAATTTGCCAATCATTTTCAACTATGCCATTAGGTATGATATGCAATTTTTTCAGGTCCAAGCCATGTTCTTTCATATGAGCATGTACATTAGGAAGTATTGAAATTACCGTATCTGAGTGGCGATAAGCGTAATCTTCAGCAAATTGACATAATCTTATAAAAGGATGTTTTGGGGACATGCCGCCTATTTCGATAGGAGATAAAGGCCATAAGTCGTGAACTTCATAAACTAATTTAGCTTTAGCTTTTTTTGCCAGACGTTTTGCGACAAAAATATCTAAAGGGTAAGTGCTTGATGCAATAACGATATCTGGTTTATTTTCTTTTATTAAATTATGTGTATCGAACCATATCTGCTTTAAGAAAGAGAATATATTTTTTACCCGGTCTAATCCATTGTTATGATAATGAGGGGTCGGATACCAGATAAATTTTAATCCACAAAGATTTTCGATGGTTTTTTTATTATCTGTTAGTTTTGGTTGCTTTGTACGAACATGAGAATAAGAAGCTGCAAGTATGGTAATATTATGTCCAGATTTGAGCCACTCTTGGCCTATATAATATGGCCGAAATTCCATACCAAGATCCGGTGAACCTGCATAATGGTTTATGTATACTATATTCATAGTGACTTTTCTAATTCGTCAGCAATTTTTATAGCAGCAACGCCGCCACCATATATAGATTGAACGGAGTGTATATTAGTATTAATCATATTGTGAACTGACTTGATTATTTTTTTATTTTCAGCATTTGATAATTTGTTCACGCCGGCTTCAATTAATTCTACCCATTCAGTTTGATCCCTAACTGTTACACACGGTTTTCTAAAGAAAAACGCTTCCTTTTGTAGTCCTCCACTATCTGTAATAACCAGAGCTGTATTTTTTAGTAACCATAGCATTTCTAAATATCCAACCGGTTCGATTAAGTGAACATCTAAATGTAAGCGATATGTTTCCAGCATTTTTTTAGTTCTTGGGTGAAGAGGAAGGACAACAGGATAAATTGTTTTATGTATATAATTTAATGCGTTCACTATTTCAGTTAATCTTTTTTGATTATCGGTATTTTCAGCACGATGTAGTGTCGTTAATATGAAATGTTGTGTGGGAATGAGTTCGTCAGGCCTTTTTGCCATTTGGCTAAAATATAAAGCAGTATCTTCCATCACATCACCCACTTTTTTTATATTAACCGATTTTGAATTGAAGCCTTCTCGTTGTAGGTTATTGATTGCTGTCTCTGTGGGGCAGAAAAGAATTGAGCTAACATTATCTGTGAGTATTCTATTTATCTCTTCTGGCATATTTATATTAAAGCTACGTAAACCAGCTTCAATATGTATAACTGGAATATGTAATTTAGATGCAGATAATGCTCCAGCTAAAGTTGAGTTTGTATCACCATATACCATGACCGCATCGGGTTTTTCTGTTATAAGTACCTTTTCAATTTCAATTAACATTTTTCCTGTCATTTCACCGTGCGAGCCGCCGTGAATATTAAGTGTGTAATCAGGTTTGGGAATTTTTAATTGATTGAAAAATATATCAGACATATTAGTATCAAAGTGTTGACCTGTATGAATGATAATTTCTTCGAATTTATTATGATCTTGTAGAGTGCGAGACACAGGACTTGCTTTAATGAATTGTGGTCTTGCTCCTAATACGGTTATTATTTTCTTCATGTTTGTTAACTTCCAAGTTGTTGATAGAATTTAATAAGTTTATTCTGTTCAATATCCCAATTGTATTTTTTATTTACCGCCAAAAATCCGTTATTACCCATTTTTTCCGCTATGTCATGGTTATTCGATAAATAATCTATCGCATTAGCTAACTCTTTAGGGTTTAATGGATCGATACAAATTCCACAATTGTTTGTTACAATAATATCTTTCCATAATGGGAAATTTGAAGCGATGACGGGAATACCTG
The DNA here is from genome assembly GCF_011189495.1 of Photorhabdus stackebrandtii. NCBI lineage: Bacteria > Pseudomonadati > Pseudomonadota > Gammaproteobacteria > Enterobacterales > Morganellaceae > Photorhabdus > Photorhabdus stackebrandtii. Next base: position 159,113 of record NZ_PUJV01000007.1, read on the forward strand.
CACTCATATATTCGAACATTTTATTAGGTTGTGCATCGATATGATTCGGTAATGGGTGGAATAGAACAATTCCAGCCATGGATTTAGATAAAAGTTCTTTTGTTTCTATTCGATTTAAAAAACCAAGCTCATCTATTTTATGCCAATTCTCCATGCTTTTGATTTTATTTTCTAAATCTTTTTCAGAGAAACTACCCGCTAATTTCATTTTTGTATCAGTCGTCAGGTAAGATATTGATTCAACCATTTCTTCTATGCATCTAATGGCAGATATGCCTCCTACATAGCATACTTGTTTTTCTTTTTTATCCCAATTAGTGTTATTATTACTTAGTTCACCTAATATCGGGTAATTATTAATGTCTATTGTGTTGTTATTTAGTTTTAAGTATTTATTTCTTATTGAGGGTGTTGCCGTAATAATTCCGTTAAATTTAGGGATAGCATACTTTTCATAGAGGAAGAATGTTTTAGAAATAAGCGTTTTTGCGAATTTATTTAAATAAGGTTTACTAAGGATCTGTTTGGGGACATCTTCATGGGCATCAAAGATGACTGTTTTACCTTTCTTTTTAAGTCTTAATCCTATAGGTATTAACTCCGGATCATGGAAATGATATAGATCAGAATCTAGTTCTAATGCTTTTTTGTAGACTCGATTGGTTGTTTTAAAGATTCTATTTAATCGGCCTGGCAATATACCTACGTCGATGATAGATATGTTATTCTTTATTTCATTACCTTTGCCATCCGCAACAATAAGAGATACCTCATGTTCTTTTTGTAAAGCAAAACATTCTTTTAGGAAAATACGTGTATCGAAACGCGGATGTGCCGATGTCATATGTGTGATTTTCATAAGGAGTTATTGTTATCTTTTGTAGGAAATAAGAATAATAGTATGCTTAATATCAGCAGCCCATATGTCAGTAGTAGTGCTGTAATTGCCGTGTTTGATGCTGTGTACACGAATGGTAAATATAATGTTGTTGAAAGTTCAAATGGAACTTTTTTTGAACTTAGGTTCATTGCTAAGATGAGCATATTAAATATAAAGAAATTTATTATTAAGCCAGCGATACCATATCTGGCTATACCGTCCCCAATAAAACCTGTATTAGCAGAGCCTATGGTTCCGTAATATATCTGAGATATTATTTTTGGGGCATCATTAGTGAATTCCCTATTATTATTAAATGTATAATCATAAAAATAAAAGGTATTTAATGTTGGTGTGAAGAATATTCTGCGTAACCAGTGTATAAGTGGGTCATAGAAATCGAAAATAAAATACAGTAATCCGGCAGCAAGGAATGAGTATAGGATTATGTTTATCACGGAATTACTTATGTTTCTTTTTCCTTTGATATAGAAGAAGAGAGTTATAACGGTGATATTCATGAATGCTATACTTTTTAATCCTGAAGAGCAATATATTGAATAGGAAATCATAACGCTTATTGCAATAAGGATATATTTAACAAAACCTCTTACATAGAATGAAGCTAATAATAACAATGGTGAAATTACGTATCCCCCACTTGTTATAATATACATGGTTAATAATGATGTATTTTCTTTAAAATTCTCTCTCACTGAATAAACTTTAAATATATTAGGTGGTATTAAACTGAATGCAGGGTTAGTGATAACAAAGAATAAAACAATAATACCGCATCCTATTATAAGTGTTTTATATAGATCCCAGGGGATTTGTAGTTTTGGTAACGTAATTCTATTTATTATTCGAAAGAATAATATAGACAATAAAAATAATATATTTATTGCGGATATGAAAATTACTGAATATATAGAAGCTGAATTAATTAGAGGAAATATAATTGACAATGGTATAATGTAAATTATATATATTAACCATAAAAAAACCATAATTGGATTTTTTTGGTTATTAAGTAAGAGTAGTGGTAATAATGATATCCAGCAGAATAGGATACTTAAGTGACCTTGTGGGCTGATATTATAACCTCTTACCTCTTGGAATGTGTCTAATATAAGTACAGAATTTAGATATATAATTACCTGATATATAAATATTTTTAGTATTATTTTGATTTTATTTTGCATTTTTTCTGATAAAAAAATAAATGATTGATAATACTAATATAGATAGTAAGTACATAGTAATAAAATGATAATATGCCCAACTAATAGGCCCATGTTTTATGTAATAATACCCGATATTAGAGACGGATCTATTCCAATTGTTATATAAGTTTATTATTTCTTTATTTTTAAAATGTTGATTTCTATCTATAAGATCTTTTAGAAGAAGGGTGTGTATTCTATGATATTTCATATTCGCTGGATTACCAACTAAATCATAGCTGGACCATTCATTTTTTATGTCGAACTTAAATATATTGCTACTGATTGATTTATATAAATTCTCCGACATTCTTTTACTTTTATCTATATTGAGATAATTTTCGAAGGATTCAATACCATAAGTAGAATAAATCATTCCGTTTAATACAAAAGCTAATTTGTCTGGACTTGCTTTAGGATCAACATATTCTTCAATCCAGGGCATATTATCTAAAATTGTCAGGCTACCCCCTTGATTGGCTGGAGATAACGATGATTTGTATAGTAAATGGGTGGTTGATAGATATTTATCATCACCAAAATAATCATAAGCTCTTAATAAGAGAGTAATTGCATATGCATCTGTTAACCCAGACCACCAGGGAGCAGAGAGTTTATTATTTTCATAGCCTTTATATGGCCAATCAAAATTATATAAGTAATGATTCTCACCATGGAATAACTTGATGTTGTTTAATAGCCAATCGGCTGAGAACTTAAAATTAGAAATTAGTTCTTCTTTATTGAATTTAGGTGGTGGTACATTCCATCCTGATAAAGATGAGTCCGCTCTCCATAATATATTGGTATTGTCTTTTTCTAAGCTTAAGGAGGAGTATATTATTCCGTAGTGAACGACATAAAATGGGGATAGAAATGGTTCAGGAATACGTGGTGAATGTGATAATGGAAAACCATTGCTATTAAAGTCACGTTGGGTAAATTTTCCTTTCATGGCTAAGTTTCTAACATTACCGTTGAACTCATCTAGCTCATAAGCATATTGATTGAATGTATAACTGACGATTATTACGATGATTATATATGGCATGATTTTCATTATATTTTTTGTTTTTCTCATTCTAACCCTCTTTGTCGCGTAAAAGATAATCTTAAGATATAAGCTGTACTCATTAGATAAAGAATGAAGCTTGTGAGTGAAAAGAATAAAATGGTGAGGTAAATATCCCCTAATAAATATCCGGCGAGAAGGGCTATAAATCTTAATATAATAGATGTTGATTGAATGAATAAATTACTCTTCTGGTATTCATAAATGGATAAATAGATCGATAAAGATGAATATATTATTTGTCCAGATAAATGAGGTATTAAGCATAATAAATACTTGCCTGATTCGTGCCATTCTTCACCGAAAATAAATGTTATGATTGGTATACCAACTAAGTATGTTACTATGGCAAATAAAATAGAAATTAGTCCTAGGGAATAGAATGTTTTTTTAATTTTTAAGAAAGGTGATGCAGGTATACCTTTTAAATATCCTTGTAATATAGATGAAACTGTTTGGTTTAGTAGTGTAATGGGTGCACCTGATATTTTAGATGCGATTAAATAAAATCCTGCGGATTTTAGTCCGTAGGCAGACATTATAAATAATTGAGGTAGTTCATTACTGACAGTATTAATTAAGCTGGCAGGGAAATCATAAACTGGAAATTTGTAATATTTCTTAGCGATAAGTTTTATTTTTTTAAACTCGTTTTTTCTTATTATCAGGCGATATTGAGATTTTTTACTCAAAAATAGGATACCTAATGATTGGCCTAATATCTGCCCTAAGATAAGGCTGCTTGCTCCCAAACTGGCTATACCCCCAACTATTTGAATACTAATCATAGCGACCGTTTGAGCTATTTTAGTGATAGAGAGTTCACGGTATTGTCTTTTTCTTATGCTATTGAAGCTCATTGCTCTATAAAACCCATAAGTAATAATACCTAGAGGTATATAGTATATGTGATTTCCTATAATTATTTTTTCTGGGATTTTGAATGTTGCAAAAATAGTGATTGCTATAAAACTAATGATGATTGAAATTATACAAGATAATGTGACTAATGAATTAATTTCACGTTCTTTTTCTGATGCGCTGATTGAAAATTCATAACGGAGGCAAGCACCTACTGCCAAAATACTTAAAATAGATGAAAGTGAAGCATAAATTCCTAATTCTTCAGGTGAGAATAATCTTGTCAGTACAGGTGTTGATAGCAGTAATAATATCTGGCTTAATAATGACGAAAGTAATAAGCCAGATAAATTCTTTATAAACTTATTCTTCATAGAGTTTAAATCGAGCTGGAGATTTTGTTAATTAAATCTATGGATAAATAAGGATGCATAGGCAAGCTAATCACTTCCTGGGCTATTTCGTCACCGACAGGCAGAACAATATTGCTGGCAACCGCAGGTTGTTTATTCAAGGGAATGGGGTAATGCACCGCGGTTGGAATACCCTGTTCTTTTAATCTATGTTGCAATTCATCCCGGTTTTTGACCCGGATGGTATATTGCGCATAGGCTGAGAGATTGTGTGGTTCAATATAGGGTGTGGTCATGATGCCGATTTTATTCAACGCTTGATGATAGTTTTCTGCCACAATCTGGCGTAATGCCATTTCTTCCTCAAAGATGTCCAGTTTGGGCAGAAGGATGGCGGCTTGCAGCGTGTCTAAACGGCTGTTAATGCCTATTCTGATATGATGGTATCGTCTGTCTTGGCCATGACGGGCAATTTGACGGATAATTTTCGCCAGCTCTTCATCGTTGGTGAAAATAGCTCCGCCATCACCGTAGCAACCTAAGGGTTTGCTGGGAAAGAAACTGGTGCACGAGATGGTGGTTAAGTTACAGGAGCGCTTATCTTTATAAGTCGCACCAAAACTTTGGGCCGCATCTTCTATGACGGTCAGGTTATGTTTTTCGGCGATGGCATTAATTTCGTCAAAATCGGCACATTGGCCGAATAAAGAAACCGGAATGATCGCTTTAGTTTTGGGGGTAATCGCGGCTTCCAGCAGGGCCGGATCTAAGTTATAGGTTGTGGGCTTGACGTCAACATAGACCGGAATGCCGCCCAGCAGCGCAACGGTTTCAGCGGTGGCAATATAGGTAAATCCGGGGGTGATAACTTCGTCGCCAGGTTTGAGGCCAATTGCCATTAAGGCAATTTGCAGGGCATCGGTGCCGTTCGCACAGGTAATACAATATTTGGCTCCGGTGTAGGCCATCAGCTTTTCTTCTAATTCCGCCACTTCGGGCCCTAAAATATATTTGCCGTGAGTGAGGACTTTCTGGATATTCGCGTCAATTTTATCTTTAATTCTGCGTTGCTGTGCCGCGAGGTCGGTGAATTGCATTCTTCTTTACCTTTTATACTTTAATTCGGGTCACGGTATGGTGGTTGAGTTGATAAATATGCTGAGTGTGCGGGCAGGTTGTTGTGGCTTGTCCGTACAGCGGTAAATCTAATTGTTCACCAAATTCACTCATCCAGCCAATGTGTTTGGCCGGCACGCCGACCATCAGGGCGTAATCCGGCACATCTTTATTCACGACCGCGCCGGCGCCAATAAAGGCATAGGCGCCAATGGTAGTGCCACAAATAATGGTACAGTTGGCGCCTAACGTGGCGCCTGTTTTTACCCGGGTCGTTTTATATTCACTTTTTCTTTCAATCAATGAACGGGGATTATAGACATTGGTAAACACCATGCTTGGGCCACAGAATACGCCTTCTTCTAAATGAACGTTGTCATAAACAGAGACGTTATTTTGTATTTTGCAGTGATTGCCGATGGTGACTTGATTACCGATAAAGACATTTTGGCCTAAAGAGCAGCTTTCACCAATTTGGGCGCCGGCACACACATGTGTAAAATGCCAAATGCGGCTGTTTTTCCCGATTTGTGCCCCTTCATCAACGATGGCACTGGGATGTATCATTAGGTGTTCTGCTGACATGATACCTGTTCCCTTGATTTAATACGTTAAAGGTAACGAAATGGTTTTATTATCTCGGGCTGCGAGATAGGCAGCGATAAGTAATTCTAATGATTTTAATCCTTCCCGGCCATCCGTGATGGGATTAGCTTCGCCTTTCATGACATCAATGACATTTTTATAATAAAGCGGGTGACCAAACCCATAAACGGAAGTGGTTTCATAGCTGGCTTCTTTGACTTGCCGGTCATACTCTTTTTCGTCGGAAAAATGCCATTCCTGGATTTCATTAACCGCCAAACCCCCTACCCGGACTGTACCTTTTTCACCCAGAATGGTGATAGAGCCTTCAAGGTTTTGCGGGTAAGTACACATAGTGACGGCCATCGAGCCTAAGGTCCCGTCTCGCCAGCGGATATTCAGTACGCCGGTATCTTCCGTTTGGATATCCAGGTGGGTCGATGTCATGGCCTGCACATCTTTGACCGGGCCGATCAGCCATTCAATTAAGTCAACGTAATGGCTCGCCTGATTCATGAAGGCGCCACCATCAAATTCCCATGTGCCCCGCCAGGCGGCTTGATCGTAATATGCTTGCGGCCGGGTCCAGAAAACATTGAGGTGAACCAGATGGATTTTGCCAAACCGTTTTTCACTGACTGCGCGTTTCAGTAATTGTAATGTGGCGTTTAAGCGATTTTGTTTGACGACAAACAGGCGTTTTCCGGCTTTATCAGCAGCTTTGACCATGTTTTCACCATCAGCCAGTCGGGTGGCCATCGGCTTTTCTGTGACGACATGAAAGCCTTTATTAAAGCAGGCAATGGCTTGTTCGGGATGCAGCCCGGAGGGGGTAGTCAGGATAATGATATCGGCGGTGATATTATCCAGCATGGTATTTAAGTTGTTAAAACCCGGGACGCCTGTTTTTTCTATCGTTGCTTTTAATACTGCTTGATCGTTATCACAGATTGCCACTAATTCAGCATTTTCCTGATGTGCTGCCAGAGCATTAAAATGGTTTTTAGCAATTCTTCCACATCCCACTAAAGCGAATTTTATTTTTCTGTCTTTAATTATGTTAAGCATGGTTTGTCCTGGATTAAGCTTTTATCACGTTTGGGTGATTCGGCGAATATTTACCGCGGGTGTCAACGACTAACTTTGCGTGATTGACGATGAATTCATAATTAAATTTGTCGTGATCGGTGGCTAAAATAACGCAGTCAAATGCTTTTAAGTTCTTTTCAGTGACAGGCTGGCTGATTAAATTAAAATGGTGTTCACGCATTTTAGGGAATACCGGGACGTGAGGATCGGAATATTCAATATTGGCACCCAGCTCTCTTAATTTCTCCATGATATGTACCGAGGGGCTTTCCCGCATGTCGTCAACATTCTTTTTATAGGCGATCCCCAAGACTAAGATGCGGCTACCATTAATGGATTTATTCGCTGTATTCAGGGCTAAGACGGTTTTGGAAACAACATAATCGGGCATGGATGAGTTGACTTCACCGGAGAGTTCAATAAAGCGGGTATTGATACCGTATTCTCGGGCTTTCCAGGTTAAATAGAAGGGGTCAATCGGGATACAGTGACCGCCTAATCCCGGACCGGGGTAATAGGGGACAAAGCCGAAAGGTTTGGTGGCCGCGGCTTTAATCACTTCATGGATATCAATGCCCATTTTATCGGCAACCAGTTTCATTTCGTTGACTAAACCGATGTTGACCGCCCGATGTATGTTCTCCAGCAACTTAGTCATCTCGGCGGCTTTGGTTGAGCTGACGGGAACCACCCGGTCAATTGCGGGTTGGTAAACGGCCATCCCGGCTTTTAAGCAGTTCTCAGTATGGCCGCCAATGACTTTGGGGATGGTTCGGGTTTCGAAATCAGGGTTGCCGGGATCTTCGCGTTCGGGTGAATAGACCAGGAAGAAGTTTTCACCCACTTTTAAGCCGTTTTCTTCCACCCGGGGTAATAACTCTTCTTCGGTGGTGCCGGGATAAGTGGTACTTTCTAGGGAGAGAAGTTGTCCGGCTCTTAAATGGGGTTTTATCATCTCCGTGGTGTTAATCACGAAACTGATATCGGGTTCACGGTATTTATTTAACGGTGTGGGGACGCAAAGAATAATCGCATCGCATTCGGTTATTTTTGCGAAATCGGTTGTGGCTTCGAAACCGGAATGGATGGCGTGATTAATTTTGGTAGCGGGAATATGTTCGATATAACTTTGGCCCTGATTTAATTTATCTGTTTTTGCTTTATCAATATCAAACCCAATCACTTTAAAGCCAATATCGTTATATCTCAGCATTAATGGTAAGCCAACATAACCAAGGCCGACAATGGCAATCATGGCTGTTTTATTATCAAATTTATCGGTGAGAATGTTTAGTGATGACATATTTTGCCTTTAATATTATGACCTGAAAATGTACTTGTGAAAATAAATAACATTTCGCAGTTTTTAATTAGGGTGCTATTTATTTTCATAAGTGCTATTTGGTAGGTGAAACTTTAACAGGCTATTTTTAAATAGTTTGTGTAAGGTCTATTGTTGAAATAATAAATAGTGAAATAATAATAAAGCTACCGCACTAGGTTATTGGTTCCCAGAAATCCATATAATTCCATGTCTTTATTTAATGCATTGAATTTTAAATACTTTTTCATGCCGCTCGTCGCGACAAAAAACAAAAAAAGATAAGATTTTTTAATGATTAATGAAAAGAGTAAACTGTCAGCCCTTCCGGGTCAAGCCTGACAGAATACTTGTTTGATGAATAGATAGTATAAGGTTAGTTGATATTGATATTTGTATTACCGCCCATGAAGCGGTAGCCAAATGACCAGACGCAAGCCGCCTAATGGGCTGTCTTCAGCACGTACCCAACCGCGGTGCTGGCTAATGGCGGTTTCAACAATTGCCAGGCCAAGGCCTGTGCCGCCGGATTCTCGGTCGCGGGCTTCGTCTGTACGGTAGAAAGGACGGAATATGTGTTCGCGATCTTCCGGGTTGACTCCTGGGCCGTCATCATCAACGGTAATGGTGATCCCTTGATGATCAGCATGGAATGCGACCGCAATATGGTGGTGGGAGTAGCGTAAAGCATTACGCACTATATTTTCAAAGGCACTGCCAAGCGCTGATGGGTTGCAGTAAATGGTCCAGGAACCCGGTGGTAGGGTTGCTTCAAGGGTTTTATCCATTTGTTCAGCTTCGAAGATGGCGTTATCAAGAATATCGTTCCATAAATCGGTTATTTTGATATTTTCCCGCAGGAGTTCGTTTTTATGCTGGCTGCGGGAGAGCACTAACAGATCGTTAATCATGCTGTCCAGCCGTTGGGCTTCTGTCTCGATTCTTTCTAATTCTTTGCTTTCACCATGACGGCGGCGAAGTAATGCCGTTGCCAGTTGCAGGCGGGTAAGTGGTGTGCGTAGTTCATGGGAGATGTCGGAGATTAGCCGTTGTTGTGCCGTGACCATTCTCTCCAATACGCCGATCATTTGGTTGAAGCTGTTACCTGCCGCCAGAAACTCTTGTGGCCCAGCTTCCAGTTCGGGATGCTGACGTAAATTACCTTTCGCAACGTCGTCGGCGGCATTTTTTAATTTACGGGCAGGTTTGGCTAAGCTCCATGCCAGCCATAATAGTAATGGCGCACTGATTAACATGGTGGCCGTTAATAATAATAGTGGCCGGTCAAACATCAGGTTAATAAAGTCTGATTGCGGGCTGTTCGCCGGGCGAACTAAATAGAGTTGGTAGTGATCTTCCCCATCCCGGATAGAAAATGGCCCTAACATCTCAGAGCGGCCATATTTTTTCTTTTTCGGGTGATCCGCGTTATCTGATTGGCCGATAAAGTTACGGACAACTTGCATTTCGCTTCTCTGGGCGCCAATAACCCGTCCTTCACTGGTCACTAGGATCAGGCGCTGCCCTGGTGGTGCCCATTTTTCAATGGCGCGAAATAAACGGCGCCACCAAAGTAAATCATTAGCCGGGTCTTGAGCTAATTCTGCTTCAATATGTTGTTCCAACATGACGCCCTGCCGATATTCATTTTCCAGCAGGGAGGTTAGTTGCCTGGAATCCAGTTTTGGCACCATTAAGACCAACATCAGGACTAATGCCAGGGTAAACCAGAAAATGGCGAAGATGCGTGCTGTTAGACTGTTTATCATGTTGCGGAAACCATTAAATATCCGCGGCCACGTAATGTTTTAAACCATTGCAAGCCATCTGCCCGTTCAGGTAATTTCCGGCGCAGGTTGGAAATGTGCATATCAATGGCCCGGTCAAACGGCGTCAGTCGCTTACCTAATACTTCCTGGCTCAGGTGTTCGCGGGAAACAACCTGGCCTAAGTGTTGAGCCAATAAATAGAGTAAGGTGAATTCAGTCCCGGTTAAATCTAATATTTGATTTGCGAAGCTGGCTTCCTGTCGTCCAGGGTTTAATTGCAGTTTATCAACCTGAAGGGGGGGAGGGCCATTTTCTGCCTGTTGCTGTTCACTCCAATTTGAACGGCGAAGGATAGCGCGTATACGCGCTACCAACTCACGATCGTTAAATGGTTTGGCGAGATAGTCATCTGCACCTAATTCCAGCCCCAGAACGCGATCTAGATCGCTTCCACGTGCTGTCAGCATGATAACCGGAGTTTGATGGTCTAGCCGAAGTTCTTTCAGTGTTGCAATGCCATTTTTACGCGGCATCATAATGTCGAGTAATAGCAGATCAATTGAATCGTCAAGGAATTTTAATGCCTGCTCTCCATCATGAGCGATGACAACGTTAAATCCTTCCATTTCAAGTAATTCTTTTAATAGTGATGTCAATTCTCGGTCGTCATCAACTAATAGGATTTTATGCATCGATTACTTCCTCCAATAGCAAAAATACGATAACAAACTTTGCTATTCTACGACTTTACGTTCTTTTACAAGCTCTGACGCTAGTTTGCAGCCGGGTAGGTATAGTTGTCCACAATTTGAATCGAATAGTATCGTTCGGGGAAACGAGGAGTTGTTTAATGCGTAACATAGCAGCGTTAGTTTTAGCGTCAATATTTGTTCTTGGCTCGGCGGCATCTTTAGCTGAAACAGCAAGTATAGTGCACGCTGCTACGATACCCGGTAATTGTGTACCTTGTGGTTATAAAAGCGAAGGAAGCTATCATTACCGTAATAATGATATTGGTGATAACGACCATATGTTTAATGGTATCGTTTTAACTGAGCAACAGCGTCAGCAAATGCGTGATTTGGTGGGGCAAAAGCATCAACAGCGTTCATCAATGTCTATGAGTCGCGCAGAGCGTGAAGAGATGCGTAAGCTGGTCACTGCGAAAGATTTTGATGAAGCGGCAGTAAAGGCTCAAGTTGAAAAGATGGTCAAATTTAATGTTGAACGTCAGATAGAAATGGCCCGTATTCATCATCAGATGTACCAATTGCTGACTCCTGAACAGCAAGTGCAATTGGAGCAACATCATCAGCAGCGTATTTCTCAGTTACCGAACTGATTTGTAATATCCATATGCACCATATGCAGTAAATAGTAGCAAACGAAATTTTTCCTTGCCATAGACACCATCCCTGTCTTTTTCCCCGCCTTCTGGCGGGTTTTTTTTATCTGGCTAAGATTAATTAATTTTAGCCAGATAGAGATTTTATAAGCAACTGTAAGTAACGCGAAAATTCTTAAATGTGGACACTTTTGAATGCTATGGTTGCTTATTACTGCTAAATTTCTATGCCGCCATTTAGTGGATTTAACGTGATTGCAAATTGCAAATAGTCGGGTGCCAGATGAGCATACGCCATAGTTTGTTGTATATTGGCATGACCGAGTATTTGTTGCAGTGCAACAATGTTTCCACCTTTCATCACAAAGTGACTCGCGAATGTGTGGCGTAGAACGTGCGTTGCTACCGCTAAAAACTTCAAGTTTTTGCAATGTCGTTATCATTCCTGATAGACGATACATATCCCGATTTATCGTTGACGCTTTGATCCCATCAGCTAGGCGATTACTGCGGTGTTCCAGTAAAACATGCTTGTTGAGACGGTTTATAGATGGATCATTTAACTGCCTGATTGTCTTCATCAGTTGTCGTTTTTCTATAGTGCCATTCTCTGCGGTTTGTCCGTGATATAGCCACCATAAGTTCAGTAAATCACTAAGGTCTCGTCTTGTCATTGTCGCCGTATAGAATGATCCCTGACGTGTCAATCTCATCTTCCAGTTGGCGCAAGTCGTAGTTCGTCTGTAAGCGCATCCAAAACGCCGGATTACTCCCCAGCGCAGCAGACAGTCGGATGGCAAGCGCCGGAGTTAACGCCGTTTTGCCCGAAAGAAAGCGGGAAACCGTCGCTGGAGTTACGCCGATGTTTTTAGCAAACTGGCGAACTCCAACCCCTAAATCCTCCAGCATGTTGGATACCATGACGCCTGGATGAGAAACAATAGCCTGTCTCATTAGTGATAATCCTCCAGGTTTAAAATGTAAGCATCACCATTTTTAAATTCGAATGTGATGCGCCAGTTAGCTCTGACAGTAATTGACCATATGTCAGCCCGATCCCCTTTCAAGGGGTGTAACTTGTAGGCATGAATATTTAAATCTTCTATCATGCTGGCCGTGTCGATGGCCTGTAAGCGGTCATTGATTCGGACAGCATCCTGCGCCGGGATGCCTGAAATAACTCCTTTTTCAAAAAGTTGTTTCAGCCCTTTGTGTTTAAATGACTTAATCATTTGCCCCCGTCCTTGTTACACCATGCGTAACATTATACGCCGCTGTTACATGGCATGCAACGCCAACAATAAATCACCAAGGGCCGTAACTCTAAATATCAAAAAATTTTGCAGACAATGGTTGCGTTAACTAATTGCCATTTGAGGAGATTTGGCAATAGCTTTTTGCAATGGATAAACCACTGAGCTATCGGTCAGAAGAATGGGATTGTACAAACGAATGTTTTTGTTCTTATGGTTGGTGTAGAGAAAAGTTAGCAGTTATCGTAGCTACCCGGAAACTACCTATATTTATGATAATTAAAGATCTAATTGCTATATGTTTTATTTAATCTGGTTGATTTATGCAAAGATGGCTTGTGTATAAATTTTTTGGCAAGGTGAAGTGACATGAATATCAGTTACTAAAAACGAATATTTTTGGTGCTTGAGCACGTTATTTTAGCTATGAACGATTTCAGCAATATTTGACGTGTGAAGATGTTGAAAAGATACAACGTGCAATAATCAAAATCATCGGCGCATCAAATCTTATCGGTAAATCTGAAAGTTGACTTTTGGATTCTATCAACTAGAGTATGATTATTCCCCATGAAGGCTTTGTTAAAAATTTCTCCCGTAAAGGGCTTATAACCCCTCATACATATATGAGGGGTTTCAGACCGCTGACAAACCTCGTTGAAAATAACGGGGTTTGTTTCTTTCATTATGAATCATAATGCCTCCATTTTCCTCATTAACCCGGTTTAATCCCCCGCAAGGGCGTTATTTTCGCTTCTCCTGCAATAAAATGCTCGTTCTGCAACCCACGCAAATGGGCATAGCGGTGCCCGTGATGTTGCTTAGCATCCGCAAAACTGCGCTCTATCGCCTCCTTTCGTCGTTTGTAGAACTTTTTCCCCCACGGGGTTAATCGGTTTTCTCTGGCCTGCTCTTTACTGGCCTTCCAGATACGGAGGGTTATCATTTTTCAGATTATTGGTAAAGTGCCGGATAAAAAAACTAGCACTTTGTCAATAATCTGATTGTTTTCTTTGAAAACAACGAGGCTATAGAAAATATAAAAATTCTCAGAATATTGCACACCTCCAGAAGAATAACCGGGCTTTTTTATATTCAGATAATGTTTTATCCGTGTTTGCAATTGCGTTTTTATTCTCTTGAATAGGCTCCTTGGCTAGAGAGATTTTATTTCCGTTTTTATTAACCTACGCTTTAACTTGATTAATATCTTTTGCCGTTGATTCATTTAATTTAGATACTGATTCTTTAATATCTAATATACTTGAATTTGTATTCTCAAACTGACTAGACACTTGCTGCTGATAACGTTTGTCAGCATTATGTGCCGTAGTATTTTCAAGTGCTGCTTCGGCATTGTCATCAATTTGAGGTACCCATTCTAAGTGTCTCTTATTTTGAATTGTTCTAATCCCTCCACTTTGTGTTATACCTGACATTCACCCAACCAACTGAATTTTATTGTCATAGCTATCACCATAGCGAAATCACCATCTTCTCTATGGCACAAGACTATCATCATGGTGTTCGCGTGCTGGAAATCAGGCAGGTTTTTTTATTGTTGTTATTCTAAACAATCCTGTTTATCTTATTTCATTTCACTTAAGTGGATTTGATTATTCATTTGTTTTTTGGAAGGGAAATGATATGTCTGGTAATGAGGTAAAAGATAGGCGTCCGATCAAAACACGTAATGCAATATGGGTCGGGAAAACGGCTAAATGGCTGCAATGTAGAGGGGTGACACCAAATGGCATATCGGTTGCCAGTGTTGTTTTTGCGGTATTAGCTGGGTTGTGTTTTGCTGTTTGTTTTTTGGTCAAGCCTTTCTGGCTGACTTCAGTTTTGTTGATTGTTGGAGCGCTGTCCATTCAAGCCAGGTTAATGTGTAATTTATTAGATGGGATGGTTGCTGTTGAAGGAGGATTGAAGACGGCTGCCGGCGCTGTTTTTAATGATCTTCCCGATCGTATCGCGGATTCTTTTATTCTGATTGGATTGGGATATGGTTTAACACTTTTTCCATTTGCAATTTCTCTTGGCTGTATTGCTGCATTATTGGCTGTTTTGACGGCCTATATTCGTTTATTAGGTGGTACTTGTGGTTTGCCTCAGCGTTTCCTTGGCCCAATGGCGAAACAGCACCGGATGGCATTAATCACTGTTGGTTCAATCGTCGCGGCTTTTTTATCTCAGTTATGGGGTCAGTATCTTTTGTTTGCGATATTAGTCGTTATCACGCTGGGTTGTCTCTGGACATGTATTCGGCGAACCAGAGTCATATTGGTTGAATTGCAAGAGAAGGATACTTGTCATGAATAGATCACAAGAAGTGACATTGGTAAGTAAAGGGATGGGCTCTTTTCTGTCCGGGCTTTGCCGTTTGTTAACCGGGGTGAGGATCCGCTGGATTGGGTGTAAGCCATCGGTCGCTTCCCGGATTTATTATGCCAATCACACTAGCCATTTGGATGGGTTGGTTATTTGGGCCGGATTTCCCCGAGTATTACGTTATCGGGTGCATCCGGTCGCTGCCCGTGATTATTGGAGTAAGACGGGTCTGCGCAGATATTTTATCAATAAAGTTTTTCGATCTGTCCTGATTGATCGCAAAGGGGAGGATGGTTTAAAGGAAAATACCCTTACTCCAATGGAGGATGTATTAAAACGAGGAGAATCTTTAATTTTATTCCCGGAAGGAACACGAGGAAGTGGTGAACAAATCAATAAGTTTAAAGGTGGTCTGTATTATTTGGCCAAGAAATATCCTAATGTCGAGCTTATTCCTGTTTATCTGGAAAATTTAAACAGGGTTTTGCCAAAAGGATCGGCGCTGGTTGTTCCTGTTATTTGTTCGGCAACATTTGGACAGCCTTTGGAAAAATTAGGTGAAAACGAGGAAAAAGCGGATTTTCTACAGCGGGCTCGCTTGGCCTTGGAGGCGTTAATACTATGACCATGCTTAATAATAAGTTGCTTTTGTTGTTGGGTGGCATGTTTGTGCCGTTAATTGTTGCCAGTATCATTGGAGCAATATTGGCTTCTAAATATTCCGGGGAAAGTAATCCGACAATCGAGAATCTGAATGCTCGCATCCGCGGTTGGTGGGGGATGTGCATTGTTTGTGTGTTGTCTGTCATTATTGGGCCAATAGGTTCAGTTTTATTATTTGCAAGTATGTCATTTTTTGCTTTACGGGAATTTTTCACTTTAACACCAACACGACGAAGTGATCATGAAACCATGTTCTGGTGTTTCTTTATTTTCATGCCATTACAATACATTGCCGTTGGTATTGAGTGGTATGGCGTGTTTTCTATTTTCATTCCTGTTTATGTTTTCCTGTTTTTACCTGCCCGTATTGCATTGGCTGGCGATACGACGAATTTTCTGGAGCGGACAGCTAAAATACAATGGGGAATGTTAATTGCTGTATTCTGTATTAGCCATGCGCCGGCTTTATTGATGTTGGATATTCCAGGTTATGAAGGGGAGAATGTCGAATTATTGCTGTTTTTAATGATTGTGGTGCAGATGTCGGATGTTTTGCAGTACGTGTTCGGTAAATTGTTTGGCAAACATCCGATTGTGCCTAAGTTGAGCCCGAATAAAACTGTTGAAGGTTTTATCGGCGGCATTTTGGCTTCCGTTTTATTAGGAATGTCACTTTACTGGGTAACGCCATTTTCTCCGTGGGAGGCAGGTTTGATGTCGTTGGCGATTACGTTGATGGGCTTTATTGGCGGCTTGTGTATGTCAGCGATAAAACGCGATAGTGGCATCAAAGATTTTGGTGAAATGATTGAAGGTCATGGCGGCATGTTAGATAGAATTGATTCTTTATGTTTTGCTGCACCGGTATTTTTTCACCTGACACGTTATTTCTATACATAGTCGGAAAGATTTTAACGCACGAATGAAGGTTACAGGTGATTGATCAGCACTGTGGCATGACGTGCCACAGTGCTGGACTCTGCTTTTATTGTTGATAAGGTGTATGTCTGATGAGCGTAAAGAGTCGTAGGAGCGGTAGTTAAATTATTTTCAGTTAAATTGATCTCAAAAAGGGATCCATTGTTAATGCAGACTTGGTTTTTTACCGTATTATACGCAGGGTTGAATCAATTCAGCATTATTGTATTGAGCGATAACAGGTCACAAAGGCAGATTTCTGTTTCAGCCAAAGTGATAGTATACAAAGTCTGTCGTTAGCGGGTTTGCAATTATTACATCTACAAGTTCAGAGGTCATCATGATCAACAAGATCAAAAGAATCGGTGTCTTAACGAGTGGCGGTGATGCGCCGGGTATGAATGCGGCTATTCGTGGTGTAGTTCGTGCAGGATTAACCGAAGGGTTAGAGGTTTTCGGTATTTATGATGGCTATCTTGGCTTGTATGAAAACCGTATGAAGAAACTTGACCGTTTCAGTGTATCCGACATGATTAACCGCGGTGGTACTTTTCTGGGGTCAGCCCGTTTCCCTGAGTTCAGGGATGAGAAAGTTCGTGCTATCGCTATTGAAAATATGAGAAAGATCGGCCTTGATGCACTGGTGGTTATTGGCGGTGATGGTTCTTATCTTGGCGCGAAGAAACTGACCGAAGCCGGTTTTCCATGTATCGGTCTGCCGGGTACCATTGATAATGATGTGGCGGGTACGGACTATACCATCGGCTATTTCACTGCGCTGGAAACGGTTGTTGAAGCCATTGACCGCCTGCGTGATACTTCAACTTCCCACAAACGTATTTCCATTGTTGAAGTGATGGGGCGTTATTGTGGTGATCTTACTCTGTCAGCCGCTATTGCGGGAGGTTGTGAGTTCATCGTTCTGCCTGAAGTCTCATTTAGTCGTGATGAACTGGTGGCTGAGATTAAAGCAGGTATCGATAAAGGTAAACGCCATGCGATCGTTGCGATTACCGAGCATGTTTGTGATGTCTATGAACTTGCAAGGCATATCGAAAAAGAGACTCATCATGAAACCCGCGCAACCGTCTTAGGCCATATTCAGCGTGGTGGTTCCCCAGTCGCTTATGACCGTATTTTGGCTTCCCGTATGGGGGCATATTCCATTCAATTGCTGTTGGAAGGTTATGGTGGTCGTTGCGTTGGTATCCAGAACGAGAAACTTGTTCATCATGACATCATTGACGCAGTGCAGAATATGAAGCGTGTGTTTAAACAGGATTGGCTGGAAACTGCGAAAAAGCTGTACTGATCACGTAAATACGAACAAATCTAAACCTATTGCAGCCTCTTTGGAGGCTGTAATTTCTCCTCAGTATATTCCTCTTGCATATAAGTAAATATTTTTAATTATTTCTGAGTGATAACGCTTTCTGTCAGCCTTGAATTTCATAACAGTTAAAACGGTTTTTGGAGAGATTCAAATGAGAGTCAGATGGCGTGTGGCATTGGCGTTGCTGTTGATGACCGGTAGCAGTGTATGGGCAAAAGATATTCAGCTTCTTAATGTTTCCTATGATCCAACCAGAGAGTTATATCAGCAATATAATCAGGCTTTCAGTGATTATTGGCAGCAGAAGACTGGGGATAAAGTGACAATCCGGCAATCTCATGGCGGTTCCGGTAAGCAGGCAACATCTGTCATTAATGGCCTTGAGGCGGATGTGGTGACACTGGCTCTGGCCTATGATGTGGATGCCATTGCGGAGCGTGGCCGGGTAGATAAAGGGTGGATTAAGCGTTTACCAGATAATTCTGCTCCCTATACTTCAACAATTGTTTTTCTGGTACGGAAGGGCAATCCAAAACAAATTAAAGACTGGCCGGATTTGATTCGTCCAGGTGTCTCTGTTGTGACGCCAAATCCAAAAACATCGGGTGGTGCACGCTGGAATTATCTGGCTGCGTGGGGTTATGGGTTGGCTCATAACAATCAGGATCAGAGCAAAGCAAAAGCGTTTGTTAAAGCGCTTTACCAGAATGTTGAAGTGCTGGATTCCGGCACAAGGGGAGCAACCAATACTTTTGTTGAGCGTGGGATAGGTGATGTATTAATTGCTTGGGAGAATGAAGCGTTATTGGCTATCCATGCGCTTGATAAAGACAAATTCGAAATTGTGACACCCAGCCTTTCAATCCTTGCTGAACCGACGGTTTCTGTCGTTGATAAGGTGGTTGATAAACGTGGCAGCCGTCAGTTAGCAACGGAATACCTGCAATACCTTTATTCTCCTGCTGGACAGGAGATAGCGGCTAAAAACTATTATCGTCCACGTGATAAAGTGATTGCCGATAAATACCGGTCTGTTTTCCCTGAGTTGAAATTATTTACTGTTGACAAGGTATTCGATGGCTGGGGAAATGCGCAAAAAGTGCATTTTGTAACTGGCGGTGTATTTGATGAAATTATTCAGCGTCAAAAATGAATAGCCGCCATAGGTGTACGGCGGACAATTATCACTAAAATTTGATCAGGCTCTTTTTGCTGCGATGGCGGCTTTTACGATAACAGCAAAAGCGTCAGCTTTCAGGGAGGCGCCGCCAACCAGTGCACCGTCGATGTCCGGCTGAGTGAATAATTCAGCCGCGTTACTCGCGTTTACAGAACCACCGTACTGAATAATGACTTGTTCTGCGATTGCTGCGTCTCTCTTTGCAATGTGATCACGAATAAATTTGTGCACAGCCTGAGCCTGCGCAGGTGTTGCTGATTTACCGGTACCAATCGCCCAAACGGGTTCGTAAGCGATTACTGCATCTTGGAAGGCTTCTACACCTAATGTGTTCAGAACAGCATCAATTTGTCTTGCGCATACGGTTTCAGTTTGGCCGGCTTCATTTTCCTGTTCAGTTTCACCGATACATAAAACCGGGATCAACCCTTGTTTTTTAAGCACGGCAAATTTCTTCGCAATGAATTCGTCACTTTCTTTGTGGTAAGTCCGGCGCTCAGAATGGCCGATGATGATGTATTCTGCGCCAATGTCTCGCAGCATTTCAGCGGAAGTTTCACCGGTAAATGCGCCAGACAGGTTGACGTCAACATCTTGTGCACCCAGCGCAATGTGGCAGCCAGTCAGCGCTTTTTTAGCCTGAGAGAGATAAAGTGCTGGTGGCGCGATAACGACTTCACAGCCGGCAATATGGTTCAGTTCTTTATACAAGCCAGTGATAAGTTCGTTGACCATATGGGTACTGCCATTCAATTTCCAGTTACCCATAACTAATGGATGTCGCATGTTTTTTCCTCCAACCAGAGAATTTTTAAGTAGTGGACTGAATGAAATTCATTCTTGGGATTAAGTCGTTATATCAGTGGTTCACAGTATAGTGATCATTGCAAACAATAGCTTTGCTTTTTATCACTGATTTTGATTAGTTTTCTGGTCCAGATAGCGATAGCTTAATCGGTTCAATTGCGAAAGTAAGCGTTTTTTCGCTACCGTTTATCACAATATAGCGAATGGCACCGATGTTATGGCTGAAAAATGGCAATTTTTTGCTGTTTTTCAGCAAATTATCAATATTCTCTTTGCTTTGTTCCTGTGAGAGGGTTGGATTAAAGTGGTGCATTAACGCTATCATGTACTGTTCTGTCAGAATTTGATTTTTCTGAGTTTCTGTTTCATTTTCTGATGATAGTAGTGTCAGTTGCAGGCTTTTGATTTTTTCACTTCCTCGTTCCAGTACTGCCGAGGAGTAAAGTTTTTCATTGATTTTGCTGGCAGCTCGTGTCAGTGGCAGATAAATGTCTTTGCCGGTAATGACCCGATACTCGTGTAATGGCAATGCCGGGTTGCGGCGATTATATTTTTCACGAAACCGCGGGATAGTTTCATCAAAAGAGGGGGCATTTGGCATGAGGTAGGCCGCTTGCGCTATAGGTCCAGTTGTTTTGGATGTATCGGCATGGGTTACCAATGGTAAGCCCGTGTTGCTTGCCACTAACGTTATTACCAGAAATTTATTAACGTCCATTTTCATGTTGCCGCTCGCTTGGGTTAGACTGCACCGAAAAACAGAATACACGATTGGAAGAGAATAGATGACATTACAACAATGGGGTTTTTCATTTAAAGGGCGAATTGGGCGACGGGAATTCTGGATTGGTATCGGTGTTTGTCTGGCCCTGATGTTTGTTATCTTTACTATTCAGGGAATGAGTTCTTTGACCATGCACTATGCTGTTTTTGCACTGGTTTTGGTGATGTATCCTGCGGCGGCAATAATGGCGAAGCGTTTACATGATCGCAATAAGCGGGGAGGCTGGTCGCTGCTTTTATTGCTGGCAGGGTTGCTGATTGCCGCTGATGGGGGTGGTATGGAACCATTCTGGCAATGGGGGATTGGCCGTTTTATCCCCACATTAATCATCGTTATGATGGTGCTTGATTGCGGTATATTCCGTGGCACGGATGGGCCAAACCGGTTTGGTGAAGGGGCAGAAAAAGTGGATTTTATTTCTGCCAAAGATGATTGACATTACCAGTACTGTTCGCTGGTGATATGCCCTGGTTTGCGGCGCAGGTGTTTTGTCATTCCACGCTGTTCTTTTAGTAGTTGTTGGGTATCTTTCACCATTTGGGGGTTGCCACATAGCATAATATGGCTGTTGTTGCTGTTCATCGGCAACCCAACAGCCGCCTCAAGTTCGCCATTCTCAATCAATGCCGGGATACGGCCAGTCAATGAGCCAGGGTTTTGTTCGCGGCTGACGATCGTTTGAATGCGTAATTTGCCGTTGAAGCGCTGAACTAATTGTTCCATTAAGGGCAGATAGCTTAAATCTTGTGTTAGCCTGACTGCATGTACCAATACGATGTGCTCGAATCTGTCCAGATAATCCCCTTGCTGAAGGATTGACAGATAAGGACCAATGGCTGTCCCCGTTGAAAGCATCCATAATGTTTTGCAATCCGGTATTTCATCAAGAATAAAAAATCCGGCGGCTTGTTCTGTAACCAATAGGTCATCACCGGGTTGCAGTGCGGCTAACCGTGGGCTGAGTTTGCCTTCTGGAACCGTCACTAAATAGAATTCAAGATTATTATCTGCCGGTGCATTAACGTAAGAGTAGGCTCGTTGAACCCGTTCATTCTCTATTTCCAGTGCCAGCTTAGCGAATTGACCCGCGGTAAACTCTTCAACCGGTGCATGCATCCTGATGCTGAATAAGGTATCCGTCCAGTGAATAATTTGTGTAACTTTTCCTGTAACCCAGTTTGCCATTGGAACTTGTCTCCTATCCTGAAACCCCGGAACAGTTTGTTTTTATGTCGTTATTTTAGTCTATCGATATAAATACTATTATCGATTCTGTGTCATAGGGACATGAGTCCATTTTTCTTAATATCTGGTTTGAATAGTCGGGGTTATCTTAATAGTCGATAAGAATTTCAGTAGAAAATTCAGAAAATTAACAGCTTTCTATGCTATAAATCTTATCTATAAATATGGAGATAAATTATCAAAGAAATATTCTGATTCTATCTACGAGCTAATAAAAGGTCTGTCAATATTAGGCTTTATGCTAGATCTTAATGTGCGATTCAGTTTTAAAAGAAAATTTCTGAAGGTAGGAAATAAATAGAATTTCAAAGGGTAGAAAATTCCACCCTTTCCTTATCTTTCTATTAGAAAATCTTAGCTTTTATCTTCCCAGTCTTGCGCGCGGGCAACTGCTTTTTTCCAGCCATTGTATTTGTAATTTCGTTCGGTAGTTTCAATACCCGGACGGAATTCTTTTTCAATGGTGGCTTTGCTTTTCACTTCATCCAGATTTTGCCAGTAGCCTACAGCCAATCCTGCGAGGAATGCGGCTCCCAATGCGGTGCTTTCACGCACTATAGGGCGTTCTACGCGGGTACCCAGGATATCTGACTGGAATTGCATTAGGAAGTTATTGGCAACGGCGCCGCCATCTACACGCAAGGCTTGTAATCGGGTACCTGCATCTGCTTGCATAGCATCCAATACATCACGGGTCTGATAGGCAATGGATTCTAGCGTTGCACGGATAATGTGATTACTGTTTGTCCCACGGGTCAGGCCGAAAATGGCGCCACGGGCGTAAGGGTCCCAGTAGGGTGCGCCAAGACCGGTAAAAGCGGGAACCACATACACGCCGTTACTGTTTTTAACTTTAGTGGCAAAGTATTCGGAATCAGCAGCATCGGCAATGAGTTTCAGTTCATCACGTAGCCACTGAATAGAGGCGCCACCAACGAAAACCGCACCTTCAAGTGCATAGTTTACTTCCCCGCGGGGACCACAGGCGATGGTTGTCAGCAAACCGTGGTTGGAGCGCACGGCATCTGTACCAGTGTTCATCAGCAGGAAACAGCCTGTTCCGTAGGTGTTTTTCGCCATACCGGGCTGAACACAAAGCTGACCATACAGAGCAGCCTGTTGGTCACCCGCAATGCCAGCGATAGGGATCCGGGTGCCGCCTTTACCGCCGATATTGGTCTGACCATAAATCTCAGAAGATGCATGGACGGTGGGTAACAGAGCGCGTGGGATTTGTAACTCATCAAGAATATGTTGATCCCACTCCAGATTGTGAATATTGAACAGCATCGTACGGGATGCGTTGGTGTAATCCGTAACGTGGACACGGCCCTGGGTCATTTTCCATACCAGCCAGGTGTCTACAGTACCAAACAGTAGCTCGCCTTTTTCAGCCCGCTCACGGGCACCTTCAACATGATCCAGAATCCATTTTACTTTGGTACCAGAGAAGTAAGGGTCCACGACCAATCCTGTGTTCTGGCGAATATATTCTTCCAGACCTTCTTTTTGTTTCAGTTTGGTACAGACATCTGCGGTACGGCGACATTGCCAAACAATGGCATTGTAGATGGGTTTACCGGTTTTCTTTTCCCAAATAATCGTTGTTTCACGTTGGTTGGTAATCCCAATGCCGGCAATCTGATCAGAACTAATATCCGCTTTCGCTAATACTTCTACCAACGTTGAGCTTTGGGTTGCCCAGATTTCCATGGGATCATGTTCGACCCAGCCCGGTTTAGGATAAATTTGAGTAAATTCTCTTTGGGAAATAGAGATAATATTGGCGTCGTGATCAAGAATGACTGCCCGGGAGCTGGTTGTTCCCTGATCAAGGGCGACAATATATTTTTTCTCAATCATATTTTCTGTTGTCATGATAATAACCTGTTCTGGTGATGCTCTACTTTAGGCTTTCTTTTTGCTCTGGTCTTTGGTTTTGTGGGCATCAGATGGCAAATGACGACCAATAAGTTTGCGGTAGCCGAATGCACCTATAATACCGCCGATAATCGGAGCGGTCAGAGTAACCAGGCAGTAAGGAATTTCACGTCCACCCGTCAGGGCGATATCTCCCCAACCTGCCAGATAAGCAATGAGTTTAGGGCCAAAGTCACGGGCCGGGTTCAGGGCGAAACCGGTTAATGGGCCAAATGCGCCACCAATAACGGCAATCAGAATACCAATCAGTAACGGAGCCAGAGGCCCGCGCGGAACACCGTTACCATCGTCAGTCAGTGACAGAATCAGACACACCAGCGCTGCGGCAATGATGACTTCTACCATAAATGCTTGAGAAATAGACAGTGATGCCATCGGGTAAGTGGAGAATACTCCTGCGGTAAACAGGCTTTCAGGGGTGCCGCGAACGATATTATGTACTTGCTCGTAATCAAGGAATACGCTGTAGTACATCATGTAGATGATAGCGGCAGCGACAAAACCACCGATCATTTGGGCAATAATAAAAGGAATGACTTTTTTGCCCTCAAAACGGGCAAACAGCCATAAGGCAATTGTCACCGCCGGGTTAAGGTGACCACCGGAAACACCGGCGGTGAGATAAACTGCCAATGCGACACCCATCCCCCAAATAATACTGATTTCCCACAAGCCCAGTTGTGCGCCGGCAATACGGGCAGCGGCAACACAACCTACGCCAAAGAAAACCAATAGTGCGGTACCAAGAAACTCAGCGATACATTGTCCGGTTAATGTCGTGCTAGTAGTTTGGCTCATATGTTCTATCCTACGAAGAAGATTTTAGAGTGGTAATTATTATTTTCGCCTTTCAGTATTGAAAGGAAGGTTCTGTAAATTTATCGTTAATGCGCGGAAACGAGAAATAGCGAAATTGAAATGTGTGTGTTGTGTCAACAAAATGAGCAGTTCCGCATTTTTCTGGCGTTTTGCTAAAAATTAAAGTGTGAGACACTTTGTCGTTTTTATTTGATAGTTATTTCGCATGTGTTGGGGATGTTGCTAGACAGGGGCGCTTCGGCTACATACAATCAGGCGATTGCTTATAAGGGGGAACCGAGAATGTCATTTGAAGTTTTTGAAAAGCTGGAAGCCAAGGTTCAGCAGGCGATTGATACTATTACCCTGCTACAAATGGAAATTGAAGAATTAAAAGAAAAAAATAAGTCTTTGTCTCAGGAAATTGAAACCGCAGCCAGTAGCCGTGAGTCTCTGGTTCATGAGAATGAGCAATTAAAACAAGAGCAGCTAGTATGGCAGGAGCGTTTGCGTGCCTTGTTAGGCAAAATGGAAGATGTTCAGTAATTACAAATTGCCGGCAGACAAAAAAGGGCGATCCAAAAAATCGCCCTTGATTTTATACGCTGTCGTTAGATGATCTCTTCATCTTCGCTGTCATCAAGTGCCAGTGGCTCTTCGGATAGAATGATACCGGTATTGTCAGCATACAGATAATCGCCAGAGAAGAAGGTTACACCACCGAAATTTACCCGGATATCGCTTGCTCCGGTTCCTTCATCACGACAGCCAGCAGGGATGGCCGCGATAGCCTGAATACCAAGGTCGAGCTCTGCCAGCTGGTCAACCTGACGTACCGCACCGTAAACGACAATGCCTTCCCATCCATTTTGCACAGCGAGTTGTGCCAGTTCTGCGTCAATCAATGCCTGACGTACAGAACCACCACCATCTATCAGTAAAATACGGCCGTGACCGTTGTCTTCAAGCAGGTCGTAAATTAACCCGTTGTCTTCAAAACATTTAACTGTGATGATTTGACCACCAAATGAAGTACGCCCACCAAAATTAGAGAACATAGGCTCTACCACATTTACTTCTTCTTGATAGATGTCACAAAGCTCGGAAGTATCATATTTCATAGGATTTACGTCTGGTTAAGGTATGGAACAGTAAGTATATCCCTTTCAGGCTGATGTTAGCAAAATCATCAATAACTAAGAATAAGTCCAGCCGAAAACAGAATGTTAGTCAGCAATGCTGCTTTAACCATGTGTTCCAGCATTGGGCGCATACTTTCTGGTGTGGGTTCGTTAAGCACATACCACATGTGTTTGATCAACAAAGGCAACGCGAGCAGGAACAGCCAACCGGACCAGCCTGGCAGGTTTTGTATGGTAAACAAAACCAAGCAGAGGATTGATCCGATGATGAGACAGGCATGATAGTAGCGGGCTTTTTGGGGGCCGAGACGGACAGCAAGGGTGTTTTTGCCATTCTGCTTGTCATCTTCAATATCACGCAAGTTATTAATATTTAAAACAGCAGCGGAAAGAAGGCCGCAGGCAGTTGCTGGCAGCATGACAATCGAGTCAAAAAAACCCGATTGAAGATAATAAGCCCCGGCAACACTTAACCAGCCAAAAAATATCAGTACGGAAATATCACCAAGCCCCATATAGCCATAGGGTTTTGTGCCGATTGTATAGGTAATTGCAGCAACAATTGCCAGCAGACCAAGGACCAGAAAACCTAATATGTCCCTGGGTTCTTCACAGGCAACGGCAATGAGGGTAATTCCAGATAAACAAGCCAGCAGCACAGTAATCTTCAGTGCTTTTTTCATCTGCGAGGCGGTGATAACGCCTTTTTGCATACCGCGCAGCGGCCCGATACGTTTTTCGGTATCACTTCCTTTGATAACATCGCCGTAATCATTGGCGAGATTGGACAGAATTTGCAATATAGCCGCTGTTAGCAGAGCCAGTAGGGCAACAGGCAGCTTGAAATGCCCTGTCCAGACAGCAAGGGAGGAGCCGGTAATAATGGCTGCAAGGGCGAGTGGCAGCGTTTTAGGGCGTAAACTTTCCAGCCATGCTTGAGTTTGATTGATGGGAGTTGGTGAGTTCATTTCTACGTTAACTTACTCCTTTAAATATTATAAAAAATAAATGGGAGGCTTGCCTCCCATCAATAATTATAGCGGATAAGGAATCGTATATTCCGATTATAGGATAAATCGGCTCAGATCTTCATCTGCAACCAGCTCATCTAAATGTTCTTTGACGTAATCAGCATTGATATCAACTGATTGGCCAGGACGTTCGCTGGCGTCAAAAGAGATATCTTCCATCAGTCGCTCAAGGACAGTATGCAAGCGACGCGCACCGATATTTTCAGTTGATTCGTTTACCTGCCATGCTGATTCAGCGATTTTGCGAATGCCATCAGCGGTGAAGCTGATGTTCATTCCTTCTGTTGCCATCAGGGCTTTATATTGTTCCGTCAGGGATGCATTGGGTTCAGTCAGAATACGCTCAAAATCTTCTGTGGTTAGTGCCTGTAATTCCACACGGATCGGTAGACGCCCTTGTAATTCAGGGATCAGATCAGAAGGGCTGGAAACCTGGAATGCGCCGGAGGCGATAAACAGGATATGGTCTGTTTTTACCATGCCGTGTTTGGTGGATACCGTACAGCCTTCCACCAGTGGCAATAGGTCACGCTGAACACCTTCACGGGAAACATCAGGGCCGGAAGTCTGGCCGCGTTTACAGATTTTGTCGATTTCATCAATGAAGACGATACCGTGCTGTTCAACCGAATCAATGGCCTGTTGTTTCAATTCTTCTGGGTTAACCAGTTTAGCGGCTTCTTCTTCCACCAGCAGTTTGAAAGCATCTTTGATTTTCAGCTTACGGGATTTGTGTTTCTGACCGGCGAGATTCTGGAACATGGATTGCAACTGATTAGTCATCTCTTCCATGCCAGGAGGCGCCATGATCTCTACGCCCACCGGCGTGGTAGCAACATCGATCTCGATTTCTTTATCATCAAGTTGACCTTCACGTAACTTCTTACGGAATGCCTGACGAGCAGCTGAGGGTTCAGATTGCGTCTCCGCTTGTCCCCAGTTATTTTTTGCTGGTGGGATCAAGACATCAAGGATGTGCTCTTCTGCCAGTTCTTCAGCTCGGTAACGGTTTTTTTCAATGGATTGCAGACGAACCATTTTAACCGCTGCATCGGTCAGATCACGGATGATAGAGTCGACTTCTTTACCAACATAGCCAACTTCGGTGAATTTTGTCGCTTCAACTTTGATGAATGGTGCGTTTGCCAGTTTTGCCAGCCGCCGGGCGATTTCGGTTTTACCGACACCTGTTGGGCCAATCATCAGAATATTTTTAGGCGTCACTTCATAACGCAGCATTTCATTCAGCTGCATACGGCGCCAGCGGTTACGGAGTGCGATAGCTACAGCGCGTTTCGCTTTGTCCTGACCAATGATGTGGTTGTCAAGTTCGCTGACAATTTCGCGTGGAGTCATTTCAGACATACTATCTACCCTTACGCTTTTGAAGGAAGTTCTTCGAAGTTGTGATTATGGTTGGTGTAAATACAGATATCACCAGCAATTGTCAGTGCTTTCTCTGCAATTTCTCTGGCATTGAGAGTGGTATTTTCCAGCATTGCCCGTGCAGCAGATTGCGCGTATGGACCACCGGAGCCAATGGCAATCAGGTCATTTTCCGGCTGAATAACATCGCCGTTACCTGTAATGATCAGGGAGGTGTTTTCATCTGCGACTGCCAGCAACGCTTCCAGTTTGCGTAGCATGCGGTCGGTCCGCCAGTCTTTGGCAAGTTCAACGGCCGCCTTGGTCAGATGTCCTTGATGCATTTCAAGTTTACGTTCAAATAGTTCAAACAGAGTAAAAGCGTCTGCTGTACCGCCAGCAAAACCCGCGATTACTTTGTCATTATAGAGGCGGCGAACTTTGCGGACATTGCCTTTCATGACGGTATTACCCATCGTTGCCTGTCCATCACCACCGATTACGACTTGGCCGTTACGGCGAACACTTACGATTGTAGTCACGAGTAAGCCCTTGGTTACAAAAATAGATAAATGTGACGCACGGTACTTTCGACAGTGTATATGGCTATCGAAAATACCGTGTGCACGGTGTTAGCAGTATAAATGGGGGAGAATTATCATTTTTCAACCCCCAGTAACACGGAGAATGCAACCCTGTACTCCAGTGCTTTTCAGGCGTTCCTGCATTTTTCCTGCGGTGCTTTTACTGTAAGGGCCAAGAACGACACGATGCCAGCCGTCTCCTGTTGTAATTTGGCTTTCGATACCGGCAAATGCCAGGCTGGCGCGTACGGATTCAGCCTGGTCCATATTGCGGAATGAGCCACATTGCAAAATTACACGTTGTGCATTTTCTGATGGTTTAGGCTTGCTGGTTTCAGCCGGTGGCGGTGTATGTGGCTGAACGGGCTGAGTTTGCATTTGTTGTTGTGGCCTTGTTTCCAGCGGTTGCTGTGCCTCTGCTGATGGTTTGGTGATCACTTGTGAGCGTGGCACTTGAACGCCGTTGTATGGAACTTCTGGCAGGGCAGTCGCTGGTTGGCGCATATCTGCTTGCATTTGTTCAAGTAACTGCCGTTGTTCTGCGGTCAGCGGAATTCGTGAATTTGTCTGCCCGCTGGCTGATGGCTCGCGTGGCGTCGCGATACCAACAGGGCGATTTTCCAATTCTTTGATATAGCGCCAGCGCTCTTCTGGTTTTGGCGGTAATCCATTATTTTGCTGGGGATGTTTTGGTAGTACGTCTGGCGCGCTTTCTTGTCCATTGTGGGTAATAAAGTAAAGGCCACCAATAAAGATAACGACCAATGCTACCGCGACTGCCAGAGTGGTTTTGGGCAGCCCCTGAGACTGGTATTTTTTCTTATCGTTGTTTTTACGGCGGGCACTTGAACGCCCGCGACTCACATAATCTCGTTGTGCCACTGTCTAATTCGCTGAGTTATTTAAATAAAAGGAAATAAACGACATGTTACTTAACTTGGAGTTATTTGCCTAGCTTTTAGGCGAACAGGTGCTTTGCCGGATGATTAATTCAGATTCCAGTAACTGGGAACCGCCAGATGTTGTATGGCCCTGGATTTGATCCAGCAACAGCAACATTGCTTTTTGACCAATTTCATAACGGGGCTGTCCAACGGTTGTTAATGGGGGATCGCTGTACATGGCCAGACTTAAGTTGTCGAACCCAATGATTGATAAATCTTGCGGTATGCTTAAGCCCATTCTTTTAGCCTGCCACATAACACCAATCGCCATTACATCGCTGTGGCAGAAAATGGCTGTGGGGGGTTCCGGCAGAGACATCAGCTGTTTGGTCAGCTTTGCGCCACTTTCATGGGTAAAGTTACCCTGGACGATATAATCTTCACGGATTGCCCCGCCAGAACGGCGCAATGCCTGAATATATCCCTGAAGGCGATAGCGGCAAAGCAGGATATCTTCCGGTCCGGAGATACAGGCAATGTGTTTATGCCCTAGTGTTTGCAGGTAATGAGTGGCATTGAATGCGGCGGTCAGGTTATCAATATGAATAGTCGGCAGTTCCAGCTCTGGCGCAAATTCGTTTGCCATTACCATAGGAGGCAGGTTTTTTTGTTCTTCTTTGCTGGCGTCAAATGGGATATTGGATCCAAGCAGCAACAGGCCATCAATTTGTTTGGTGACAATGAGGTTGAGAAATGTGTGTTGCTGTTTTTGCTGATGTTGACAATCACCGACTAAAACCAGGTAACCTTGTTGCGTTGCTGTCTCTTCAATACCGCAAATCACATCAGTGAAAAAGGGGTCACTGATATTCGGCACTATGACTAAAACCGTTTTTGATTCATTGCGCTTAAGATTGCGGGATAAATTATTTGGGTAATAACCCACAGCCAGTACAGCCTGTTCCACTTTTTGTCGTGTCTGGGAAGAAACTTTCTCTGGATTCATGAGTGTTCTTGATACTGTTGCGGTAGAAACGCCAGCCACTTCAGCGACATCTTTCATCGTTGCGGAGGTGCCATTCTTTTTCTGCTCCAAAACTCACTCCTCATTTCCTGACTGATTAGTTAAACGATTGTCATTTTCTGGTTGCCGGGAGACCGTCAGTGACGTTAAGCAAGTCACGACATTTGGTTTAAGGTGATGACAATGTTATTAAGGGACCATTCTAAACAGTTTGGCAAATTCGTTTATTCCTTAGTTTGCAAAAAAGTGTGATATAAATCATTTATTCGATATAGCTCGCAAATTAGTGAATAATTTTTTATTGATTAAGGATGACTCAGGGTGACTTTACTCAGTCGCAAATAGAAGTATGTTTAATCTGATAAAGTTATATGTTTTAAAATAAAGGTGATTAATCACTAACCATCCGTTGGATCAACATCAATATTCCATTTTACTTTCCGGGTTTGTGGCAGAGCCATTATTTGTGGATAAACCATCGTCATGATTTTTTGTAAAAAAATTCTGGATGGATGTTGAATCAATAGTTGCCAGCGATAACGACCACTTCTTTTGGCCTGTAATGCGGGAACCGGCCCCATGATCCATAGGTTATTATCACGCAGAGGATGATTTTCAAAAAGCAGACGCAATTGCTGTAAAAAAGCGGGTGCTTGCTGATTATCGTGATCTTCTGATCGCAAGATAATATGGCTGGTAAATGGCGGCAGAAATACACTTTGGCGTTCATCCATCGCCTGAGTCGCGAAGGCGTCATAACCTTTATTCAGTAAAATTTGCAGTAACGGATGGTCAGGATGATGAGTTTGGAGAACCACTTCTCCCTGTTTACCTGCCCGGCCGGCCCGGCCAGAAACTTGCGTATAAAGTTGTGCGAAGCGTTCTGCTGCCCGGAAATCTGCTGAGAACAGGGCGCCGTCAACATCCAGCAAGGCGACCAGTGTGACATCGGGGAAATGGTGGCCTTTTGCCAGCATTTGGGTACCAATCAGTATACGGGCACCACCGGCATGAATGTCGGCCAGTTGTTGTTCTAGTATTCCTTTGCGGCTGGTGGTATCCCGGTCAATGCGGGTAACCGGTACATCAGGGAACAATGCTGTAATACCGTCTTCAAGTTGCTCTGTGCCAAGGCCAACAGGTTGAAGATGAGTAGAACCGCATTGTGGACACTGACGCGGAACCGGGCGTTGGCTGTCACAATGATGGCAACGCAACTGACGATGGTGTTGATGCAAGGTGTAATAATGGTCACAGCGTTGGCATTCTGCAATCCAGCCACATTCATGGCAGAGCAGAGCAGGTGAGTAACCACGGCGGTTGAGAAACAGCATTACTTGATTATTGGCTTGCAGATGTCCTTCAATACGCTTTATCAGTGGTTGAGATAACCCGACTTTGAGTGGCAAGCCTTTTAAATCCAACAGATGTTGAGTCGCTGGTTGGGCATGACCTGCTCGTTTGGATAATGTTAACTGGCGGTATTTGCCCTGTTGCACATTATAAAGTGTCTCCAGCGCCGGAGTCGCAGAACCCATAATCACCGGGATATTCTCTTTTTTTGCCCTGAATACCGCCAAATCACGAGCATGGTAACGCCAGCCCTCCTGTTGTTTGTAAGAACTGTCGTGTTCTTCATCAATAATGATGACGCCAAGGCAGGCAAAGGGTGTAAATAAGGCTGAACGTGTACCGATGACAATTGCGTTCTCACCACGTTGTGCCCGTAACCATACAGCAAGGCGTTCACTATCATTCAGGGCTGAATGAAGCACATCAACCGGTGCATTGAAGCGTTCTCTGAAACGACGGATTGTTTGTGGTGTCAGGCCAATTTCCGGTACAAGTATCAGCGCTTGTTTACCTTGCGCCAGAATATTTTCCAGTACACTGAGATAAACTTCAGTTTTACCTGATCCGGTAATACCGGCTAGTAACCAGGGAGAAAATTGCTGGTCCTCCGCACGGATAGCACCAACTGCTGTGGCTTGTTCCGTATTTAATTTCAGGCGTTCGCCGGTGATTTGGAAGTGACTCCGCCAGTTCTGAGATTCAGGTTGCACTGGGTATAAATCAATAAGTGACTTCTTTTTGAGTGACAGGAAGGCACTTTCGCTTAATTCCAATTCTGTAATCTGATGGCGATATATCGCTTTTCTGCGTAGTGTTGCCAGCACCTGTTGCTGCTTAGGTGAACGTTTCAATTGCGCCAAGGGTATTTCAGCTCCCGCCGAAGTCAGTTGCCATTGCCAGAGCGGGGCAGATTCAGCGGGCTTTCCTTGACGAAGCAGTATCGGCAATGCATGGAACAGCACTTCTCCAATGGGATAATGGTAATAGCTGGATGCCCAGAGTAATAATTGCCAGAGATCTTCTGAAAACAGGGAGTGAGTATCGAGAATAGATTCTATTGATTTCAGTTGTTCTGCTGGAATATCACTACTATCAGTGGTTCCGGTGACGATGCCAATTGCCTTGCGGTTGCCAAATGGGACGATTACCCGCATCCCTGCAACAGGTAATTGAGTTTCTGTGGGCAACAGATAATCAAAAGAGCGGGCAAGGGGGATAGGCAGGGCAACCTGAACAACAGCCATAAAATTATTCCTGGCAATCAACAAATAAAGCAAAAATTGTCTATTAGAGTATCATAGACAATCAACGGATTTCATTGCGGGATAAGCAGATATTCTGTATGATCCGCCGCCTTTGGTGCAAAAGATACCAAACTTATTTTATCAACACGACGTGTGGTGTCTGGCGGCAACAGGGCTGGATAGCGACGCGGCCTTAACAGAGGTTATCCCATGAAAAAAGATATTCATCCTAAATATGAAGCAGTTACTGCAACTTGTTCTTGCG
Source organism: Photorhabdus stackebrandtii (assembly GCF_011189495.1). Classification (NCBI taxonomy): domain Bacteria; kingdom Pseudomonadati; phylum Pseudomonadota; class Gammaproteobacteria; order Enterobacterales; family Morganellaceae; genus Photorhabdus; species Photorhabdus stackebrandtii. The sequence continues at coordinate 192,875 of NZ_PUJV01000007.1, forward strand.
GTAATGTAATGCAGATCAAATCTACCGTTAATCACGCTCTGAACCTGGACGTATGTGGTCAATGCCACCCATTCTATACTGGTAAACAACGTGATGTTGCTACCGGTGGTCGTGTTGATCGCTTCAACAAACGTTTCAACGTTCCAGGTGTTGGCAAGTAATTGCGGATTTGTGTCTGCTTATAGAGCAGGCCACTGGTACGAACACACGCCCGATGTTTTGCATCGGGCGTTTGTATTTAAATCAGTCATTCTGTATTTAATATAGTTAAAAACCCCCTGAATTTCGCAGGAGGTTTCGTTGTGCCACTATCAATATTCCCAGGTATCGGGATCAATGCCTAATTCACGCATGATCTCTTTGGCAGCTTCTGGGATTTCATCACTACGTTCTTTACGTAAATCAGCGTCATCGGGCAGTGGTTGCCCAGTAAATGCATGCAGGAATGCTTCACACAGCAATTCACTGTTAGTCGCGTGACGCAGGTTATTTACCTGGCGGCGGGTGCGCTCATCAGTGAGGATCCTCAACACTTTCAAAGGAATTGAAACTGTGATTTTCTTCACTTGTTCGCTTTTTTTGCCATGTTCAGCATAGGGGCTGACATATTCACCGTTCCACTCAGCCATGGGGTACCTTAAATAGTTGTGAAGTCATAAAATTAAGCCGGATAACAGAACCCGCTTTCGTTGCAAAATATTGCCATTTTATCGTGATTTCCTTATCAATTATACAGTTATAGTATATGCGATAAGCTAATGACTACTAATAATAAAAGCAGCATAGTTGTGATGGATAATTATCCCATTACTTAATCTAACCGTAAAGAGGTTTAGATGTCTAGATGTATTGACGTCTATTGTGGTGGCGGGTATTCTTCCCTGATTCGAATTTATGACAGGCAGTGGTGACTGATATGACACGCAAACAGGCAACAATAGCAGTTCGCAGTGGGCTGAATAATGATGAGCAGTATGGCTGTGTTGTTCCGCCTATTTATCTTTCCAGTACATATAATTTTACTGATTTCAATCAACCGAGGGCACATGATTATTCCCGGAGGGGTAATCCAAGCCGCGATATGGTGCAGAGGGTATTGGCTGAACTGGAGGGGGGAGTAGGTGCTGTTATGACCAGCAGCGGCATGTCAGCGATTCACCTGTTATGCACGGTTTTTCTTAAGCCGGGCGATCTGTTGGTTGCTCCTCATGACTGTTATGGTGGCAGCTACCGCTTGTTTGACAGCCAGAATAAACGCGGTGCTTATGAAGTGGCTTTTATCGATCAGAGTGATAAACAGGCGTTAAAACAGGTATTGTCCAGAAAGCCAAAGTTGGTATTAGTTGAAACGCCAAGTAATCCTTTATTGCGTATCGTGGATATTGCCCATATATGCCGGCTTTCCCATGAGGTTGGTGCGACAGTGATTGTCGATAATACTTTCCTGAGTCCTGTATTACAAAAACCGCTGGAATTGGGGGCAGATCTGGTTGTTCATTCCTGTACTAAATATCTTAACGGACATTCTGATGTTATTGCCGGAGCCATTATTGCAAAGGATGAAGATATTGCGACGGATCTTGCCTGGTGGGCGAATAATATTGGTGTGACCGGTGCGGCGTTTGATAGTTATCTTCTGTTGCGAGGGATGCGTACTTTATCGCCACGGATCCTTTTACAGCAAAATAATGCGCTAGAGATTGTGAATTATCTTCAACAGCAACCGTTAGTGAAGAAACTTTTTTATCCTGCTTTGAAAGATCATCCAGGGCATGAAATTGCCTGTAAGCAACAGTCCGGTTTTGGCGCAATGATAAGTTTTGAGTTAGATGGCAGTGAATCGGCAATACGCTGTTTTCTGTCTGAGTTGAAATTATTTACTTTGGCGGAATCATTGGGCGGCGTGGAAACGTTGATTTCCCATACTGCTACCATGACTCACGCGGGAATGTCAGCACAGGCAAGGGCGGAAGCGGGTATTACGGATTCACTGTTGCGTGTTTCTGTGGGTATTGAAAATAGTCAGGATTTAATCGCTGATTTGGAAAATGCATTTCAGGCAGTAGTAAAGGAGTGACCATGAGTGCACTGGCAGTAGCAGGGGCGGAAAATGGCCGCCAATTACATAAGTTTGGTGGAAGTAGTCTCGCGGATGTGAAATGTTATCAACGGGTAGCCAAGATTATGGCTAATTACAGTCAACCTGGTGATTTAATGGTGGTATCCGCGGCAGGCAGTACAACCAACCAGTTAATTAACTGGCTTAAGCTCAGCCAGAACGATCGTATTTCTGCCCATCAGGTACAGCAGGTTTTGCGCCGTTATCAGCAGGATCTTATCAGAGGTTTGCTGCCTGAAACTGTTGCTGAAGAATTGGTGAAGTATTTTATTGCCGATCTTGAAAGGTTGAGTGCATTACTGGATAAGCCGGTGAGTGATGTGACTTATGCGGAAGTTGTGGGTCATGGAGAGATCTGGTCTGCACGTTTGATGTCAGCGGTACTTGAAGCTCAGGGTATCCCCAGTGACTGGGTGGATGCCCGTCAGTTTTTACGTGCGGAACGGGCGGCTCAACCTCAAGTTGATGTTGACCTTTCTCAGCCATTATTGAATCAGCTGTTAACGCAACATCTTAATAAGCGACTGGTTGTAACGGGGTTTATCTCCAGTAATCATGATGGAGAAACGGTTTTACTGGGGCGAAATGGCAGTGACTACTCCGCGACGCAAGTTGGTGCTCTGGCAGGGGCTAAACGGGTAACCATCTGGAGTGATGTTGCGGGTGTTTACAGTGCTGATCCGAGAAAAGTAAAAGACGCTTGTTTGTTACCTTTATTACGTCTGGATGAAGCGAGTGAACTTGCTCGTCTTGCCGCACCTGTGCTGCATACCCGTACCTTACAGCCTGTTTCCGTCAGTGATATTGATTTACTGATGCGTTGCAGCTACCAACCGGAGCAGGGCTCCACCCGTATTGAAAGGGTTCTGGCTTCCGGGACTGGGGCAAAGATTGTCACCAGCCATGATGAAGTTTGTCTGATTGAGTTGCATGTGGCTGCTCATAATGATTTTAAACAGATATACAAAGATATTGATCTGTTGTTAAAACGGGGACAAATCCGCCCACTGGCAACCGGTATCCATCCAGACTGTAATCTGATTCAGCTCTGTTACACTGCCGAAGTGGTAAATAGTGCATTGGAGGTTTTGGAAGATGCTGCGCCGCCGGGGAAACTTTCCCTGAGAGAAGGATTGGCGTTGGTGGCGCTGGTTGGGGCGGGTGTATGTAAGAATCCATTGCATTGCCATCGTTTTTATCAGCAGCTTAAAGATCAGCCGGTAGAATTTATCTGGCACGCGGAGGATGGCATCAGCCTAGTCGCTGTGTTGAGGACCAATCAGACTGAGCATGTGATTCAGGGGTTGCATCAGAGTTTGTTCCGGGCTGAAAAGCGAATTGGCCTGATTTTGTTTGGTAAAGGGAATATCGGCTCCCGTTGGTTGGAGTTATTCGCCCGTGAGCAGAAAAATATTTCTGCCCGCAGTGATTTTGAATTTATTCTGGCAGGTGTGGCGGATAGTCGTCGGAGTTTACTCGACTATCAAGGGATTAATGCCAGCCGGGCATTAGCTTTCTTTGATGCTGAAGCGACAGAGCATGATGCCGATGAGCTGTTCCTGTGGATGCGGGCGCATCCTTATGACGATCTGGTGATCCTGGATGTGACTGCCAGTGAAGAACTGGCCCGATGTTACAGTGATTTTGCCAGTTATGGTTTCCATGTTATCAGTGCTAATAAAATTGCTGGCGCTTCCAGTAGTAACGATTATCGTCTTATTCGTGATGCATTTGCCAAAACCGGTCGTCACTGGTTTTACAATGCAACTGTTGGCGCAGGCTTACCGATCAACCATACAGTGAGAGATTTACGCGAGAGTGGCGATACCATTTTATCCATCAGTGGTATTTTCTCCGGTACGCTATCCTGGTTGTTTCTGCAATTTGATGGTTCAGTGCCATTCAGTGATTTGGTTGAACAGGCGTGGCAGCAGGGATTGACCGAGCCTGATCCACGTATTGATCTGTCTGGTCAGGATGTCATGCGTAAACTGATTATCCTTGCCCGTGAAGATGGCTATGAAATTGAGCCAGAGCAGGTGCGTGTTGAGTCACTGGTTCCGAAAGAAGCGGAATCAGGTTCTATTGAGCAATTCTTTGATAACAGCAGTGCTATCAATGAACAAATGGTACAGCGATTGGCCGCGGCACAGGAAATGGGCATGGTATTGCGCTATGTTGCCCGTTTTGATGCGAATGGTAAGGCGAAAGTTGGTGTTGAGGCAGTACGTCCTGATCACCCATTGGCTTCCTTGTTACCGTGCGACAATGTGTTTGCGATTGAGAGTCGTTGGTATCGTGATAATCCGCTGGTGATCCGTGGACCGGGTGCCGGTCGTGATGTTACAGCCGGCGCGATTCAGTCTGATCTTAACCGTTTATCACAACTGCTTTAGGTTGCAAAACCCTCATTTGTTATCTGATGTGATTTCCTTTGCTTGATATTTGAGGTAGCGAGAGGATTGGTGTGCTGTAAGGACACGCTTCTTCATCGTTGCCTTGGGTATCTTGATCTGCCAAGTCAATATAAATAAAGCCAAATATTCTTTGATGAATTTTTTTCCGATTCAGGATGAATATTACTCACTATCTTAACTCAAACTTATTGTTGACTAAAAAATCCCAATCCCTCATCTTATTTAGACGTCTAAACGTATGGGTGGTTAGGTGTTTAGATGTGTAAATAAAAGTAACTGGCAAATTATAAGACAGGAAATTATTCCGCTTGTTTAACGAGGTACAGGGTATGAGTTTTTTTCACGCTAATCAGCGAGAGGCACTGAATCAGAATCTGGCTGAACTGGAAGGGCAGATCCGTGTTTCATTTGAATTCTTTCCACCGCGTACAGTTGAGATGGAAAAAACCCTGTGGAAATCCATTGGTCGTTTGAGCACTCTCAAGCCTAAATTTGTTTCCGTTACTTATGGGGCTAACTCTGGTGAACGTGACCGTACCCATAGCATTATCAAAGGAATAAAAGAGAAAACCGGTCTTGAGGCTGCTCCGCACCTCACCTGTATTGATGCCAGCCGCGATGAATTGTGCGAAATTGCCCGTGATTATTGGAATAATGGTATTCGTCATATTGTGGCTTTGCGGGGTGATTTACCTGATAACAGTGAAAAACCCAAAATGTATGGGGCTGATCTGGTTGAATTACTTAAAAAAGAAGCTGATTTTGATATTTCAGTGGCTGCTTACCCGGAAGTTCATCCGGAGGCGAAAAATTCTCAGGCTGATCTGATTAGCTTGAAACGAAAGATTGATGCGGGTGCGAACCGTGCGATTACTCAATTTTTCTTTGATGTGGAAGGTTATCTGCGTTTTCGTGACCGTTGTGTTGCCGCTGGAATTGATGTTGAAATCGTACCGGGTATTCTGCCGGTGTCCAACTTCCGTCAGCTGAAACGTTTTGCGACAATGACCAATGTTCGTATTCCGAGCTGGATGACCAGAATGTTTGAAGGGCTGGATGATGACCCTGAGAGCTCTAATCTGGTTGGTGCTTCTATCGCAATGGATATGGTGAAAATTTTAAGTCGTGAAGGTGTAAAAGATTTTCACTTTTATACCCTGAACCGTGCAGAATTGAGTTATGCGATTTGTCATACATTGGGTGTTCGTCCTTAATCATTGGCTCTTATTAAGAAATGTCGCTTAGTAAGAGCATATTTTTTCCGCTGTATTGATATGAATGGTAAATTCTTATTATATTTGTGAATATTAAGGTTAATATACTTTTGATATTTAATTTTATATAGCTGAAAGGATAAAGGGGTTTTAATGTTAATAAATAATTTATTGTTATCAATTAAATGATTAGTCGAATCTGCCAGTTGAAATTAATATTTTATTACATAAAATTTACTGATTTACTGATTTACTGATTTACTGATTTACTGATTTACTGATTTACTGATTTACTGATTTACTGATTTACTGATTTACTGATTTACTGATTTACTGATTTACTGATTTACTGATTTACTGATTTACTGATTTACTGATTTACTGATTTACTGATTTACTGATTGTTTATCCTGCCATGTTTAATTCATTTGTCTGCGATTTTATACTCTGCTTATTTTACATTAGCCTAACCTGCTGTAATCATTTAAAAACGTGAATGTAGAAATATTAAATATTTTAGATCAGGAGCGGATTTAATTTAATAAATGTAACTTTTTAGCAGGATAGTTAATGGTATTTAATAGAAAATCATTAACCGTTAATAGCGAGTTGAAAGTAAATCTTCACGTAAAAGAATATTATCCGAATAAGATAGGTGTTTAAGCGTTTTCACTCCGGTTATTTTATGAAGAAAACCGTAAAAATAACGCAATAAAAAAGGGATAAAACGGTTAATTTGGCAGGATTTAAACCTTGATAAAGGGGCTGATTATCCGAGAAAACAGAAAAGGATATTTTTATATTATCAGGCTATTTACTTGCTGATTTATGAAGGGTAGATTCGACTAATAAATAGATGTTGATACTCTCTCCTATGCTAAAAATGTGAGATCTCGCCCTGATTTGACCAATGATATCGTTCTCATCCTTCTTAAGTTAGCGAAATAGTTCAATTTAAAGTGAGATCTTGCCCTGTTAGCTGCCGTGTGTTCGAATGTAGCCATATTCATCTTTAAATCAAATCGAGCAACAGCAGCCATGAGTATTTTCCTATAAATACAGTAAATTAATGTACGCAGCATTTTTCTGTATAAAATCTGAGAAAGCAAGTTTGTTTGAATGTTGAGTCGGTAACGGAAATCTTCTGATACCCAAAACAGACAAAAGTCTGGTCACTTTTTTACATAAGTAGGGCAGGAAAAATACTAAGATATTCTTAATTAACTCAACCTAATTTTGGAAAAGATAATGCCAATCTCACCCATTAGCGGCCGTATGCCACTTAGCCAAATGCAAGCTCCTCAGCACGCTGCCGCCTCTCCTCTACTCGAACAGGGCAACCGTCTGTTCGAACAGTCTGTTCGACGTGGTTTGCTGCATTTCCAGAGTTCGGATCTCAAACAGTTGATCACTGAACTGCGCCAATTGCAGAGTGCCCCCAGCAGCGGGCAGGCCCAACGGGTACAAGATGCTATCCAGCATTGGGAGAATCACAATCCCAAAGAGGTGGCGGCCCGTGGCACCCGCCTCACCGAACTTAAACAGACCCTGGCGGAACAGGGTGCTATGGTGCGTACCCTCCAGCCGAAGGTGGTGACGACCGGTCTCCAGGCCGTGTTACAGCAGGCTATGCCGACCTTGCAGAAGATGGAAACCTATGCATGTACTGATGCAGGCACCTTTGTTAGCAAGCAGAACCCTAATTATCAGAAGATTATGGAGAGATTACGGTTATTCAATGATAACCCTGAGCGCCAGAAGGTTAACAGCCAGGCCAACATGATGTCCAACATGGCAGCCATCGCCGCCAAGCGAGGCAACGTCAGCCTCAACCAATTGCAATCCATCGCCCGCCATGTCGCTCAGGCCCAGGCTGGCTGTTGCACTACCCTGGCCTACTCTGCGGCAGCCGAATTGATGAAGCACAATCAAGACGACCAGCAGCGTATTGAGGTAGTCGCTCATCGTGGCTCCAAGGGGCATACCCAGACTCATTGCTTCGTGGTAGTCGGTCGCGATCCCAACAGTGAGCTTAGCAAACCCGAAACTTGGGGGTCCCAAGCACGCGTCATCGATCCTTGGGCTGCGACCATAGGTGGCAAATTGCAAGGTACACCGGGTAATCCTCCGATCGCCAACCTGTGGCCACCGACTGAATCCGTGTTTGACAACCATAAAGAGTAATCATGTTCAATCTCCTATTATCGGATCTGTGCCGGCTCCTGGGGCAGACCGAGGAGTCCCTGCACCCGGAGGGGCTTGATCTGCCGCTTGGCCCTTTTAGCCTGCATATCCGTCAACGTGATGAGCTGGTAACTTTGTTTATTCCGCTGGGTGATGTCCAACCCCGCTCTTTGGCTACATTAGCCGACTGGCCGCCGTTGCAATTGAGCCGCAGTGGCGAGGGTGAGACTCTGCTTTGGAGCCGAGAATGGCTGGAAAAGCTGGATGCTGAGTTGCTGGCCAGCTTAGTCGGACGGATGTTACAGCAAGCTAGGGACCTTGCGGCTACATTCCCTACCACTGAAAACCAAGGATGGCCGCCATTAGGTATTCAAGGGACCTCGTGGCACAAAGTTTAGCAAAAGTCGCTGTAAACCTTCGCCTAATGCGGGCGGGAATATCAGGCGAAAAAACCGAATGGCTTGATTACGATGAGAATTAATGCCAGAGTCAGTTACCTCTATGCCAGCGCGCGCAATCGCTCAGTGTTGTGGTCAACAGCTCAATATCATTTTTGATATCTCTGATAATGGCTACAGCCGAGGTTTCTCTGACAGAAATAGGTGGTGTTAAATAAGCCGATTTCACCAGCGTGATGCGTAATGGTAAAAAGATGCTCAAGGTGCTTGAATCTGTCATATAGCAGGAAACTATCGGCGTCGATACTTGCGCATAAAAATGAATAAGGGCGGTTTCCCGGCCCTTACAGATTTAAGTGGGTTTCCACAGCAGGTCAACGAATGTTGATCTGCGTTGACATAGTATTATGAGGCCAGTTAGTGGAAGTGTTCTGGTATCTGAATAGACCATTCTGGTAGCCGTCAAGGCTGTATTCCTTAAGGAAGCCAATCACAATTTGGCCCGCAGCGCACGGCCAAGTGTAGTACCCGCCTGTAATACAAACTGGTGTAGAAGAGTACATTGAGCCTGGTAGTGTACCGCCGTTCATCCCAGCAATGGGGTTGAATCCGTAGCCAATCTCCAGAACGGCGGCGCGAAGCAGGTTTCCTCCGTGATTACAGTTCGTCACCGGCAAGTTGAAAGTGTATTCCCATCCGCAATTTGTCGAGCCAACGGCATAGACCCACATATTGGTTAGCGGAGGTGCGGGGATGTAAGCTATCTCAGGCTTAATGTTGCGCTCCTTCTCGTCGGCGCGGATGGGGCTCTCAGGGTTAGGTAGCAACTGGGATTGTGCTGTCAGGGCATTTTTAGCAGCAGGGGCTTCCTGTGGTTGCTCTGTTTGGGCATAGGCATTAACACTAAACAGGGAAGCAAGAGATAACAAAATAGCAAGTTTACTTTTCTTCATGATTGAACCCTCTTAGAAATGGAAAGGCACAATTCTAGGGAAGTGAATCAAAATCACATTATCAAATTTTATTTATGTAATGAGTGGAGCTTAGCCGGCTCTTGTTGTGTCTTTTGCTTAGTGGAACAGAGGGGGTAAATTATTAAGGAATTGCTCTTCAAGCATGTTTCACCTGTCGAGAAATGACTTCCTTTTTGTTTGCATCCATATTTAGCTAAATTTCACAAACGGTAAATGTGGGAAAACTGTGATACCATTGAGCACATATTGTACTGAGTTATATGTAGATGAAAGATACCCGTACTGTGCTCAATAATATCACTACCGTCGTGTGGAGATTGTTTCCTGCTGACAGCGACTAACCTGTATTTCGCATTCCTGCTGCTACACCTGCTATTGTGACCATCAGTGCCTGTTCAAGCTGTGGATCAGGGTGTTGTTGCTGACGGGAACGTAGCAGAAGTTCTGCCTGCAAAACATTTAATGGATCGGTATAAACATTACGCAAGGCGATTGATTCTGCAATCCACGGTAAATCTGCCATCAAATGTTCATCTTTGGAAATGGTTAATACCGTTTTAATATCCGCTGAAAGTTGCTCTCGCAGCTCCTGACCTAACGGCCACAAACTCTTATCTACCAAGCGGTGATCATAATATTCCGCCAGCCATAAGTCCGCTTTAGCGAAAACCATCTCCAGCATACCAATGCGGGTTGTAAAGAAAGGCCAATCGCGGCACATTTCTGCCAGTACATCCCGTTTACCATTATTCACGACTTTTTGTAGAGCAGCGCCTGCACCTAACCAGGCCGGTAACATCAGGCGGTTCTGTGTCCAGGCAAAAATCCACGGGATAGCTCGCAAACTTTCCACACCCCCTGTCGGGCGGCGTTTGGCCGGGCGAGAACCCAAAGGTAGTTTAGCCAATTCCAGTTCTGGCGTTGCAGCACGGAAATAAGGCACAAAATCAGGTTGCTCACGTACATAATTACGATACATCTTGCAAGAAACATCAGACAAGGTATCCATTATCTGATGCCATTCCGGCTTAGGTTCCGGTGGGGGTAGCAGGTTGGCTTCCAGAATTGCGCTGGCATACAACGCTAGGCTACTGATAGTGACTTGTGGCAGACCGAATTTGAAGCGAATCATTTCACCCTGTTCGGTGACACGTAGCCCACCTTTCAGGCTTCCCGGTGGCTGGGAGAGCAATGCTGCATGTGCCGGTGCGCCACCACGGCCAATGGTACCGCCGCGCCCGTGGAATAAGGTTAGCGTGACGCCTTCTTTTTCACAGGTTTTGATTAGTGCATCTTGTGCGCGGTATTGCGCCCATCCCGCTGCCATTACCCCGGCATCTTTTGCCGAGTCAGAGTAGCCAATCATCACCATCTGCTTGTCCTGAATCAGAGAGCGATACCATTTAATATTCATCAATTGTTGAATGACATTCTCGGCATTGTTCAGGTCATCAAGGGTTTCAAACAGAGGGGCAACTGGCAAGGTGAACGGGCAACCGGCTTCTTTCAGCAGCAGGTGAACCGCTAATACATCAGAAGGCACTTTAGCCATTGAGATAACGTAAGCAGCGATAGCGTCTTGAGGTGATTCTGCAATCACCTTACAGGTTTCGAAAACTTCTTGAGTTTCAGCGCTTGGCTGCCAGTTATGTGGGATCAGTGGACGTTTGGAGTTCAGTTCATGCAGCAGGAAAGCCTGCTTCTCTTCTTCCGGCCAGCTTTCGTAGTCGCTTAATTCCAGGTATTGCGTCAATTCAGACATGGCGGTTGTGTGTCGGCTGCTTTCCTGACGGACATCAATGCGTACCAGTGACAGGCCGAAGCAACGAATACGGCGCAGGATATCCAATAATTGACCGTTGGCGATGATTTCCATTCCACAGGTTTTCAATGATTGATAACAGGCGTAAAGGGGTTGCCAGAGTTGTTCATTATCTACTAGCAGATCGGTGGGTGGCAGAACTTGTTCCCCTTTCAGTCGTTTCTCTAAATATTCCAATGTATTGCTGAGTTGTGTTCGCAGTTTTTTGGCAATTTCCCGGTAAGGTTCCAGAATTTCATCGCCACCTGCCAGTTTGCGAACTTCTGGTGTGCATTCAGACATGGATAATTCAGAAACCAGAACCTGAATATCTTTCAGGAACAAGTCGGCTGCTTTCCAGCGGCTAAGCAGTAATACATGGCGAGTGACTTCAGCCGTGACATTCGGGTTGCCGTCGCGGTCGCCGCCCATCCAGGAAGTAAAACGGATAGGGACAGCTTCGACCGGCAAGCTGTAATCAATTGACTCTTCCAACTGTTCATTGAATTCACGCAGGAATGCTGGCACACCATCCCATAAGCTGTTCTCCACCATAGCGAAGCCCCACTTAGCTTCATCAATGGGAGTAGGGCGGATTTTACGGATTTCATCAGTATGCCATGACTGAGCAACTAACTGGCGCAGGCGGCGCATAATATTATTACGCTCATAATCCGCCAGATCATCGTGATCTAATTGTGACAGGCAGGAGTTAACGGCTACCAGTTTGTGGATCAAGGTACGACGCGCGATTTCAGTTGGGTGGGCGGTGAGGACCAATTCAATAGACAGCTCATTCACTGCTTTTTTCAGATCGCCGTTACTGAAGTTTTTTTCTTTTAACTGGGTGAATAACTTCGCCAAAGCAACGGGGTTGCTGGCAGCTTCACCATGTGGGGATATGCTGTGATATTGTTCCGCGACGTTTGTCAGGTTGAGAAATTGATTAAAAGCACGTGCAACCGGCAACAGTTCATCATTGGATAGGTTTTGCAGTGTGGATAGTAGTTGCTGGCGGTGTGCTTCATTGCCGGCACGGGATGATTTGGATAATTTGCGGATAGTTTCAACTTTATCGAGAATATCTTCCCCTAAAGCTTCTTTGATAGTGTCTCCGAGCAGCTTGCCTAGCATGCTGACATTACTACGCATTGCGGAATATTGTTGGTTCATATGACTCTTGGCCTTTATTGCTGGCAGAATGTTGATTCTGTTCCTGTAGAAAAGTTTTATTTAAGTGGCGGGAAGCTATTTTTTGTGGCGCCACAGTGTTGTATTTACCCTAAGCCCTCATATTCATATCAGAAAATAATCAGTTTGGGAGAAATTTCTAAAATTTAATGGCAGGTCATGTTCTATAAGTATTACTTATGCGCAGAAGGCTTGGGAAAGGTGCTTTTGTTGCTTGTTATGATGCTTAAGTCCCCCTGATTTTTGGGGGACGAGTAAAACGATTAATTATTGCTTAGACAAAAATGATCGATTAACTGAGAAATTACCTTTTTGGTGGGTTCAATGAACGACATATCAATGAACTCATCCGGTTGATGTGCTTGTTCAATAGAACCTGGGCCAAGGACTAACGTTGGGCATACTTCCTGAATGAATGGTGCTTCGGTACAGTAGTTGACTGTTTCAGCCTTGCGGCCTAGCAGTTTCTCAATCACGTCAACCATCTTGTGATCGGTTGGGCATGCATAACCGGGAATAGGGGTATGTAATTCATCGATAGTTAAGCGGCCAGGCCAACGTTGCTTAACTGGTTCCAGCGCCTTATTTAACAGTCCGTTCAGATCCTGTAACGTTAGCCCCGGTAACGGGCGAATATCCATATGCAATTCACAATGGGCACAAATACGGTTTACTGCGTCACCTCCATGAATATAGCCGAAGTTCATGGTTGGGTATGGAATGGTAAACGCCGGGTTGTTGTAACGCTCTTTTAGCGTATTGCGTAGTTCAATCAGGTGACCAATAGATTCGCGCATCAAGTCAATGGCGTTTATACCACGATCTGGATCACTGGAGTGCCCGGATTGACCAACAATGCGGATAGCGTTCGATAAATGTCCTTTGTGTGCACAGATAGGATGCAATGAAGTCGGTTCACCGATGATAGCGAAATCCGGTCGGATAGTGGTACTTGCCGCAAAATAACGGGCACCTGCCATTGTTGTCTCTTCATCCGCGGTAGCCAGAATGTACAGCGGACGGGTTATTTTACTGGCATCAATATCCCGCAAGGCATCAATGATAAAGGCGAAAAAGCCTTTCATGTCTGCCGTACCTAAACCATATAGTTTGTTATCACGTTCTGTCAGGGTGAAGGGATCTTTAGTCCAGCGCCCTTCGTCAAAAGGGACGGTATCAGTATGTCCACATAGCAGTAATCCACCTGAACCACTCCCCAGAGTCGCCAGTAAATTATATTTCCCACGGACTTTGGGTACGGGTTGTATTTCAATCTCGAAACCAATTTCCTGTAACCAACTTGCCAGCAGGTTGATTAAAGACTCATTACTCTGATCGATGCTGATATCGGTGGCGCTGATTGAGGGAGTTGCGATTAACTGCCGAAATAGCTCAATAAATGGAGGTAATTTAATATTCACTGTTGACAGCCTTTATTCATGATAGTATCAATATTCATGCATTTTTTTTGAATAAAAATACATTATCCCGTTTAAATACTGAGCACAAGGTAAAGATATCCCATGTTGAATACGCTGGTTGTTGGTGCAAGTGGTTATACCGGAGCAGAACTGGCAGCATATCTGCATCGTCACCCACATATAAATCTGATTAGGCTGATGGTTTCTGCTCAGAGCGTTGATGCAGATAAATGCTTCTCAGATTTACATCCACAGTATAAAGGCATCGTTGATCTACCGTTGCAACCGCTGACTGACATGACTGATGCCGTTAAAGGGGTTGATGTGGTTTTTCTTGCCACCGCCCATGAGGTCAGTCATGACATTGCGCCGGTATTTCTGGCAGCTGGTTGCATTGTATTCGATCTGTCCGGTGCCTATCGCGTACAAAATGCTCAGATTTATCAACAATACTACGGATTCAAACATAAGCATACTCAATGGTTAGCACAAGCTGTATATGGACTTGCTGAATGGCAGGCTGAAGAAATTAAACAGGCTCAGTTGGTTGCTGTCCCGGGGTGTTATCCAACGGTTTCTCAACTCGCTCTAAAACCGCTGCTGAAAAAGGGTTTGCTGAATACCTGTCACTGGCCGGTGATTAATGCCACCAGCGGTGTGAGTGGTGCAGGCCGGAAAGCCAGTATGATCAGCAGCTTCTGCGAAGTTAGCCTGCAACCTTATGGAATATTTACTCATCGTCACCAACCAGAGATTGAGGAACACCTGGGGACCAGGGTGATTTTTACTCCACATCTTGGCAATTTTGCGCGGGGTATTCTTGCTACGATTACCTGTAAATTGAATCAGGGTGTTACCGCAGAACAGATAAGTGAGGCTTATCAACAGGCGTATAAAGATAAGCCATTGGTGCGTCTCTATAGCAAAGGGGTGCCGGCTCTGAAATCCGTTGTTGGATCACCATTCTGTGATATCGGTTTTGTTGTGCAGGGTGATCACCTGATTATTGTCGGTACTGAGGATAATCTCTTGAAAGGCGCGGCAACTCAGGCAGTTCAGTGTATGAATATACGTTTTGGGTTTGAAGAAACTCAGGCATTACTTTAATTATTGGCATGATGGAGTAAAGCAGATGGAACCTTTAGTCATAAAGTTAGGTGGCGTGTTATTGGACAATGAAGAAGCACTGGAACGCTTGTTTACTGCATTGCAGGAATATCGGCAAACACATAAACGCCAATTGGTGATTGTTCATGGTGGTGGTTGTCTGGTAGATGAACTGATGCAGAAGCTGCAACTGCCGGTAGTGAAGGAGCAAGGATTACGGGTAACACCCGCGGATCAGATAGGGATTATCACCGGCGCATTGGCAGGTGTAGCCAATAAGACCTTGTTGTCGTGGGCGACTAAGTATCAGCTTGCATCAGTTGGATTATATTTAGGAGATGGTAATGTGGTCACGGTTTCCCAACTGAGTGAAGAGTTGGGGCATGTGGGGAAAGCGATGCCGGGTGACGCTAAGTTGCTAAGAATTTTACTGGATGCTGGTTATATACCCATTATTAGTTCGATTGGTGCAACTGATAAAGGGGAACTGATGAATGTGAATGCTGATCAGGCGGCAACAGCGATAGCTCAAACACTGGGGGCTGATCTGGTATTGCTCTCTGATGTTAGCGGCATTTTGGATGGTAAAGGGCAGAAGATCTCTGATATGACCGCTCAGAAAGCTGAACAACTTATTGTGCAGGGCATCATTACTGACGGCATGATCGTGAAGGTAAATGCAGCTCTGGATGCAGCTAAAACATTAGGTCGCCCGGTGGATATCGCCAGTTGGCGCCATGCGGATCAACTGACTGCCCTATTTAACGGTGTTCCCGTCGGTACTCGTATTCTGGTTTAAATCAAGTTTGATTAATTTTCGGCAAAGCTTTGCTGATAAACAACAACGGAATTTCAAAGGGTAACTTCATGCATACTAAAGATATTAAAAAAATAGTTCTCGCTTATTCTGGTGGTCTGGATACTTCTGCCATTATTCCCTGGCTGAAAGAGCATTATGACAACTGTGAAGTTGTTGCATTTGTCGCCGATGTGGGGCAAAGCCGTGAAGATCTGGAGGGCGTGGAGCAGAAAGCTTTACGCTCTGGCGCATCAGAATGTCACGTTGTGGATCTGCGTGAGGAATTCATTAAAGATTATGTTTATCCGGTACTGAAAACCGGCGCCCTGTATGAAGGCAGCTACTTACTGGGAACTTCAATGGCGCGGCCAATTATTGCTAGAGCACAGGTTGAACTGGCATTGAAAGTGGGGGCAGATGCACTGGCTCATGGCGCGACAGGTAAGGGTAACGATCAGGTTCGGTTTGAAAGTACCTATACGGCGTTAGCGCCTCATCTGAAAGTGGTAGCACCGTGGAGAGAGTGGGATTTACGTTCCCGTGAAGCGTTGTTGGATTATCTGAAAGCACGGGATATCCCAACGACGGCAACACTGGAGAAAATCTACAGCCGTGATGAGAATGCATGGCATATCTCTACAGAAGGTGGAGTGCTGGAAAGCACCTGGAATGCATCTAATAAAGATTGTTGGGTGTGGACAGTGGAGCCAGAAGACGCGCCAGATGAAGCTGAACTGGTAAACGTTACTATTGAGAAAGGCGAAGTTGTTGGGATTAACGGTAAGGTGATGTCGCCATATCAATGCCTTGAGGCGCTGAATGTGTTGGGGGCAAAACACGGTATTGGCCGGATTGATATCGTGGAAAACCGGCTGGTGGGAATGAAATCTCGTGGTTGTTATGAAACACCGGGAGGAACCATCATGATGGCCGCATTGCGTGGTGTCGAACAACTGGTGCTGGACCGCGATAGTTTTAAATGGCGTCAGCAACTTGGGCTGGAAATGTCCTATGTTGTTTATGATGGACGTTGGTTCGCACCGTTGCGTCAGTCTATTCAGGCAGCCGCTGAGACGTTGGCTGTGGATGTCAGTGGTGAAGTGGTACTGAAACTCTATAAAGGCCAGGTGACAGCGATCCAGAAGAGATCGGCAAACAGTCTTTATTCTGAAGCGTTTGCAACGTTTGGTGAAGATGAGGTTTACGATCATAGCCATGCAGAAGGGTTTATCCGTCTGTATTCTCTCTCTTCACGTATTCGGGCATTAAATAGTAAAGAGTAATTTCATCGTTCGTGGTAATGGGGGTAATGACCAGATCGTGAATCCGTTCCCGGATTGACTTTATCTGGTCCATTATCTCCACTTACTGCATGCAGTTACGGCTTACAAAAGGCAATAAATTACTCAGGCATCAGATAATCAGGAATAAAAATATGGCACTTTGGGGCGGGCGTTTCAGTCAGGAAGTAGATCAACGGTTCAAACAATTTAACGATTCACTTCGCTTTGATTACCGACTGGCGGAGCAGGACATTACAGGTTCGGTTGCATGGTCGAAAGCGCTGGTGACTGTTGGTGTGCTGACGGCGGAGGAGCAACAAAAGCTGGAGATGGCATTAAATGAATTGCTGAGTGAGGTTCAAGCTAGTCCACAAGCCATCCTGCAAAGTGATGCGGAAGATATTCATAGTTGGGTGGAAGGGCAGTTGATCAGCAAAGTCGGCGATCTGGGTAAGAAGCTTCATACAGGTCGTAGCCGTAATGATCAGGTGGCAACAGACCTCAAACTTTGGTGTAAAGAACATATTACCTATCTTCATCAGGCAATTGTGGAATTACAGCAGGCATTGGTTATTACCGCAGAGAATAATCAGGATGCGGTTATGCCGGGTTATACTCATTTGCAAAGAGCACAACCTGTCACATTTGCTCATTGGTGCCTGGCTTATGTAGAAATGTTGGCTCGTGATGAAAGCCGGTTACAGGATACTTTAAGACGGCTGGATACCAGCCCGCTTGGATGCGGTGCATTGGCCGGAACCGCTTATGATATTGACCGCGAACAGTTGGCGTCATGGCTGGGGTTCGCTTCTGCGACTCGTAACAGTCTGGATAGCGTTTCAGATCGTGACCATGTACTGGAATTGCTGTCTGACGCTAGTATCAGCATGATCCACCTTTCCCGTTTTGCTGAAGACCTGATTTTCTTTAACAGTGGTGAAGCGGGCTTTGTTGAACTGTCAGATCGAGTGACTTCGGGTTCTTCCCTGATGCCACAGAAGAAAAACCCGGATGCGCTGGAGTTAATCCGTGGGAAATGTGGGCGGGTGCAGGGAGCATTGACCGGTATGATGATGACCCTGAAAGGTCTGCCGCTGGCCTATAATAAAGATATGCAGGAGGATAAAGAAGGGTTGTTAGATGCGCTGGACACTTGGCTCGATTGCTTGCATATGGCAGCGTTGGTACTGGATGGTATTCAAGTCAGGCGTTCACGTTGTGAAGAAGCGGCTAAACAGGGTTATGCTAACGCAACTGAATTGGCTGATTATCTGGT
Organism: Photorhabdus stackebrandtii; assembly: GCF_011189495.1. NCBI lineage: Bacteria > Pseudomonadati > Pseudomonadota > Gammaproteobacteria > Enterobacterales > Morganellaceae > Photorhabdus > Photorhabdus stackebrandtii. The sequence goes on from NZ_PUJV01000007.1 coordinate 211,059, forward strand.
CGCAAAAGGTGTTCCATTCCGTGAGGCTCACCATATTGTCGGGGAAACCGTGATTATGGCGCTTGCGCAAGGTAAGGCGCTGGAAGAGCTGTCATTGGCAGAGTTGCAGAAATTTAGCAGCACAATTACTGAAGATGTATACGATATTTTGTCTCTGCAATCTTGTCTGGATAAGCGTCTTGCAAAAGGTGGTGTATCGCGGAAACAGGTCATGAAAGCGATTACAGATGCTAAACAGAGGCTAAAGCTTAAGTGAGTCATCGTTAGGGGATATTAATATCCCCTGTAAAATAAATGAGATCTTTACATATAAGTTTTTAAGGATTATCTGATAGTCTTCTCCTCACATTGATATAATTATCTATTGGTCGTTTCTATCATTTATATTAAATATGTTGAGGTGGGAATGAATATCCGCGATCTGGAATATCTTGTGGCTCTTGCGGAGCATCGGCACTTTCGCCATGCTGCCGATTCATGCCACGTCAGCCAGCCTACGTTAAGCGGGCAAATTCGTAAGCTTGAGGATGATTTGGGTGTCATGCTGTTGGAACGCACCAGTCGTAAGGTTTTGTTCACGCAACAAGGGATGTTATTAGTGGAACAGGCCAGAACGGTTCTCCGTGAGGTTAGGGTCCTACAGGAAATGGCATCACTTCAAGGGGAGAATATGTCTGGTCCTCTGCATATTGGTTTGATCCCAACAATTGGCCCATATCTGTTACCTCATATTATTCCTGAACTTCATAGTTTGTTTCCTAAGTTGGAAATGTATCTGCATGAAGCTCAGACGCAAAGTTTGTTAGCCCAGTTGGAGAGTGGCAAACTGGATTGTGTGATTCTAGCGATGATTAAAGAGACAGAAGCCTTCATCAAAGTGCCGTTGTTTGAAGAATCAATGAAACTGGCAATCTATGATGACCATCCCTGGGCAGATCGAGAAAAAATTGCAATGGATGAATTGGCAGGTGAGAAACTGCTGATGCTGGAAGATGGTCATTGCTTGCGTGATCAGGCCATGGGTTTTTGTTTTCAGGCCGGAGCGAAGGAAGATACACATTTCCGTGCAACCAGTTTGGAAACCCTGCGTAATATGGTTGCTGCCGGTAGTGGAATCACTTTATTGCCTGATCTGGCAGTTCCACAAGAGAGAAAACGCGATGGTGTCTGTTATCTGGGGTGTGGTAACCCTGAACCTAAGCGGTCTGTTATTTTGATTTATAGGCCTGGTTCACCTCTGCGTGGTCGCTATGAGCAACTGGCAGAGGTTATCAGCGCTAAAATGGGCGCTTATTACGGGCAATCAAAATAGCCGGTTCAGGCCATTTAGGGCTGCGACACGATAGGCTTCCGCCATAGTTGGGTAGTTGAAGGTAGTATTGACAAAATATTCGATAGTATTACTTTCACCTTTCTGTTCCATAATAGCCTGACCGATATGAATGATTTCAGCAGCACGCTCCCCGAAACAGTGAATACCAAGAATCTCTTTGGTTTCCCTGTGGAACAGTATTTTCAGGCTTCCGACATTCATCCCGGCAATTTGTGCGCGTGCAAGATGTTTAAACTGTGCGCGCCCAACTTCATAAGGCACTTTCATTGCGGTTAATTGTTGTTCGGTTTTACCCACAGAGCTTATTTCAGGAATGGTATAGATGCCGGTTGGAATATCTTCAATCAGATGAGCTTCGGCGTTTCCTTTAGTCATCGCTTGCGCGGCAATTCGGCCCTGATCATAAGCGGCGGATGCCAGGCTTGGATAACCGATGACATCTCCTACGGCGTAGATATTTTCATTGTTGGTTTGATAGATCTTATTGACTTTCAGTAACCCGCGGCCATCGGCTTCCAGACCAATGTTTTTCAGCCCAAGAGTATCGGTATTACCTGTTCGGCCGTTAGCATAAAGCAGACAGTCGGCTTTGACTTTTTTACCGGATTTGAGGTGAACGATAACACCATCATCAACACCTTCAATTTTAGAATATTCTTCATTGTGGCGGATCACGACACCACTATTCCAAAAATGGTAGGAAAGTGCATCTGACATCTCTTGATCAAGGAAAGCCAGTAAGTGGTTACGGGTATTGATCAAATCAACTTTCACGCCTAATCCGCGGAAAATTGACGCATATTCGCAACCAATTACCCCGGCACCATAAATAATCACATGCCGTGGTTCGTGATCCAGTTTCAGAATGGAATCGCTGTTATAAATACGGGAATGGGTGAAATCAACATCTGGCGGGCAATATGGGCGGGATCCGGTTGCGATAATAATCTTATCTGCGCTTAAGATATCGTAGTTATCATCGGCATAGCGCACACTCACCCGGTGGTCATCAATAAATGTTGCTTCCCCGGAAAACATACGACATCCATTGCGCTCATAAAATCCCTGGCGCATTTTAGTTTGCTGATTAATGACGATTTCAGCGCGGCGTAAGATTTCAGCAAATGAAGAGCGAAGAATGCGGGAATTATCACTGTACAGAGGGTTTTGGTTAAATTCGATAATACGGCTGACGGCGTGGCGGAGGGCTTTGGACGGGATAGTACCCCAGTGAGTGCAACCACCGCCGACGTTGTTATAGCGTTCGATAACGGCAACGCTTTTACCCTGTTTCACCAATCCCATTGCTGCTCCTTCTCCACCGGGGCCGGAACCAATGACAATGGCGTCAAAATGAATATGTTGCATAGAGGAAAGACCTGTTTTTACACAAAATTACAACGCCATATTAACATTGGTTGAGTTAATAACCCAATCGTCATAAGGATTTTATGTCACAGTTTAATGATGAAACAAATCCGTATCAGTGACATGATAAGAGCATGATTATAAAATTTGGTCTATTTCTTCACTATATTCAGACAGAGATATCAGGATTCGTGTGAGTAACATTACTGGCGTCAGAGCGAAACAGAAAGAAAGAACCCGTCGTTCACTAATTGAAGCGGCATTCAGTCAACTGAGTGCTGAACGGAGTTTTACCAGCCTTAGCTTGCGTGAGGTGGCTCGGGAAGCAGGCATTGCGCCAACTTCATTTTATCGCCATTTCCGTGATGTTGATGAATTAGGGCTGACTATGGTGGATGAGAGTGGCTTGATGCTACGTCAGTTAATGAGACAAGCCCGGCAACGTATTGCTAAAGGTGGCAGTGTCATCCGCACATCTGTTTCAACTTTTATGGAATTTATTGGTAATAATCCAAATGCATTCCGCTTACTATTACGTGAACGCTCAGGTACCTCTGCTGAATTTCGTGCCGCTGTCGCACGGGAAATCCAACATTTTATTGCTGAGTTGGCAGACTATTTAGAGCAGGAAAGCCATATGCCGAGACATTTTACTGAAGTACAGGCAGAGGCAATGGTGACAATAGTATTCAGTGCAGGTGCAGAAGCATTGGATATTGATTTGGAGAAAAGACAGCGTTTGGAAGAACGTTTAGTCTTGCAACTACGGATGATTGCTAAAGGTGCATATTATTGGTATCGCAGAGAAATAAATCCACCGGACCCTAAACTTAAATAACTATGAAGAAGGAGAACGAAATGATGGAACAATACCGCCAGGACAAAAGTACATTGTTACTCGCTTTTATTGTCGGATTAGCAACTAATGGAACGTTTTCAGCAGTTTTTAGCTCAGTTGTTTCTTTTTCAGTTTTCCCATTGATAACACTGGTGTTATCAATTTATTGTCTCCATCAGCGCTATTTGAATCATTCAATGCCTGATGGGGTGCCTAAACTGGTTGTCGCTTGCTTCCTCTTGGGATTATTTAGTTATAGTGCGATTATCAGGGTGGAGTACCCTGAAATTGGTTCTAATTTCCTCCCCGCGGTAATAGGGACTATATTGGTGTTCTGGATTTACAGAAAAATAAAAGTCCGTAAAAACCAGGCAATTGCAGAAAACAGCCATTAATTGATGAAAAACGCCGGAGAGATAACTATCTGCGGCGTTTTTGTTTTGTATGCTGGTTAAGTCTCAGTTTAATTTTTCCAGAAATACGCCGCATTCCATATGGTGTGTATAAGGGAACTGATCAAACAGAGCCAGGCGGCTGATTTTATGCGTTCGGGTTAATGTTTCTAAATTATGGCAAAGGGTTTCCGGGTTGCAGGAAATATAAAGAACCCGCGGATATGCCTGGATCATCTCAACTGTTTTTTCATCAAGGCCGCTACGTGGTGGATCGACAAAAATAGTTTCACATTGATAGCTTTTCAAATCGATTCCGTGAAGGCGATTAAATTCGCGTTCTCCATTCATTGCTTGAGTAAATTCCTCTGCCGACATTCGGATAATTTGCACATTATCAATATTATTGGCTGCGATATTGTATTGAGCAGCAGCAACGGATGGCTTGGCAATTTCTGTCGCCAATACTCTTTCAAAATTTTGAGCTAACGCCAGAGAGAAGTTGCCATTTCCGCAATAAAGTTCAAGTAAATCGCCTTGTGAACCTTTGGTAATATCAATCGCCCATTCGAGCATGTGAATATTGACGCTGGCATTTGGTTGGGTGAAACTGTTTTCTACCTGACGATAGATCATACTCCGACCTGCAATAGGTAAAACCTCATCAATGTAATCATGGTTCAATACGATTTTAGTTTTAGCTGCCCTGCCAATTAGCTCAACATTAAACCCTTTATTTCTTAACTCCTCCCGCAGTTTTAACGCCTGTTGTGTCCATTCATCAACCAACTTTTTGTGATAAAGCAGAGAAACAAGGATTTTATTACTGCTAGTGGACAGATAATCAATCTGAAATAGCTTATGGCGCAGGATTTGTTCGGATTTAATGGCGTCAATTAACACTGCCATCATGTTGTTGATTAATTTACTGGCAACAGGGAATTGCACAATGCGAATACGCTGTTTTGTCTGTTGATCAAACATAATATGGTACAAATCATCCTGCTCATGCCAGATTCGGAATTCTGCCCGCATTCTGTAATGAGATACCGGTGAACGGAAAACCTCTGGTTCCGGAGTTTGGAAAGGTGCCATCATGTTTTTTAAACGGCTTACCTTCTCTGCAAGTTGTTGCTCATAGCTTTCCGTTGGCAGGAGATTTTGCATTATGTTTGTTCTCTTATATCTGTAGTAAGAAAAATTTTCGTGCGAAATTGTAGGGAAAGAGCAAAGGATGTCCAGTTTTCTTATTACGCATTCATAATCCTGTCTATGCTTATATTCTAAACAGGTCTGAACCTTCATCGTAGCATGGAGGTTTGGCCTTCTAACAATCATTGTTGGACGTTTTCTCTATATGATAAATAAAAACCGGTTTTTATTATCCGCAATTTCAGTTGCAGTTATCTCTGGTTTGAATCCTGTTGCTGTTGCGGAAGAACAGCAGGATTCATTGGTTGTTACAGCAAGTCGATTTAAACAGCCTGTTTCAAGCATATTGGCTCCTTATGCCGTTGTAACACGAGATGAAATTGAGCGTTGGCAGTCAAATAGCGTAGCCGATATTTTACGCCGCTTGCCCGGTGTTGATATTGCGCTGCATGGTGGTATTGGACAGTTAAGCTCCCTGTTTATCCGTGGTACTAACTCTAGTCATGTATTGGTGCTGATGGATGGAATACGTCTGAATCAAGCTGGTATCAGTGGCTCCTCTGATTTAAGCCAAATACCTGTATCGTTGATTCAGAAAATTGAATATATCCGTGGGCCACGTTCTGCGGTTTATGGTTCTGATGCGATTGGCGGCGTTATTAATATCATAACGACCAGAGAGAAACCGGGAACCAGTTTAAACGTAGGTATCGGCTCACACGGTTACCAGGTTTATGATGGTGCAACCCAGCAAAAATTAGCTGAAAACACCTCACTGACAGCAGCAGCCAGCTATACTTATACTAAAGGATTTGATGTAGTTTCTGCGGGTAATACTGGTGGTTTCAGGCAACCTGACCGTGATGGTTTTATGAGTAAAGTGCTCTGGTTGGGGGTTGATCAGAAATTTAATGAGCAATTCAGTGGATTTGCCCGTGCTTATGGCTATGACAATAGAACATCTTATGATGCGGATATTAACTGGAGTTATCCATATGCCAGGCCAGATACTCGTGAACTTTATAGCCGTCATTATGACTCAGGGATCCAATTTAACCAAGGGATTTACTCGTCCCAATTAATCGCAAGTTATAGTCATATAAAAGACTACAACTTTGATCCTAAGTATGGGCGCTATGACAAATCCGCGACTCTTGGCGATTCTGAACAATGTAACTTGCAATGGGGAAATACCTTTCAGCTATATCAGGGAATGGTGAGTACGGGTGTCGACTTTCAAAAACAGTCCATTGACGCTGGAACAAGTTATATTCCAACGAGTGAAACAGTACGTAGTACAGGGATATATCTGACAGCACAGCAGCAATTAAATGATTTTATTCTGGAGGGCGCGATTCGGTCGGATAAGCATTCAGAAGCTGGCTGGAATACTACATGGCAAACCAGTGCAGGCTGGGAGTTTATTGAAGGTTATCGTTTGATTGCTTCTTATGGTACGGCGTTTAAAGCGCCAACTCTTAGCCAGATGTATGGTTCTTGGGGAGGTAATCGAGATTTGAAACCTGAAGAAAGTAAACAATGGGAAGGCGGTATAGAAGGCGTAACTGGTTTGTTGAATTGGCGTCTTTCTGTATATCGTAATGACATTGAACAATTGATCGATTATACAAATAGTCGCTACTACAATATTGGCAAAGCAAAAATTAAAGGTGTTGAATGGACTGGTTCAATTGATACTGGAATATTCCAGCATCAATTGACATTGCAATATATCGATCCACGTAATGGTGAAACTAATGAGATTTTAACTCGCCGTGCGAAGCAGCAAGTGAAATATCAACTTGACTGGCAGCTATATGATTTTGATTGGGGATTAACCTATCAATATCTTGGGCAGCGTTACGATAAAGATTCCAGTACATCTCCCGCTCAAGAAGTGAAATTAGGCGGAGTTAGCTTTTGGGATTTAACTGTTTCATATCCGGTCACTGTTCATCTGACAATTCGTGGTAGAATAGCCAACCTGCTTGATAAAGATTACGAGACAGTTTATGGCTATCGTACTCCAGGACGTGAATATTACCTCACTGGGAGCTATAACTTCTGATTTGAATAAACCTGTCCGCCCGACAGTTTTAGTTTTTGATTCTGGTGTCGGTGGTTTATCCGTTTACCAAGAGATCCGGCAATTGTTGCCGGATCTCCACTATATATACGTATTTGATAATGAAGCATTCCCTTATGGTGAAAAATCGGAAGAATTTATTATTGAACGAGTCGTTAAAATTGTTGATGCCGTTCAGCAAAAACATTCTTTGGCAATAGTCGTTATTGCATGTAACACCGCAAGTACCGTCAGTTTGCCAGCTTTGCGTGAGCGGTTCCGTTTCCCGGTGGTTGGTGTGGTTCCAGCGATAAAGCCCGCCGCGAAGTTAACTCGTAATGGCATTGTTGGGCTACTGGCGACGAGAGCAACAGTTAACCGAGCCTATACAAAAGAACTTATCGAAAGATTTGCGATAGATTGCAGAATTGAATCTATAGGTTCTGCTGAGTTGGTAGAATTAGCCGAAGCTAAACTGCATGGTGGTAAGGTATCTTCCGACGCTTTAAAAAAGATACTGAAACCTTGGCTCAGAATGAAAGAACCACCTGATACGGTGGTATTGGGTTGTACTCATTTTCCACTATTGGCAGAAGAATTAGTTCAGGTATTGCCTGATGGTACCCGCTTAATTGATTCCGGTGCCGCTATTGCCCGAAGGACAGCTTGGTTGGTTAAACATCAGGAGAATCTTGTTTGTACTTCAGCAGATAACCTTGCTTATTGTATGAAGATGGATGCTGAGACTGATGAATTAATCTCTGTTTTGCAGGAATATGGATTCTCAAAACTGGAGAAATTGATAATTTAAGTTAAATTTGGCGTAATAATCAGCAGTCGTTAACTTTTTTTAAAATAACTATTGCCAGCGCCGAAGAACCCCCTATAATGCGCCACCACTGACCGACACAACGCTGACAAAACGTGTGAGGCCAGGCAGAGAGAAAGCGAATAAGCGCTTGACTCTGCGGGCGAAAAGCGTAGTATACGCAGCCCGGCTGAACCAGAATGTTATTTTTTAGTTCAGCCTGCTCTTTAACAATTAATCAGACAATCTGTGTGGGCACTCACAAGACCGTATCACAAAGAAATACACTAAAGTCTTGAAGAGTGAACAACAGTTGATTCATGACGAATGAACAGTAAAATTCTTTGAGCATCAAGCTTTTAATAGAAGAGTTTGATCATGGCTCAGATTGAACGCTGGCGGCAGGCCTAACACATG